>DATFWO010000128.1:0-32284 GCA_035259205.1 Burkholderiales bacterium | reverse complement strand
GAGACCGTCGAGCAGATCGCGCATGCGGCCGCTGAGCGCCTCGTAGGCGAGGTACTGGTTCGAGAACAGGGTATCCCCGCCCAGCGGCGGCACCTCTCGCCCGAGCAGCATCGTCCCCATCGGCGGCTGCTCAAGGTAGGTGGTGTCGGAGTGCCAGACGCCGCCGAAATTGACTTTCTCGTGCTCGAGCTTGATCACCGGAGTAATTTCCGGAAAGCCGGCAAGGCCCTTCAGAAATGGATATTCCACCGGCTGCCCGAAACGCCGCGCGAGGCCCAGGAATTGCTCGGGCGTGAGCGGCTGATCGCGAAAGAAGATCACCACGTGCTCCAGCCAGATGCGCCTAATGTCTGCGACGGTTTCGTCCGACAGTTCTTGCGTGAGGTCAACGCCGTGGATTTCCGCCCCGATGGCAGCAGACAGCGGCCGGACCTCGAGCGTTTGGCGAGCAGTGCGGTTCACGGCGCAATTATGGACCCGCTGCGAATTCCCCGCACCGTCTGATAGCATCCGTCGGATCGCTGGATTCTCTCAGAAGAAGGGTCGCGAACATGAGTGGAAGAACGGGTAGACAGCGGCCGGCACCTTCGGCGAAAGCTGTGGAGGACGCGCGCAGCGTGTTCGACTTTGGACTGCCGCTCATGCTCGGCGTGCGCGTGCTGGAGATCGGAGCTGAGCGCGTGACCGCGGAGATGCAGGTGAAGCGCGAGCACTTCAATCGCAACGGGCGCGTTGGAGGGGGAGTGCTGATGGCGATGGCCGACGCAATGGGCGCCGCCGGTTCCGTGGTGCACCGGCCCGCCGGTTACCGTGGCGGAACCATAGAATCGAAGACCAATTTTCTTGCCGCGGCCAGGGGGCCCGTGCTGCGCGCCGTCTGCGTGCCCTTGCATGTCGGCCGCACGACTTCCGTGTGGCAGACCTCGATCAGGGATGCCGACGGCCGGATGGTGGCGATGGTCGTCCAGACGCAGGTCGCCCTGCCGGCTGGGCAGGGTTGAGCGCCAGCCGGGGACGCTACTCCGCTATGTCGGCCGGGACTTGGCCCGTGCGGATCCAGGACAGGATAGCCTTGATGGTCTTGATTTCCATGCCAACGAAGCCGTGCTCGCTGAAGGCCTGGCACGGATCGCCGCGCGCCTGACTGGCGCCGGTGACGCTCACGAGCGGCGTCGTCGTCTGCTCGGCGTAGTTCCTGACCCGCGAGTACTGGGTGTATTTGCACGGGTCGTTGCGGTGATGGACCCACAGGATCGGGATCTTGACCTGTCTCACGTCCGACACCTCGATACCGCGCCCGCGCTGGCTCGGGCTCACGACGGAAGCCGTGAGCACCACGCGCCTTGCGTCCGCGGGCAGCATCCGCGCCGCATGTACCGCGCTCACCGAGCCCTCGCTTGTGCCGATGAACGTCCAGTCGAGGGCACCGAATTTCCCTGATACCGCATCCACGACGCCCTTGACGTCCTCGCCGTAACGCGGCGTCTCCCGGAACCCCTGGTAGAAATTCGGCTGCTGGTCGCTCGGTGCATCGACCACCACGGTGAGGACGCCGTCCTCGATAAAGTGCCGGCGCGCCCGGACCAGGAAGTTGCCGCCCAGTCCGTACAGGATCCGTCCGTCCTCGACGCGCAGGTTCATCGCCCCGGGCGAGCCCGGGAAGAGGGCGATCGCATGGGTGAACGTCGTCGCGCCCGGCTGATGCGTGACGAGCGCGGAGATGCTACGGCCCGCGAGCGGCACGACTATCACCTCGTTCGCCAGCGCGGCGTTGGGATCTCCGGCGCCCTGCGCAAACGCCGTCTGCGCCGTGACGGCGAGTGCAGCGAGCGCCGTCCAGTTCAGGAAATCGGGCAAAAAAGGGAACAGGGACGCGGCGAGCGAACAGCAGGCTGCCGGCACGATCGATCTGATGTGATGCAGGCGAAGGCGCAAACTGGCCACAGCTTACCGTTCACCGCCCGGTAAGGGCAATTCTTCTTTCATCGGGTCCTGCGCTGGTGGGAGGAGCACGACGAGGGGGCGCTCGCGCTGTCTTCGGGGCTATGCCGCCGCGCTGGTAAGGGTGCCCGCCATGGGCGGGGTGTGTGCCCATCACCTGCCATAAGCGGCTGATACATCTGGACTTATTCTCGCGGCCGAACGCCACAGGTTCCCGCGTCTCTGCCGCCCGGGCACACGTCACACGTAAATATTCAATTGTTCGGAAGTGCCGGGGTTCATGGCGCCGCAGCAATGTCGAGCGTAAATTGCGCCATCCGTCAGGCCGGAAGCAGGTCGGGCAAGAAAAGCCGGCATGGACAATAGGGATGTCAGGAGACGCAGATACCATGAACCAACTCAAATTGAAATTTCGCTGGCGCGCGTTCGCGATAGGGCTACTGCTTGCCGCGCAGGCGATATTCACGGCGCCGAGCGCCGGCGCGCAAGGCGTTGCGATGGTGACGGACCTGTCGGGTCGAGTCGCGGGTCCGGGGTCGGTCGCAATACTGTCGGAAATCCCCACCGATGCTCGCGTGCAAGTCGAAGCTGGCGCACAGCTTGTGGTGATCTATTTCCAATCGGGCGACGAGTACACGTTCTCCGGGCCGTCACAGATTCAGTTTCGGGCCGGCGAGCCTCAGGTGTTGAGCGGAGCGCAGCCGCAAACGCGAGCGAGTCCGCTTGCGAACGGCGGCAAGGTCACGATCAAGCCTGTCGCCCTCGGCCAGGCAGCGTACGTCATGCGCGGCCGGAGGCCCAGTGCGCGCATCAAGTTGCTGACGCTGTCGGGCACGAGAACGCTGGAAACGGCGCCCGAGTTTCGCTGGCAGGAAATCGAACCCGGCGTGAAATGCCGCTTCGAGCTAACCGACGACACCGGCAGGTCGCTGTATGAAGCGGAGCTCGAACGGCTGTCGCTCACACTTCCCGAATCAGTGCGACTGCAGGAAGGCGTGGCCTACACATGGGAAGTTTCCACGCGCACTCCCGACGGCCGGCGTTACGTCAGTACGGGCGACTTCAGCGTCGCCGGCGGGGAACTGCGCGCGCAGGCTCAGGCGCTGCGGCCCGCGATTGCCGCACCAGTCTCGGAACGAGTGGCCTATGCTGCCTGGCTGGAGCAAGCGGAGCTGCGGGACGAGGCGCGTAAGTACTGGCGCACGCTCGCGCAGGAACGGCCGGACGATGCAAGGCTGAAGACATTGGCCGAATAGCCACGCGCGATTGCCGGGTCGGCGCGCAGTTGCCTTTCATCAGAAAAAGTTATATGAAAGCTGAAAATGTATTCCTTTCTCCTGCAGGTTTTCCTTGGGGCCGTTGATGAAATCCGGGTGTGACAGTCGCTTCGCAATTGCGATATCTACACTCAGGCCTTGCCACCGCAACCGGCTCGCCAATCCCAATGAGGAAATCGATGCGGCGGACCCCCCATTGTTCCGGGCTCGCCCGTAGTCGTAAAAAGGGATTAGCGCGACGTTCAAACCAGCGCCCGCGCTGCGCACGAGCGGATACTCGAATTCGACATTAAGAATTTCACCGACGTCCCGCACGAGTTGATTTTCCACGTAGCCTCGAACGGTGTAGACCCCGCCGACCGAGATACCGTCCAGCGGCACCAATCTGTCTTCAGTTTGCTGGGTCGTGCCTCGAACGATGAGCTGAGCGCCATTGGCCATCACCTGGCGGGCAAACTGGGCCTGGCCCAGCCATATCTGGAATCGCCGCTCAGGCGTCGCAAGGGGAAGGCCGGCGATGTCCTGGATATTGTTCTTGCCGAAAGTGAAGGTGGAGCGGAAAGCGACTACGTAAGTTTCGGTGCGATACGAGTATTCCTGCCAGAACCGCCACAAGTCTTCCCTTGTCACGCCCTCCGGCTCGCCTGCGACGAAGGAGAACGGGGCATCCAGAAGAAACGAGCGATTTTCCCGGTAGACGCGGTTGAGCCCCAACGTCAGCTTTTGCGCAAGGCTTTCGAACAACGTTTGGCCAAGGCCGGCATCGACGCTTGTCAAAGTGCTCCTGATATTGAGCGCCCTGAGTGACTCCTCGATCACCGATGAGCGACCGTGCTCTGTCGCGACCGACAGGAAGGTGCCGCTGTATCCAAGCGGCATCCGCCAGCCGAGGGTGCCTCGGGCAGTGTCGGTCTCCTTGGGCGAAGCCTGCAAGCTGGCTTCGAGCATGTCTCCTTGTCCGGTCAGGTTCCGCACCCAGCCGCTCAAGCCGAGCGATTCGGAGCCGATGGAAGGTGGGCGGTAATTGTTGAAGAAAGCACTCAGCTGATAGGGGCGCGCGCGCACCACGTCGATATCAAGGATCGCTTCGCCTGCCCGCACATCCGGCAACAGGCGTGCATTCATACGGTCGAACAGCGGGTCGTTCAAAAGTATCTGAAAGCGTTCCCGCAGGACATCGAGATTGAGGGGGCGATCGGCGTCCCGCAGGAAGCGGCGCGCAACGTAGTTTTCGTTGAGCCTTTCCATGCCCCGAAGGCGAACGGCAGTCAACCGCCCTTCGACCACGTCGAATACCGCGGCGTTATCGGCGCTTACCTCGGCGAGCAAGACTCCGGAATTGACATAGCCGCGATCGACGTAATACCTGGTCAGCTTCTGCCGCAGATCTTCGAGCTCTGACGCGCTCACCATGCGTCCTACGTAAGGAGCGGCTATTGCAGTCAGCTCGCTCTCCGGAAGCACCGTGTTGCCGCGGAAAACTACTCGATCAATCCGGACCTGAGCCGAAGGCCCAGCTTGCGATGGGACGGAGGAAGGTCCGACGGGCGGCAGTTCGAACGTTTCCGCGGGTTTGGGCGGAAGGAAATCAGGCCGCGGGGCGCCTGGCACGTTGAGGTGGTCACCGACCTCCGCCGCGAGCCCAGTTAGCGGAAGCAACAACAATGCCGCGGTCGCGCATGCGCAGCAGCGCTGCCAGGAGCTCATGCGGCTCAGAAGCACCTTGAACTGGAAAACGCGAGCTGCAGATTACTGGCGGCCGATGGCGTCCAGCCAGCGGCCTGGCCGGATCCCGGGGCTGGCTCAGCTCGCAGAAGGCCTCTCGCTGATGGAGGCAAGCCCCCCCGACCCGACTGCCCCAGGGAGCTCCCGCCGGTGATCTCACAGGGGTTACGGCCTAGGCCTCCAACATCTATGACCTGAGAATTGAGCCCGCTCAAGCTTCCCGAAACATCGAGTATCGGGGCTGTGATTTCGATGATCCCGCTCACTCCCGTTGGCGCTGCGGCCTGGATCACGTTGAACCCGAAAACGCCCGGCTGGAAGGTGAAGGGCACGTCGCCGCCCACTGCCAGCGAGCCGCCACTCGCCACCAGAGTTTGCACGTTGATGTTGACCAGCCCGCCCGTAGCGTTCTGCCCCGCAGTGTTGGCCTGGATGAATCCGGTTTTCATGATAAGCGTATCGACGGTGATATTGATGTCCCCGCCGTTGCCCGCGGCGCCCAGCACCGAAGTGGTGATCTGAGAGTTCTCCAGCAGCATGAATTTTCCGCCTTGAATCGTGATGGAACCGCCGTTCCCCAGATTCGCGCTGGTGGTAATGCCGCTGGGATCGAGCGATAGCTGATTCGTGAAATTGATTTGCACATCGCTCGCCGGCACGTTGCCGGTCGAGGCGGCGGTGATTTGCGCGCCCTTGAGGATGATGTCCGGCGCAGACACGACGAGTGTGGTCGGCACCAGCTTGCCGGGGTCGAGAACGGTTGCATTATTCTTGATCGAAAGATGTCCACCATTGGAAAGCGTGATGCTTTCCGTTGCAGCAACGCTGACGCTTCCGGTCTGCCCCGAGGAACCTATCTCCGCCGCAGCATTGATGCTGCTCGAAGCGCCGTCTACCGTCAGTGTATTAGCGCCGACCTTGACGGAGCCAGCGTTACCGGCGGACGATGTACTCGAAGTAATCGTGCCACCGTTAGTGATAGAGAGAGGCCCTGTCGCTGAGACCTCGACACTACCTGCATTGCCAGTGCTCCCCGGGTTCGCCAGGCTGGAAACCTTACCCTCGCCGGCAATCGCGATACTTTCGGCGCTCACCTTGACAGAGCCTGCGTTGCCCGCTCCGAAGGTATCGGAAGAAATTTCCCCCAGCGTGTCGATCACTATTTTTCCGGCGCTTGCGTTGACGGAGCCGGCGTTACCGGCCGACCCGGTACTCGAAGAAATGATGCCGTCACCAGTAACGGAAAGAATTCCCGTCGCCAAGACCTCGACGCTACCGGCGTTGCCGGTGCTGCCAGGACCCGCGAGGCTAGAGACCCTTCCTGTGCCGTCAATTGCGATATTGTCGGCGCTCACCTTGACCGAGCCCGCGTTTCCCGCTCCGAAGGTGTCGGAAGAAATTTCGCCCAGGGTGTCGATCGCTATTCTGCCGGCGCGTACGTTTACGGAGCCCGCGTTACCCGACGATAAAGTACTCGAAGAAATGTTGCCGTGATTGGTGACGGAAAGGGTTCCTGTCGCCGAGACCTCGACGCTGCCGGCGTTGCCGGTGCTGCCCGGATTCGCCAGGCTGACGATGCCGGTCTTGAAGGCGCTCCCCACGCCGTCAATCGAGATGGTGTCCGCATTGACCTTGACCGTCCCCGCGTTTCCTTGCCCAAAGGTGTCGGAGGAAATGCTGCTGCCTTTGAGGTGGACACTGCCCGCGGAAACCTCAACGCTGCCGGCGCGGCCTGTGTTGCCAGGCCCCGCCTGGCTGAAGATACCTGATGATCCCTCGATGACTATGCTGTCGGAGCTGACCCTCACCGAGCCTGCGTCACCCGAAGCAAGCGTGCTGGAAACGATCACGCCGGTGTTGCTGAGGTGCAGATCGCCTGCTGCCGAGACATCAACGCTGCCAGCGTGCCCGGTGCTCCCGAGAGCCGCCAGGCTAAAAATGCCCGATGATCTGTCAAAACCCTTGCCGTCGATCGAGATGTTGCCAGCCGTAACCTTGATCGTGCCAGCATCTCCCGATGAAAAGGTATTCGTAGAAATAACACCGCCATTGACGAGAGCAAGGTTTCCCGGCACCAGGACTTCAACGCTGCCAGCTTTCCCGGTGCTGCCGAGTTCTGCGGCGCTCTCGATTCCCGTGAAGTCGCTTCCCTGACCGTCGATAGCGATATTGCCGGCGCTGATCTTGACCGTGCCAGCGTTTCCCGATGCAGCGGTGCTGGCAAGAATACCCGTGGGTCGAGGAGTTCCAGCGCCAGTGGCGAGAGAAAGATTGCCTGTCACTGACACATCAATGTTGCCGGCGTTGCCGGTACTTCCCGGGAATGCGCCGCTCAGTACGAGCCCGCCCGTATTGATCGTCATGTCGGAAGCTTGCACCTTTACCGCGCCTGCGCCGCCCGATGAAAAAGTATTCGAGGCAACGAATCCGCCATTGGCAATCGCAATACTGCCCGTCGCCGACACCTCGACGCCTCCAGCATTGCCCGTGCTTCCCGGACCCGCCACGCTGGAAATGCCAGCCGCAAGGCTGTTCTGGCCATCGATGGCCACGCTGCCGCCACTCACCTTGATGGAGCCGGCGTCACCAGGTGAACGTGTAACCGAAAAAATCCCACCGCCATTTTTGATGGAAACGGCGCCGGTCGCCGATACATCGATGCCGCCTGCACGGCCTAGGCTAGAGGGGTTTGTATTGCTATAGATGCCCGTAGTCGCGGAATTTGCCAGACCATCGATGGTGATGCTGCCGGCAGTCACCTTTATGGCCGCCGCGTTACCCGACGAAAAGCCAAAAGCATCGGAAGAAATCACGCCGCGATTGGAGATCGACAGCGTGCCGGTCGCAGAAACGTCGATATTGCCGGCATTGCCCGATGAGGACGTGGAGGACGAAACGAACCCGCCATTGGTGATATTAAGATTTCCGGTCGCCGAAACTCCAATGCTCCCCGCGTTGCCGGTGCCGCCGGGTTGTGCGAGGGTAAGGATACCGGCCGACAAAGTGCCTCGTCCGTCGATCGTGATATCGCCTGCGCCCACCATGATGGACCCCGAGTTGTTCGAGGATGGGGCGCCGGAAAAAACCGCAGCGCCGTCGAGGATCATCAGGTTTCCGGAAACCGCGGGCAGGGCACCGGTGAATCCAATCTCCTGAGGTCCCGCGCCGACTGCCGCAAGCCTGATGTCACCCGCCGTAGTGGCAACGAGACCGTTGTTGATCTCGATGTCACCCGCGACGATGCTGATTGGTCGTGAGCCCGTCTGCGCCAATACGGCACCGTTGCTGACCGTGACGGGCGCGCGCGTCGTGCCTAGGAACCCGAACGCTTCCGGCGGCGCGCTCGAAAAGGTGCTGGTCTGATTCAAATCCGCATGAAAATTGCCGTCCGGGAATTTGATGTAATTGGCGGTACTGACATGGAATGCGCCGGGTACGTCAATGGACGCTCCGGCGCCAAAAGTTACCCCCGTCGGATTGATGAAAAAGAAATTCGGTGCGCCACCGGCCGGAATGAGCATCAGCAGCCCGTTGATCTGAGAGGCGCTGCCGCCCGTGACCCGGCTGACGACATTCGCAAGGCCTGGAGTCGAGGTCGTGAAAAACGCCGCTTCCCCTGCCAGAATATTGAACGTTTGAAAACTATGAAAAAGATTGTTGCCCGAAAGCCGGCCAAAAGCCTGCGGGATGAGAAAGTTCGGACCGGTGAGGTTTCTTGCGGGTTGGCCCAGGCTGGTGTCCGTCCTGATCTGCGCGACGGCCGCACTCGGGATGCAGGTAGCCAATGCGGCGGCCGCTATCAGCGTCATGCGCCGACGAGCGTATCGCGGGCGCGCAAAAAGCAAGCAGGCGAGCATGGACCCCCCTAGAGCCAGTTGCCTATGAGCACGAACGGCGCCCAGAAAAATGGGTGCCCATATTCGTCGCTGCGGAGAAGCTCAATCTGGGATTGCCTGAGCGCTTGCGCCTTGGACATGCGATCTACCAGTAATCCCTGATAAAACTTTTCCATTGCGATTCGCGCTGAATTGTCTTCGACCCCCCAGAGAGTGGCGACGACGCTGCGGGCGCGCGCCTTGATCGCCGCGCCGGCGATACCCAGCGGTGAACGGTCGTCACCCTCGGCCGTCTGGCATGCCGAAAGGCTCAGGAGCTCGATAGGATTCCTGCGGAACTTGTCTGATTTGAGCAGCGACTCCAGTCCATCGAGGGTCAGAAGATCGTCATATGCTAGGACATAACTGGAATCCGCGGTACCGCCAAAGACGCCATGAGAGGCGACATGGACCACGCGGTATGCGCCCGATTCCGTCGCACGTCGAAAGCCCTCGACGGTAAATGGCTCGTTGAGCATGCTCGTGCTGCGGGAAATCCGGCTGATTGCTTCGACTTCCCCCTTGACACCGGGCAAGGCGAGGGCTTCGCGCAGAGCCTTGATACGATCCGCAGGATCGCTCTTCAGGGCCGATATCGAATCACCTGAGCGCAGTCTCAACGAACGCAGTGCCCTTTGCTGCGCGAGACCGCCGGCGTCGTCGCGCTTCGGAATTGCGGTATCGAGTAACTGCTCGACGTTAGCCTGGCTGAGTTTTTCGACGACCGGGCCGGGATCCGAAATCCCGGCCACCAGCAACCCGGCCCCCTGAGTGGACGGCGAACTGGTGTTGGTCATCGACAGCCCGGTCACCGTAGTGATCGCCAATCTTTCGATGGCGAATTGATTTCCATCGTGGAGTGCACCCATCGCAACAAGCCTGAGCGCGCCGTCGGGCACGACTACGACGGTCGTGATCCTGCGCTCTGCAATGAACCCTTCGAGCGGCCGGAACAGCCAATCATAAAGCTGTCGTGAACGCGACATATAGCCCGCAGAGCCGTCGCGAAGGTCGTTAGCAAATGCGCGTGCAATACGCCGGACAACGGGACCAGCTACCCGGGAACTGAAACGGACGATATCGGAACTGGTTTCGAGGAGCAGCTCGATACGGTCGCTGAGGATGATAGGATAAAGCACGGCCGTTCCGGCCGGAATGACCGTCGCAGTTCCCCCCTTCACTGCATCTACCGTGCACCGGTCGCCAAGGTAATCCTGCAATTCGGCTTGCTTGATAAGCTCGACTGCATCCCTGACGCGGCGCAAATAGGCGGCCTTCGCGTCTCCGGACTCCTTGTCGGAAGCCTGCAGCAGTCTCTCGACCAGGCCAAGATAAACCGGTTCCAGCGTGCGCCTAAAGGAAGAGCTCCCATCTTCGTACTCAATGGGAATGTCCTGGCGCAGCATTTCGATCTGATCGACGGCGCGCTGAAAGGCAGTGAGGGCAAGATCCTGATTGCCAAGAGCGTCATGCAGCCGCCCCTGGCGCCATTCGAGAACGATCAACAGATCGCCTGCCGCGCCGGGTGTCAGCGCGCGGGCGTAGGCGATCGCTTGTTGCGTGAGCACCAGGGCTTCTTTCCTGCGCCCGTTGTCTTCGTAAAGCTGCGCGAGGGCGTCGAGCGACTCGACGCGCAGCCGATTGTCGGAGCCGTCCGCCGACAACTGCCGCGCCTGGTCGAAACTGCGGTATGCAAGGCTCAGGGCGGCCGGGCCGAGCGCCTGCGCCTGATTGCCGAGGTTCAGGAAAAACCGCGCGCGGCTGCTCGCGTTGGCGTTACCGTTGATCTCTTCAAAAAGATCCGTCAACCTCTTCAGCCGCTCGTTCTGGGGCGCGAGACGCGCGAGATTAAGCCTGGCGCTGATGCGAATCTCGGTATCTTCACCGGCGAGGTCCAGCGCTTCCAGATAGTACTGCTGTGCGTCCTTCTCGCGCTTGCGGATCAGAGCCAGGTTACCCAAGTCGATCGCGTAACGCGCGCGATCGGCGCCGGAGAAAAAGGAATAAGCGTCACGCAGCAATCCCGCAGCTTGATCGAAGCGCCGAGCCTGAAGCAGCGACGCCCCCAATTCCCCTGTCGAGCGCATCCGCTGCTCGTCCGTACTCGCCGCGCGCGCGGATTGAGCAAGCGTGTCGATCGACAATTCCAGATTTCCTTGTTTGCGATAGTTGATTCCCCGGGATAACTCGAGCTCCCATTGACTTACTTCGGCTGAACTCGCGAAAAAGCTGCAGGTGGCGATAGCCGCCGCGATCACCCAGCGAACGAGCGTTTGCCTCACGCTGGAACGCCAAGCCGCAGCTTCTGCCACAAGACGAGTTCGAGACGTGTCCATGCGTGAGCTGGCTGGTCGGAGACTTGCGCTAACGCACTTTCATGCGGGCGGAGCAGTGAAGCTTGTCCTGGTGATGCCTGAAACTAACGCGATGATCAGGAATCCGCGCTTCGCACCCGAAGCTTCATCCTTAATGCCTGTATGGACAATTTTTCTTGGTGCAATCCGCGTAGAGGTGCAGCGAGTGATCGTGGACCTTGAACCCGCGCTCGGCGGCGACCTTTTCCTGTCGCTTTTCGATTTCGGAGTCGTAGAACTCCTCGACCCGCCCGCACTGGATGCAGACCAGATGATCGTGATGGCCGCCCCGGTTGAGCTCGAATACCGCCTTGCCGGTTTCGAAGTGGTGCCGGATAAGCAGCCCGGCCTGCTCGAACTGCGTGAGCACGCGATAGACCGTGGCAAGCCCGGTCTCTGTGCCCTCCCGCGACAGGATTTTGTAGACTTCTTCGGCCGACAGATGCCGGACCTGGCTTTTTTCGAACAGCTCGAGTATGCGCAGCCGCGGCAGCGTCGCTTTCAGGCCGATCGTTTTCAGGTCAGTGGGTGAACTCACGGCGCCCCTCGGAGGCACTCATTGGGATGCTGCGGCTGTTGGAATCAAGATGCGTCAGTTATCATATTCGTATTTCCACGCTTTGAACACCGCGAGCGGCTCCATCCTGTTCCCGATGCGTCGCGTGTCGAGGTCGGAATCCTCCCTATGATGCAGTTGCGCGGCATTGCGCTGATCGTGCTATTCCTGGTCGGATGCAGGGAGCTACCGGTGCTGCCTACGCTGACCCCGTACAAGATAGACATACAGCAGGGCAATGTCGTCACTCAGGACATGGTGGAGAAGCTGAAACCGGGAATGACCCCAAGCCAGGTGCGGTTCATACTCGGCACGCCGCTCGTAGTGGACACGTTTCACAAGGATCGCTGGGACTACGTCTATCGCTACGAGAGGGCCGGACGGTTGCAAGAGCACCGTCGTATCGTCGTGGTTTTCCAGGATGAGAAGCTCGCCCGTATCGAAGGCGACGTGATTCCGGCGAAGTCGGGTGGAGCGACGGAAGGTGGCGTAAGGATCGATCAGCCCGCACCCGATGGCGCGAAACCCGCGCCTGCGACCAAGCCTGAGATCACCGGACCCCAACCGGAGGGCGCGAGGATAGTCACCGGAACCCGCGAGCCGACGACCGCGGGCGAGAAGGACGCTGCGCCGGGCGACGCGGCGAAGGTCGAGGAAGGGAAGCCCGGCGGCGACAAGCCGAAGGAAGAGCGCGGCTTTTTTGGACGTATGCTGGAGAAGCTCGGGTTCTGACGATGACTACGATAAAAGTTGCGATCGCCGGTGCCTCGGGACGCATGGGCCGGGCGTTGATCGAGGAAGTCCTGCGCGGGGCCGACGTGAGGCTCGCGGCGGCGCTCGAACAGCGGGGAAATGCCGCCGTTGGCAGGGACGCGGGCGAATCCGCCGGCTCACCCTGCGGGGTTAGGGTAAGCGACGATGTGGCGGCCTCGATCGACGGCTGCGACGTGCTGATCGATTTCACTCGTCCTGAGGGAACGCTCGCGCACGTCGTGGCATGTGCGAGGCTCCGCGTGAAGATGGTGATAGGCACGACCGGTTTTTCCGAAGAGCAGCGCAAACAGATTGCGGAAGCCGCCCGCGGCGTTGCGATCGCAATGGCGCCGAACTTCAGCGTTGGGGTGAACGTCATGTTTCGCCTGCTCGATATCGCGGCCAGGTCGCTCGCACAAGGTTACGACATCGAAATTCTGGAGGCGCATCATCGCCACAAGGTGGACGCGCCATCGGGAACGGCACTGCGCATGGGCGAGGTAGTGGCCCGGGCGCTGGGGCGCGATCTGAGGCAGTCCGCGATATACGGGCGTGAGGGGGTGACCGGGGAGCGCAAGGACGACACAATCGGCTTTGCCACGGTGCGCGGCGGCGATCTGGTCGGCGATCACTGCGCAATGTTCATCGGGGCAGGCGAGCGGCTCGAAATCACTCACCGCGCGTCCAGCCGCGCTAACTACGCCACCGGCGCGCTGCGCGCCGCGCGCTATATCATGTCGAAGCCCAACGGTCTCTACGACATGGCGGACGTTCTGGGTTTCAAATAGCGCTGCGGCTGCCGGTCGGTCGCGGCGTTCCTTGCGCGGGCGTTGCCGCTCCGTATCCTTTGCGCGTATAATTCCGCCGGATCAGCGGGGGTGGCCAAAAGCCTCTCCCGCTTTGTGTATCTACACGTTATATCAAGAGCTTAGAGTGCCGCGGCCGCCCGCCATCCTGGTGCTGAAAGATGGCACCGTGTTCCGTGGCATTTCCATCGGGGCGGAGGGGCTCGCCGTCGGCGAGGTGGTATTCAATACCGCCATGACGGGCTACCAGGAGATCCTTACCGACCCGTCGTACTGCCGGCAGCTGATTACGCTGACCTATCCCCACATCGGCAATACCGGAGCCAACCCGGAGGATGTCGAGTCAGGTCGGATCCATGCCGCGGGACTCATCATCCGGGATCTGCCGCTGCTTTCCTCGAACTGGCGCAAGCAATGGACACTCTCCGACTATCTGAAACAGCAATCGATACCCGGGATCGCGGGCATCGATACGCGCAAGCTCACACGCATTCTGCGGGACAAGGGTGCCCAGGATGGCTGCTTGATGGCGGGCGTGGTGGACGAAGCGGAAGCGCTCAAGGCAGCGCACGAATTTCCGGGCATGCTAGGGCTGGATCTGGCGAAGGTGGTGAGTTGCGAGCGGAGCTATCAGTGGAACGAAGGCGAATGGGATTCCGGCGGGTACCAACAGAGACCGGACCTGCGCCTGCACGTGGTCGCATACGACTTTGGGGTCAAGCGCAACATCCTGCGCAAACTCGCGTCGCACGGCTGCCGGGTAACCGTCGTTCCGGCGCAGACGCCCGCCTCCGAAGTTCTCGCTCTCAGGCCTGACGGCGTGTTCCTGTCGAACGGTCCCGGCGATCCGGAGCCGTGCGACTACGCAATTCGAGCCATCCAGAAGGTGCTCGACGCCGGCGTACCGACATTCGGCATCTGTCTCGGCCACCAGTTGCTCGGGCTCGCCAGCGGCGCGAAAACGATCAAGATGAAATTCGGCCATCACGGCGCGAACCATCCGGTGCAGGAGCTAGATACGGGGCGTGTGTTAATCACCAGCCAGAATCACGGCTTCGCGGTTGATCCCGCGAGCCTTCCAGCGAATGTGCGCGTGACCCACGTCTCGCTCTTTGACGGCAGCCTCCAGGGCTTCGCACGCACCGACCGTCCCGCCTTCTGTTTCCAAGGGCATCCGGAAGCGAGTCCCGGCCCCCACGACGCCGACAGCCATGCGGGAGCGGCGCGGCGCGAGTCCGACTACATGTTCGACGGGTTCGTAAGCATGATCGAGCGGCACAAGCGCGGCGGCCAGAAGAGGACGCAAGACGTGGGCGAGCCGGCGGACGATGCGCTGGCAGGCATCGCCCGTACCGCGGCGGGTTGAGGCCATGCCCAAGCGCACCGACATCAAGTCAGTCCTGATCATCGGCGCCGGGCCGATCGTGATCGG
Organism: Burkholderiales bacterium; assembly: GCA_035259205.1. Classification (GTDB taxonomy): domain Bacteria; phylum Pseudomonadota; class Gammaproteobacteria; order Burkholderiales; family SG8-41; genus SG8-41. Next base: position 17,565 of record DATFWO010000128.1, on the reverse strand, counting down.
CCAGGCGTGCGAATTCGACTATTCCGGGGCGCAGGCGTGCAAGGCGCTGAAGGAGGAGGGCTACCGCGTCATCCTCGTCAACTCCAATCCCGCCACCATCATGACCGATCCCGAGATGGCGGACGCAACCTACATCGAGCCGGTAACCTGGGAGATGCTCGAAAAAATCATCGCGATCGAGCGGCCCGATGCTCTGTTGCCGACGATGGGCGGGCAGACTGGTCTCAACTGCTCGCTCGATCTCGCGCGCCATGGCGTGCTCGAGAAGTACGGCGTGGAAATGATCGGCGCCAAACGCGAGGCGATCGACAAGGCGGAAGACCGGGAAAAATTCAAGAGGGCGATGGAGAAGATCGGGCTTGCGTCGCCGCGATCGGCGCTCGCGCACAGCCTGGAAGAAGCGCTGCAGGTGCAGGCCATGGTGGGTTTCCCGACGATCATTCGCCCCTCATTCACGCTCGGCGGCACGGGGGGCGGGATCGCCTACAACCGGGAGGAATTCCTCGCGATCTGCGAGCGCGGGCTCGACGCCAGTCCGACCCGGGAGGTGCTGGTCGAGGAATCGGTGATCGGTTGGAAAGAGTTCGAGATGGAGGTGGTGCGCGACCGCAAGGACAACTGCATTATCGTCTGCTCAATCGAGAACGTCGACCCCATGGGGGTGCACACGGGCGATTCGATTACCGTCGCGCCCGCGCAGACGCTGACGGACAAGGAATATCAGATCATGCGCGACGCGTCGATCGCGTGCCTGCGCGAGATCGGCGTCGATACCGGAGGTTCCAACGTGCAGTTCGCGCTGAATCCGCGCGACGGCCGCATGCTGATCATCGAAATGAACCCGCGAGTTTCACGCTCCTCTGCGCTCGCGTCGAAGGCGACCGGCTTCCCCATCGCCAAGGTCGCGGCCAAGCTTGCGGTCGGCTACACGCTCGACGAGCTGCGCAACGAAATCACCGGCGGTGCAACCCCGGCATCGTTCGAGCCGACGATCGATTACGTGGTGACCAAAGTGCCGCGGTTCGCCTTCGAAAAGTTTCCCCAGGCCGACGACCGGCTCACCACCCAGATGAAATCGGTGGGGGAAGTCATGGCGATCGGCCGTACTTTCCAGGAGTCGTTCCAGAAGGCGCTGCGCGGGCTGGAGGTAGGTGTGGACGGCCTCAATCAGCGGACCCGCGACCGGGAGACGATTGAAACGGAGCTCGGCGACCCGGGGCCGGAGCGGATCTGGTACGTGGGCGACGCATTCGAGAATGGGTTCACGCTGGAGGAGGTGCACGAGCTTACCCACATCGACCCCTGGTTTCTCGCGCAGATCAAGGAAATCGTCGACCTCGAGATGGATCTCGATGACCGCAGGCTTTCGGACATCGACGCTTCGACCCTGCGCGAGCTCAAGCGCAAGGGATTCTCAGACCGCCGGCTCGGATTTCTGATGAAGACGACCGAAAACGAGGTGCGGGCCCGCCGGCATGCGCTCGGCGTGCGCCCGGTCTTCAAGCGAGTGGATACCTGCGCGGCCGAGTTTGCGACCGCGACCGCATACCTCTATTCCACGTACGAGGATGAATGCGAGGCCAGGCCGAGCTCGCGGCGCAAGGTCATGGTCCTGGGCGGCGGCCCGAACCGCATCGGCCAGGGCATCGAATTCGACTACTGCTGCGTTCACGCCGCGTTCGCCCTGCGCGAGGACGATTTCGAGACCATCATGGTCAACTGCAATCCGGAAACCGTGTCGACCGACTACGACACGTCCGACCGCCTGTACTTCGAGCCGCTTACGCTCGAAGACGTGCTGGAGATCGTGCACGTCGAGCAGCCGTTCGGCGTGATCGTGCAGTTCGGAGGGCAGACGCCGCTCAAGCTCGCTCGCGATCTCGAAGCGAACGGCGTGAGAATAATCGGCACATCCCCCGACTCGATCGACATCGCCGAAGACCGCGAGCGGTTCCAAAAGCTGCTGAACAGGCTGAAGCTCAAGCAGCCGCCGAACCGCACGGCGCGGAGCCCGCAGAAGGCGCTTGCGGTGGCGGAGGAGATCGGCTACCCGCTGGTCGTGCGCCCGTCGTACGTCCTCGGCGGGCGGGCCATGGAGATCGTCTACCAGCAGGGCGATCTCGAGCGCTATATGCGCGAGGCGGTAAAAGTGAGCAACGACAGTCCGGTTCTTCTCGACCGCTTTCTGAACGATGCGACTGAGGTGGACGTCGACGCGGTGTCTGACGGCAAGCAGATCGTAATCGGCGGGGTTATGGAGCACATCGAGCAGGCCGGCGTGCATTCCGGCGATTCCGCGTGCTCGCTGCCGCCATTCTCCCTGTCGCGTGAGCTTCAGGACGAGCTGAAGCGTCAGACTGTGGCTCTCGCGCACTCATTGAAGGTCGTGGGGCTGATCAACGTCCAGTTCGCCATTCAGAAAAGCGGACAGGAAGACGTCGTCTACGTACTGGAAGTGAATCCGCGCGCATCCCGCACGGTCCCGTTCGTATCCAAGGCGACCGGCGTGCCGCTGGCGAAGATCGCGGCGCGCTGCATGGTGGGCAGGACGCTTGCGGAGCAGCACGTCCAGGGAGAAGTCGTCCCGCGCTACTATTCCGTCAAGGAAGCGGTGTTCCCGTTCATCAAGTTTCCAGGCGCGGACACCATACTCGGCCCGGAGATGAAGTCCACGGGCGAAGTCATGGGCGTGGGCGCAACGTTTGGAGAAGCTTTCGTAAAGTCGCAACTCGCTTCGGGCGAGACGGTGCCGGCGGCGGGCAAGGTATTTCTCAGCGTGCGCGATGAGGACAAGCCGAGATTGGTCGAGATCGCGCGCAAGCTGGCTGCTATGGGATACGCGCTGGTCGCCACGCGCGGCACGGCCGCGGCGATCGGGGCCGCGGGACTTGTCGTTAGCCCCGTCAACAAGGTCCAGGAGGGGCGACCGCACATCGTTGACATGATCAAGAACGGCGAGATTTCGATGATCGTCAATACGGTCGAGGAAAAGCGCACGGCGGTCCGGGACTCGTACATGATCCGCCGCGCTGCGTTACAGGAACGGGTGGCGCTCTACACCACCGTCGACGGCGCTCGCGCCGCCTGCACCGGCATGGAGCACTCGAAAGAGCTGCATCCTTATGTCATGCAGGAGCTGCATCAGAGGCTCGCCGGCGCGGTGCGCGGATGAGGCTCCATACTCGACAATGAGCAAGGTTCCGCTCACTGTTACCGGCGCGGAGAAATTGCGCGCGGAGCTGCACGAGCTGAAGACCGTGCAGCGGCCGGCGATCGTGAATGCGATCGCGGAGGCGCGCACTCACGGCGACCTCTCCGAGAACGCCGAGTATCACGCCGCCAAGGAGCGGCAGGGTTTCATCGAGGGGCGTATCGCGGAGCTCGAGAACAAACTTGCGAACGCCCAGGTGATCGATACCAAGGCGCTCGACGCCGACGGCCGCTGCGTGTTCGGCGCCACCGTGGAGCTCGAGGACACCGCGAGCGGCGACACCGTTACCTATCAGATCGTGGGCGACGACGAGGCGGACATCAAGCGGGGCAAGATCTCGATCAGCTCACCGCTCGCCCGTGCCCTGATCGGCAAGTCCTCGGGCGACGTTGCGGAAGTGCACGCGCCGGGCGGCGTGCGCGAATACGAGATACTCGACGTCAAGTACATTTAGGTTCTGGTGAACGGTGATCAGTAAAGAGTGAACGGTGCTGCCGCTGTTCACCCTTTGCTCCTTGACTGCTTTCGGCCCGGCGCGCCAGCGTCTTTTACTTCCGGTTCGGGAGCGGGGCGATAGACGACGATTGTCTTGCCGATGATCTGCACGGGGCTCGCATCCAGGGCCGTACAGATCTGCCCGAGAGCGGCTTCGCGCGCTTGCCGGTCGTCCCCGAGCATACGTAGCTTGATCAGCTCGTGGCTCTTCAGGGCGAGATCGATTTCCTTGAGAACGGCAGCCGTGAGGCCCGCGCTGCCGATCATTACGATCGGATGGAGCGCATGGGCCCGCGCGCGCATGGCGCGCCGCTCCGCTGGTGTGAGCGTCTTCACTGTCCGAATGCTAGAACCCGAACATTGACACAGGGACTGGACTGTATCTCATGGGTCGCGTGAGGGGCAAAGCGTGGATGCAGGAGCATGTCGCCGACGCGTTCGTACGGCGTGCGCGGGCGGAGGGTCTGCGCTCGCGCGCCGCCTACAAGCTCTCCCAGATCGCCGAGCGCGATGGATTGCTCAAGCCAGGGATGGTGGTCGTCGATCTGGGGGCGGCGCCGGGAGGCTGGTCGCAGATCGCCGCGCAGTGCGTGGGATCGCGAGGGCGAGTACTCAGTCTCGATCTGCTGGAAATGCCGCCGCTGCCCGGTGTGGTCTTCATCCACGGGGATTTCCGGAACGTATCGGTAATGGCAGAGCTGGAACGCGCGCTCGGCGGCTCGAAAGCCGACCTTGTGCTCTCGGATATGTCCCCCAACTTAAGCGGGATCGGGAGCGTCGACCAGGCGCGGTCCCTGGAACTCGCCGGGTTGGCGCTGGACTTTGGAATGAAGCATTTGAAACCACAGGGAAATCTGGTGGTCAAAACGTTCCAGGGTGAAGGCTACCCGGAATTTCTGAACGCATTGCGGCGCTGTTTTGGCTCGGTTGCCGCGCGCAAGCCAATGGCGTCGCGCAACCGCTCGAGCGAGGTCTATTTGGTCGCGAAGGGATTGAAGTCTAGAGGGAAAACGTGATTTGGGTCGTGCCGTGCGGGCGCCTTGCGTCAGGACTCAAACAGTCTAGAATTGAACGAGCTAGCACCGATTTAGGGCAACCGAGGAGCTTGATTGAATAACCTGATTAAGAACGTGGCGATCTGGCTGGTGATCGCACTCGTTTTGATGACCGTCTTCAACCAGTTCAGCACGCGGCAGGCGGGACAGAAGGCGATGGAGTACTCCCAGTTCATCGAGGAGGTGAAGCAGGGCAACGTCGCCAAGGTGACTATCGAAGGAAGAGTCCTGAAGGGCGTCAAGCGCAGCGGCGAGCGCTTCACCACCTATTCGCCGTCCGATCCCTGGCTGGTCAGCGATTTGCTGAAGAATGGCGTGATCATCGAAGCGAAGCCCGAGGAGGAGCCTTCGCTCCTCATGAACATCTTCGTTTCCTGGTTTCCGATGCTGCTGCTCATCGGCGTATGGATTTTCTTCATGCGCCAGATGCAGGGCGGAGGACGCGGCGGTGCGTTCTCGTTCGGCAAAAGCCGGGCCCGCATGCTGGACGAGTCGAACAACACCATTACCTTCGCCGACGTTGCGGGGTGCGAGGAGGCAAAGGAGGAAGTCGCCGAGCTCGTGGAGTTCCTGCGCGATCCCTCCAAATTCCAGAAGCTCGGCGGGCGTATCCCCCGAGGGGTGCTGATGGTGGGCAACCCCGGCACCGGCAAGACGCTGCTCGCAAAGGCGATTGCCGGTGAGGCCAAGGTGCCGTTTTTCTCGATTTCGGGTTCCGACTTCGTCGAGATGTTCGTCGGCGTCGGCGCTGCGCGCGTGCGTGATATGTTCGAGCAGGCGAAAAAACACGCGCCCTGCATCGTGTTCATCGATGAAATCGACGCCGTGGGGCGTCAGCGGGGCGCGGGGCTGGGCGGCGGCAACGACGAGCGGGAGCAAACGCTCAATCAGCTGCTTGTGGAGATGGACGGTTTCGAGACCAATTCCGGCGTCATCGTAATCGCCGCGACCAACCGGCCCGATGTCCTCGACCCGGCGCTGTTGCGGCCGGGGCGCTTCGACCGGCAGGTGGTGGTGCCGCTGCCCGATATCCGCGGGCGCGAACAAATCCTGCTGGTGCACATGCGCAAGGTACCGATGGCGCCGGACGTCAAGGCCGACATCATCGCCCGCGGCACTCCCGGGTTTTCGGGCGCCGACCTGGCAAACCTGGTGAACGAAGCGGCGCTGTTCGCGGCGCGGGGCGGCAAGCGCCTCGTGGACATGGACGATTTCGAGCGCGCCAAGGACAAGATCATCATGGGCGCCGAACGCCGGTCGATCGTCATGCCCGAGCACGAGCGCAAGAACACCGCGTACCACGAGTCGGGCCACGCCCTCGTTGCGAGGATGTGTCCGAAAACCGACCCGGTGCACAAGGTCACCATCATTCCGCGCGGGCGGGCGCTCGGCGTCACGATGCAGCTCCCGGAGCACGACCGCTACAGCATGGACCGGGAGCAGATCCTTCAGAACATAGCCGTGCTCTTTGGAGGGCGGATCGCCGAAGAGATCTTCATGGACCAGATGACGACGGGAGCTTCCAACGACTTCGAACGCGCTACCGAGCTGGCGCGCAACATGGTGACCCGCTGGGGCATGAGCGACGAGCTGGGGCCGATGGTTTACGGCGAGAATGAAGGAGAGGTCTTCCTCGGTCGTTCGGTCACCATGCACAAGAACGTGTCCGACACAACGATGCAGAAGGTGGATGCGGAAATCCGGAGAATCGTGGACCAGCAATACCAGTTCGCGCGCAAGCTGATCGAGGACAACCGCGACAAGGTCGAGGCCATGGCGAAGGCCCTGCTCGAGTGGGAGACCCTCGACTCCGACCAGATCAGCGACATCATGGAAGGCCGTCCCCCGCGTCCGCCCAAACCGGCGACGCCGCCCGCCCCTCCGTCCAAGGACAGCGCACCGACGGCGACCGCGCCGGCGACGCCGCCTCAGGCAGCCTGACATCCTCGAGGGCGTGGGATGAAGGATGATGCCCGCGGTGCGGGCGTGACTTTCGGGTCATCCTTCATTTCATCGTCATCTTTTCTCCGGTGCGGCCGGTTCAGGCTCTCCCTCGAGCGGCCGCTCATCATGGGTGTCGTCAACGTTACACCCGATTCGTTTTCAGACGGCGGCAAATTCATGGATGCGCGAGCGGCTGTCGCGCACGCGCGGCAGCTGATCGAGGAGGGCGCGCACATCCTCGACATCGGCGGAGAATCGAGCCGCCCCGGGGCTGCGCCGGTGAGCGCGGACGATGAATGCGCGCGTATTGTTCCCGTAGTCCGGGCATTGCGGGACGACGCGATCCCGGTGTCGGTCGATACCGTCAAACCCGAAGTAATGCGAGCGGTCCTCGCCGAGGGTGCGACCATGATCAACGACATTACCGCGCTCGCGGCGCCCGGGGCTCTCGAAACCGTTGCCGCCGGCGATTGCGCAGTGTGCCTGATGCACATGCAAGGTGGGCCGCGCACCATGCAGCTGTCCCCCCGCTACGACAACGTGGTACGCGAGGTGCGGGAGTTTCTGGCTTCCCGTGTGGACGCCGTCGAACGTGCGGGAATAGCCCGTGATCGGATCGTGATCGATCCCGGCTTCGGATTCGGCAAGACGGTCGAGCACAACCTCGAGCTGCTGCGCCGATTGGATGAATTCACCGGCATGAACCTGCCGGTCCTGGCCGGCTGGTCGCGGAAATCGAGCCTGGGGACCATTACCGGCCGCTCGGCGGCGGACCGGCTTCCGGCCAGCCTGGCTGCCGCCCTGATCGCGGTTCAGAACGGTGCGGCCCTCGTGCGGGTGCACGACGTCGCAGCGACCCGCGATGCGCTCGCCGTCTGGACGGCGGTTACACGTGCCGGGTGATACGTGGCGAGCGCCAAATCGCTGTAATATTCAAGCCTTGGCTGGGCGCGCTACGCGCTGTTCACTCATCACCGATCACCCATGACCCGCAATTACTTCGGCACCGACGGCGTGCGCGGCAAGGTCGGGAGCCTCCCGATCACTCCGGATTTCGTGATGCGGCTCGGGTACGCCGCGGGCAAAGTACTCGCAAGCGGTCGGTCGAAGGATGCCGAGCATTCGTCCGTACTGATCGGCAAGGACACGCGCGTGTCGGGCTATATGCTCGAAGCCGCGCTCGAGGCCGGGTTGTCGGCGGCCGGTGTCGACGTGCTGCTAGTGGGCCCGATGCCGACGCCGGCGGTGGCCTACCTGACGCGGGCGCTGCGGCTGTCGGCAGGCATTGTCATCAGCGCCTCACACAATCCGTACGACGACAATGGAATCAAGTTTTTCTCGGGCAGCGGAGCCAAGCTGGCCGATGCGACCGAGAGCGCGATCGAGCGCGAGCTTGCCAAACCGCTCAAATGCGTAACATCTGCAAATCTCGGCAAAGCACGGCGCGTCGATGACGCCGTCGGCCGCTACATCGAGTTCTGCAAAAGCACCTTTCCGTCTCAGCTGGACCTTCGCGGCATGCGTATCGTGGTCGATTGCGCCCACGGTGCGGCATATCACATCGCGCCGCACGTGCTGCACGAGCTCGGTGCCGACGTCGATACGATAGGCACGAGCCCCGACGGATTCAACATCAACCATCAGATTGGCGCGACCGCACCGCAAGCGCTGCAGGCGGCGGTGCGGGAGCATCGCGCGGATCTCGGGATCGCCCTCGATGGGGACGGCGACCGCGTGCTGATGGTGGACAGTACGGGCAAACTATACGATGGGGATCAGCTGCTCTACTTGATTGCCCGCCATGCCAAGCGCTCAGGCGAGCTCGGCAAGGGCGTTGCCGGCACACTGATGAGCAATCTTGCGCTGGAGCAGGCACTGGCGAAACTCAAGATCCCATTCGCGCGGGCACGCGTGGGCGACCGCTACGTGCTCGAGCTTCTCGCCAGCCGCGGTTGGCAGCTCGGCGGTGAAAATTCGGGCCATATCGTTTGCCTCGACAAGCACACCACGGGCGACGGCATCATTTCCGCACTGCAGGTGCTGCGCGCCCTCGTGGAGAGCCGGACCACCCTCGAAAAAGCAGCCGGCGCGCTTACGCTGTTCCCGCAGGTGCTGATCAACGTGGCCGTTGAGAATCAGGCGGGCGTGCTCAACCGCTCGGCCGTGAAGCGTGCGGTTGCGGAGGCACAAGCCGATCTTGACGGCAGCGGGCGCATATTGCTGCGCCCGTCCGGCACCGAACCCGTGATCCGGGTCATGGTCGAAGGGCGGGATGCCGCGCGGATCGGCCGGTGGGCGGAGTTCATCGCTGACGCGGTACGCCGGGCCGCCTGAGCCGGCTCCAGCCCCTGGCCGAAAGACTCGTCGCTTCCGGGCCGGTATCGGCTGCCCGGCCTTCCTCGCATGCCGCACTTGTCATGAAGCCGTAACACACGCCGCTTAAGCTGCAAACAAGTTTCTGCGGCAATAGGAGAAACTAATGATGATTAGTAAAATCAGTGCCTTACTTACCACTTTGGCACTTGCAAGCGGGATCGGTCATGCCACGGATATCACCGGCGCCGGGGCGACCTTCCCGTATCCGATCTATGCCAAGTGGGCCGACGCATACAAGAAATCGACGGGCGTGGGGCTGAACTACCAGTCCATAGGATCGGGGGGCGGCATCAAGCAGATCACGGCGAAAACCGTGGACTTCGGTGCATCGGACGCCCCGATGAAACCCGAGGAGCTCGAAAAGAACGGCCTGATCCAGTTTCCCGCGATCATGGGCGGTGTGGTTCCGGTCTACAACCTGAAGGGTATCGAGGCGGGGAAGATTCGTATCTCGGGGCAACTGCTCGGCGATATCTATCTCGGCAAGATCAGCAAATGGAACGATGTCGCGCTCGCGAAGCTCAATCCGGGCGTCAAGCTCCCCGACCAGGCGATTTCCGTAGTCCATCGTTCGGATGGCTCGGGCACGACCTTCCTGTTCACGAATTATCTCTCCAAGGTAAGCGCCGACTGGCAATCGAAGGTGGGAGAGGGAACCGCAGTGAATTGGCCGACCGGCGTCGGCGGGAAGGGCAACGAGGGCGTCGCGAACTACGTGGCTCGCATCGACGGCGCCATAGGCTATGTCGAGTATGCGTATGCGAAGCAGAACAAGCTCGCCCATGCGCTGATGTCGAACAAGGAAGGACAATTCGTTTCCCCCAATGAAGACGCGTTCAAGGCGGCTGCAGCCGGTGCCGACTGGTCGAAGGCGCCGGGCATGTATCTGATCCTCACCGATCAGGCCGGCAAGCAGAGCTGGCCCATCACCGGCGCCTCGTTCATCCTGATGCACAAAGTCCAGGAAAAGCCCGCCAACGCGAAGGAGGTGCTCAAATTCTTCGAATGGTCGTTCGAGAACGGTGATCAAATGGCGACCGACCTCGACTATGTGCCGATGCCGGATCCCGTTGTGAAGCTGATACAGAACGAATGGAAGAACAAGATCAAGGACGGCTCGGGCAAGGCGGTGTACTGAGGTCGGACTACCGGCGCGCCCAGGGGCGGTGGCACGACCGCCCCTTTTGTTGTTACGCGGCCGTTTGCTTGTAGAATAAAAGTCCGAGGTCGCAATTGAGCACAGTTACGATACCGGTAACGACCGACAGTGGGTCAGTAGGTGTACCAGTCGAGGCAAGCGGCCGCGGCGCCACGCCTCCGCGTACAAAATCGTCGAAGTGGCAGGACCTTGCGTTCGAGTGGCTCACCAAGTTTTTCGCGCTGTTCGTATTCAGCCTGCTCGCCGCTATCCTCATCACGCTCGTTTTTGGCAGCACCCTGACCCTCGAGAAATACGGCGCGAGCTTCATCTGGACCGAAGACTGGGATCCGGTGCGCGAGAAGTTCGGCGCACTCGTGCCGATCTACGGAACGCTCGTCACCTCGCTCATCGCAATGGCGATCGGCGTGCCGGTGAGCTTCGGCATCGCGCTATTCCTGACTGAGCTCTCGCCTGCATGGCTCAAGCGGCCCCTGGGCACCGCGGTCGAGCTGCTCGCCGCGATCCCGTCGATCATCTACGGTATGTGGGGATTGTTCGTGTTCGCGCCGCTGTTCCAGACCCACGTCGAGCCGCTCCTGATCGGCGCCTTGGGCGGATTGCCGCTGGTCGGCGCCCTGTTCAAGGGGCCACCGCTCGGCATCGGCATGTTTACGGCGGGACTCATCCTTTCGATCATGGTGATCCCGTTCATCGCTGCGGTGATGAGGGACGTCTTCGACCTCGTGCCCACGCTGCTCAAGGAGTCCGCTTACGGCATGGGGGCGACCACGTGGGAAGTGATGTGGCACGTCGTGCTTCCCTACACCAGGGTCGGGGTGATCGGCGGCATCATGCTCGGCCTCGGCCGGGCGCTCGGGGAAACCATGGCGGTTACCTTCGTGATCGGCAACGCGCACCGGCTCGCGGCCTCCCTGATGGCGCCCGGAAACAGCATCGCTTCGGCTCTGGCTAACGAGTTCGCCGAGGCGGTCGGCGATGTGTACTTCTCCGCGCTCATCGAACTCGGCCTGATCCTTTTCGTCATCACGACCATCGTGCTCGCGCTGTCGAAGCTGCTGCTGCTGCGACTTTCGAAGCTGGAAGGCGAAAGAACGTAGACAATGTCCATAGCGACGGAAGCCAATCCGCTCTACCGCAGGCGCAAGCTCGTCAACGTCGTGATGCTGGCGATCTCGTCGGCAGCGCTCGCTTTCGGACTGTTCTGGCTGGTCTGGATCCTCTCGACATTGCTCTACGAGGGGGCCAACGCGTTGATGCGGCCGACGCTCTTCACCGAGATGACTCCGCCCCCCGGAAGCGACGGTGGCCTGGCGAACGCAATCGTGGGGAGCCTCATCATGGCCGGAATCGGGACGGCGGTCGGCACGCCGGTCGGCATACTCGCCGGGACATATCTAGCGGAGTACGGCAAGTCCGGCTGGCTCGCCAGTGCGACGCGTTTCCTGAACGACGTGCTCCTGTCCGCGCCATCGATCGTGATCGGTTTGTTCGTGTATTCGATCTACGTCGCAAAAGTGGGCCATTTCTCGGGATGGGCCGGCGCGTTCGCGCTCGCGCTCATCGTGATTCCCGTCGTTGTGCGCACGACCGACGACATGCTCAAGCTCGTTCCGAACAGCTTGCGGGAGGCCGCCGCGGCGCTCGGGTGCCCGGCGTGGAAGATGATCGTATTCGTCACCTACCGCGCGGCGCGCGCAGGCATACTCACCGGGATACTCCTGGCCGTCGCCCGTATCAGCGGCGAAACCGCGCCGCTGCTGTTCACCGCCCTGAACAACCAGTTCTGGTCGCTCAACGTCGACGCGCCGATGGCCAATCTGCCCGTCGTGATCTTTCAGTTTGCCATGAGCCCCTATCAGGACTGGCACCGGCTGGCGTGGGGCGGCGCGGCCTTGATCACGCTCGCCGTATTGATGCTGAATATCCTGGCTCGCGTAATCTTCAGCAGAAAGGACTGAGCGTGGATTCCCCGGCAACGCCCTATACCCAGGTGCGCAGGGAGCGCGGCGACGAATCGCCGTCCCCGGTCGTGCGCGAATTCCTTCCGAAGCTGCAGGTGAAGAACCTGAACTTCTATTATGGCGGCTTTCACGCGCTGAAGTCGGTATCGATCGACATCCCGGAGAGAATGGTCACGGCATTCATTGGACCGTCGGGTTGCGGAAAATCGACCCTGCTGCGGACATTCAACCGGATGTATGCCCTCTATCCGGAGCAGCGCGCCGAAGGCCAGATCATCATGGATGGTCAGAATCTGCTGACCTCGAAGCAGGACGTTTCGCTCATCCGGGCCCGGGTCGGAATGGTGTTCCAGAAGCCCACGCCGTTTCCCATGTCGATCTTCGAGAACATCGCTTTCGGCGTGCGCCTGTTCGAGAAGCTCGGGCGCGGTGAGCTGGAGGAGAGAGTCGAATGGGCTCTTACTCGGGCCGCCCTGTGGTCTGAGGTCAAGAGCAAGCTTAGCCAGAGCGGAACGAGCCTGTCCGGAGGGCAGCAGCAGCGCTTGTGCATCGCCCGGTCGATCGCGATCAAGCCGGAGGTAATCCTGCTCGACGAGCCGTGCTCGGCGCTGGACCCGATCTCTACCGCGCGCATCGAGGAGCTCATTCACGACCTCAAGAACGACTACACGGTAGTCATCGTCACCCACAACATGCAGCAGGCGGCGCGGATCTCCGACTATACCGCGTACATGTACCTGGGCGAGCTGATCGAGTTCGATGCAACCGACACCATCTTCATCAAGCCGAAGAACAAGCAGACCGAAGACTACATCACCGGTCGTTTTGGTTGATCGGTTGTTTCGAGTGATGTGGCACCGTGTGCCGACTTCGCGGTGCGCGAAGTCAAGCCCCGTTGCTTCCAGCGTCTTCCGGAATTGAGCGGGCCTTCCGCCCGGCGGGCGTTTCAGCGTCTGGCGGTTACCCGTGTGTTGATGTTGTTTTCCTTCAGCACGTTGCAGTGCGGCAGCGTTCACCCGCAGGTTTGCCCCGCCGGACGCTAGCCTGTAAAATTCAATGGTTTAGGCACCCGGGCGGGCCATGCGTAGCAAGCTGGTGGCGGGCAACTGGAAGATGAACGGCTCCCTGGCCTCCAACCAGGGTTTGTTGCAGGCGCTCGTCGCCGCGCTCGCAGGCTTGAACCGCGCGCAGTACGCCGTGTGCGTTCCGTTTCCCTACCTGGCCCAGGCAGAGCAGGCATTGCGCGGGTCCAACATCAGCCTCGGGGCGCAGGACGTATGCCGCTTCGAGCCGGGTGCGTATACGGGCGGCGTGGCGGCCTCGATGCTCGTGGATTTACGGTGCCGTTATGTGATAGTCGGGCATTCGGAACGGCGCAGCGTTTTTGGCGAGACCGACGAAACCGTCGCATCCAAGTTCGCGGCGGCGATCAAGCACGGGCTGACGCCGATACTGTGCCTGGGTGAGACGCTCAACGAGCGCGAGAGCGGCATCACCGAAGCGGTGGTAACGCGCCAGCTCGATGCGGTCATCCAGCATTGCGGAATTGCGGCGTTGGGACGGAGCGTCATCGCGTATGAACCCGTGTGGGCGATCGGCACGGGCAAGACCGCGACTCCGCAGCAGGCGCAGGCGGTCCACGCCTACATCCGGGCGCGCGTCGCGGGTCTGGATCGCGCTTTGGCGGAAGACCTGACCGTCCTCTACGGGGGCAGCGTCAAGGGTTCCAATGCCGCGCAGTTATTTGGGATGGCGGATGTAGACGGCGGGCTGATCGGCGGCGCCTCGCTGGTGGCCGACGAGTTCAGCGCGATTTGCCGCGCCGCCGCAGCGATGGAAACGATGAGGGTTTGAATGGAAACATTAGTCTTGGTCCTGCATGTCCTGACCGCGATGGCCTTATGCGGGCTGGTGTTGCTGCAGCATGGCAAGGGTGCCGATGTGGGCGCGGCGTTCGGCGGCGGCGCGTCCGGCAGCATCTTTGGCGCGACCGGATCGGCCAATTTCCTGAGTCGCACGACAGCGATCCTCGCAGCCGTATTCTTTCTCTCGAGCATGGGGTTGACGTACTTCTCTACCCGGAAGACCGAGCACAAGGGCGTGATGGCGACCCAATCCGAGCCTGCAAAGCGGGGACCGGCCCAGGAGTCCGTGCCGGGCGCGCCACCCGCCAAGGGCGCGTCTCCGGCGCCGCAGCAACCTGCCCAGGACACTGCGCCCGAGACCGGCTCGAAGGCGCAGGAAGTACCGAAGTGACGGTAAGCGGTAAGCAGCGAGCGGGAAAGCGTTTTGCCTGCTTCTTGCTCACCGCTCACGCCTACGGATATTTAGGCCGACGTGGTGGAATTGGCAGACACACCATCTTGAGGGGGTGGCGGCGCAAGCCGTGTGAGTTCGAATCTCACCGTCGGCACCAGATTTACGGAGACTGAAGACTTGAGACCAGGAACCGGAACGGGACGGGGGAGGGGTTACACATCAGTCTCAAGTTTCCAGTTCCTGCATTGAGATGCTCGAAAACTACTTTCCCATATTGATGTTCGTGGTCGTCGGTTCCCTGATCGGGCTGGCGCCCATGATGCTGGGCGGTGCCTTGAGCCGCCTGCTGGGAGTCCATCGGCCCGATGCGGAAAAGCTGTCGCCGTACGAATGCGGCTTCGAAGCCTTCGAGGACGCACGGATGAAGTTCGACGTGCGCTACTACCTCATAGCCATCCTCTTCATCCTGTTCGACCTCGAGATCGCGTTCCTCTTCCCGTGGGCGATCGTGCTGCGCGATGCGCAGCAGGACGGCGCGGGCATGTTCGTTTTCCTGGCGATGGTGGTTTTCCTCGGCATACTCGTAGTGGGCTTCGTCTACGAGTGGATGAAGGGAGCTCTAGAGTGGGAGTAGCGCAGACGAGGAGTTGAGCAATGGGTGCCCCCGAAAGCTTGCACGACAGAGGTTTCATCACGACGACGGCTGATGCGCTGATCAACTGGACGCGGACCGGCTCGCTGTGGCCGATGACGTTCGGCCTGGCGTGTTGCGCGGTCGAGATGATGCACGCGGGGGCCGCGCGCTACGATCTCGACCGGTTCGGCATCGTGTTTCGGCCGAGCCCGCGCCAGTCCGATGTGATGATCGTCGCCGGCACGCTGTGCAACAAGATGGCTCCGGCGCTGCGCAAGGTCTACGACCAGATGGCGGAACCACGGTGGGTAATCTCGATGGGGTCGTGCGCCAACGGCGGCGGCTATTACCACTATTCCTACTCGGTCGTGCGCGGCTGCGATCGCATCGTGCCGGTGGACATCTATGTTCCGGGGTGCCCCCCGACGGCCGAAGCCTTGCTCTACGGGATCATCCAGTTGCAGAACAAGATCAAGCGCACGAACACCATTGCGCGCTAGCGCGCAATGGTGAAGTTTGAATGCCCAATTTTCAGTGTTGAATGGGTTGCCCGCCGTACTCTTGATTCGACATTTGACGTTCGACATTTGGCAATGAAATGCCCTCCCGCCTCGAATCTCTGACCGCCGCGCTCCAGGCCAGGCTCGGTGACCAGCTTGTCGGTGTGACCACGGAAATCGGGGAGGTAACGCTCGTCGTCAAGCCGGAGAACCTGCTGCCGGTGGCAGGCGCTTTGCGCGATGCGCCCGAGCTGCGCTTCGAGCAGCTCATCGACCTGTGCGGTGTGGACTATGGCGCCTATGGCGAAGTGGCGTGGGAGGGGGCCCCCGCAACCGGCGAGGACATCGGCTTCGAGGAGGCGAGCGACAGCGGTGCTACCCATGCGGCGCCAACGGCCCCGGGCGAACCGGTCGAAGGAGGCCGACCCGAGCTCGCGCCGGCTCCGCCACAACAGGGAACGCGTTTCGCCGTGGTATATCACCTGCTCAGCCTGACGCATAACTGGCGGGTGCGTATGCGCGTGTTCGCGGCGGATGACCGCCTACCAGTCGTAGCAACGGTGACGGGCATATGGCCTTCGGCCAACTGGTATGAGCGCGAAGCCTTCGACTTGCTCGGCATCGTCTTTACCGGGCACCCGGATCTGCGCCGCATTTTGACCGATTACGGATTCGTCGGGCATCCATTCCGCAAGGACTTTCCGCTTTCCGGCAATGTCGAGATGCGCTATGACCCCGATCAGTTGCGCGTCATCTATCAGCCGGTCACGATCGAGCCGCGGGAGATCGTCCCGCGCACGATCCGTGAGGAGGACTACGGCGATACGGAAGCAAGGAAGTAGCCGAGGCCGCAGGAGCGCAGCGTATGGGCATCATCAAGAAAGGGCTGCTCCCCGTTCCGGCGTCTCCCCGGTGAGATCTCATGGCAGAGATTCGTAACTACACGATGAATTTCGGCCCCCAACATCCCGCGGCGCACGGGGTGTTGCGGCTTGTCCTCGAGCTCGACGGGGAGGTGATCGAGCGCGCAGATCCCCACATCGGGTTGCTCCATCGAGCGACCGAGAAGCTCGCCGAGCACAAGACCTATCTCCAGTCGGTGCCGTACATGGACCGCCTGGATTACGTTTCAATGATGGCGAACGAGCACGCGTACGTGCTGGCGATCGAGAAGCTGCTCGGCATGGAAATCCCGGTGCGTGCGCGGTACATCCGCGTGATGTTCGACGAGATCACGCGCATCCTCAATCACTTGCTGTGGTTGGGCGCCCACGGGCTGGATATCGGCGCGATGACGGTCTTCCTCTATTGTTTCCGCGAGCGCGAGGACTTGATGGATTGCTACGAGGCGGTGTCCGGCGCACGCCTGCACGCGGCCTACTACCGCCCGGGGGGTGTTTTTCGCGACCTGCCGGACCGGATGCCGCAGTACAGCCCGTCGCGCATCCATGGGGAGAAGGCGGTCCGCGCGCTGAACGAAAACCGCCAGGGCTCGCTGCTCGATTTCATCGAGGATTTTACCGAGCGCTTTCCGGGATATGTCGATGAGTACGAAACGCTTCTCACCGACAATCGCATCTGGAAGCAACGGACCGTGGGTATCGGTGTGGTTACTCCCGAGCGGGCGATGGCGCTCGGGTTCACCGGTCCCATGCTGCGGGGCTCGGGGGTCGAGTGGGACCTGAGGAAGAAGCAGCCCTACGAAGTTTACGACCGCGTCGAGTTCGACATCCCGGTCGGGGTGAACGGAGACTGCTACGACCGCTACCTGGTGCGCATCGAGGAGATGCGACAGTCAAACCGCATCGTCAAGCAGTGCATAGGCTGGCTGCGCGATCACCCGGGCCCGGTGATGGCGGAGAATCACAAGATCACTCCGCCCTCGCGCGTTGCGATGAAGACCAACATGGAGGAGTTGATACATCACTTCAAGCTGTTTACGGAAGGCATGCACGTGCCTCCCGGTGA
>DATFWO010000127.1:0-3873 GCA_035259205.1 Burkholderiales bacterium | reverse complement strand
GAGGGCCCGATCCGCACGTAGTAGCCTTCGACGCCGAATTGCGCGGCAAGCACTCCGCCCGCAACATAGGTCCAGTCCTCGATGCGCTCGTTCCAGTAATCGGCGAGCGAGAGCACGAACGCCCGTTCCTCGCCGTCCAGCCATTCGGCGGCGGCGATGAGCGCGACGATCTGGACACCCAGGGTGAACGGGCTGATGCCGGCGTTCTCTTCCCAACGGTCCTGTGGACTGGTTGGCCCGTTATGCACCAGAAACCGCGTCGCACGCCCAATCATCGCGCGGACACCGCCCAAGCCGCGCAACTGATTTTCCTCCGCCAGCTTGGCGGCGAGGATAACGGGAAACGCCACCTCGTCGAGCTGGATCCCGCCCCAGAATGGGCGCCCATCCGGAAACGAGTTCTGGCTCCAGCTTCCGTCGGCGTTTTGGGTCGCGACGAGGTAGGACAGCATGGAGCGCGCATCCTCGATCTGGCCGACGGCCAGAAGGGCGAGCCCCGCCTCGACACAATCGCGGGCCCAGACGAGATGATAACCGCCCGAGGAGTCGGTGGCATTTCCCCACGGCACGCTCAGGCTGGCGACGATTGAGCCCGGATAGCTGCGGTCTTTGTGCACCTTCAGAACGGCCGCCGAGAGATAGGCTTCCCGCCGGATGTCCGCTGGCGCTTCAGGCAGATCGAGGCTCTTGCCCCATTCCTGCCAGTCCGCCATGAAGCGCTGTCGGATCGCCTGGTATCCTTCGCTCAGGCTCGAACGCGCATTGGTGCGCGCACCGGTGATCGTATTGGAAAATCCCAAGGCGAGCGTCCCTTGGCTGGCGTTGAGCTCGCCGATCAGGGCGACATTGCCCTCCAAAGCTTCCGCATAGGTCCACATCATGCGTCCGTTTCTGGCAAAATCCTGCCAGCCGTCGGACGTCCCGACATATCCGGCGCTCGAGCGGGAAAAGCCCCCGTCGCCCACCAGGCACAGCGCGCTGTAGCCCTTCCAGGCAGCCAAGTCCTCGCCGGCGCGTGCGTTGTTGCGCTCGCCGCTATTGCTCAGGTGCGGTGCGAGCAGCGGATAGAGCCGGACACCATCGCCGATCAGGCTGTACGAGATAAGCACCACGTCGCGCAGCGGGTCGGGAACGACTTCCAGCACCAGCCGGTAGCCATCGCCCTCGTGCGTGATGTGCGGCAAGGGGATGTACGGTTCAGGAAGTGAGATGCGGTAGCGATTGGCGCGCTTGACCTCGCACCAGCCGGACGGCCCGGCAACAATGAAGCCGAGGTCGCGGACCTGCGGCTCTCCCGTTTCCGGCCAGTAGATCTCATTCAGGATCCCGTAGCCCAGCGTGACCCACACCCGGCTGATCCCGAGCCCGGTCGTCACGATGTCCTTGGCGCTGGAGGTCCAGGTCGGTCGGATGCCGGGAGCGCCCGGCGCGCTGTTCAGGTCGCCCATGGCTCAACTCTCGATGTCGGTCTCATGCGGACCACGCGATCAACATGGTGCGCCATTCACGTCGCCTTGCAAGGCTGCGCGCGGGTGCACGGGTGGGCGTCGCTTCCGGATGAGACGGGCCGGCTGCCGCGGGCGGCTCTGCCCGCAGCCGGCCCTCCAGTCAGCGCCGACGGCACCAGGGGACGAGGCGGACACGACCTGAAAGCCGTCCATCAGGTAGAGCGTTACCTGTCCGTCGCTCGGGGCGGCACAACAGCGCTCTTCCGGTCGCCGTGGAGGTCGCCGAAGCACGATCTGCGGCATCTCTGCCCGGAACAAAACGGGCCCCATTGCGCTTGAAACAGGGCAATGTCGAATGCCCAAGTCTTTCACGACCCGTTGCGGGAGGATCTCGACTACCTCATCGATCGCTCCCGGGAGCACGAGCGCGAGCTCAAGCAGCTGCGCAGCGACGAGGAAGGACGCAGGCAGTTCGAGTACCTGCAGGGGCGCGCCCGGCAGCACGACAGCCAGCTCACCGAAATCTGCGACAAGTGGGCGTTCGTCACGGATTGCGTCGGTCGGCAAAACCATGAGCTCGAGAGCCTGACGAACAGGCTGAAGACGCTCGAGAACACGGTCGGCAAGCTTTCCGAGGACAAGTTCGTGAGCCTGACGAACAGGCTCAAGGCGCTCGAGAACAAGGTGGGCAAGCTTTCCGAGGACACATCCGTGCTCGCCGGCCAGCCACGGCCGCGGGTCGTGCGGCTGGGCAACGTGCTCTACCGGGTGGGCGCGGGCCTCGCCGCCATCCTGCTCGCCGGCGGCATCTGGATGTTCACCGACGTCGTCTCCGACGCAAACGCCGATGGCAGCGCCTGGCTCCTTCCGACGATCCTCATCGTCGGCAGCGTCGTCACCGCGCTGACCGCACGCGCGCTGGGCTATCTGCTGGCGGGGCAGTGAGCCGGAGGCATAGGCACCTTCGGCGCAAACGATCGCGACATTCGCCAGCGGGAAGAATTCGAGCCGGCCGCAAAGGCAGGCAATTGCGCCGCTTACTCGACGGATCACCACCGTCTCGCCTGTTCTCCACAAATATGCCGGCGGAACTGCCAGGCAATATCATGCTGTTTGCCGCGTTGCGGGTAACGCTGCATTAACCTTGCAAAGTCGCGGACTACACGCTTAACGCGCATTTAATGTTTTGAAGCGAAACAGCCTTGGTATTTTTACGTAGCATTTGGACGGATTTTCCATGAGAGCTCTCCTCGTCGGCGCCTTGGCCGCGGGCCTGGCCAGCTGTACGCCGGCCATGCCGTATTCGTCCTTGCAATGCTACGACGGGGCTGCTGCCGGCTCGCAGTTCGATGCTCCGCCCACCGCATCCAGGGTCGATCGCCTCGCGAGATCAGCAAGGACCAGCGCGGCGAAACCGGAGAACGCGTCATCTACCAAGTTCCGCAACAGGGCCGGTACGGACACGGCAAGGATGCAACCGGGCGACGAGGCCGATCCGCTCGCCGGGCCTGCGGGCATCATCGCAGTCGACCCGGAGTCCGGCACCAAGGCGCAAACCGCCGCCAAAAGAGCGAGATCCAAGGTCGCAGCCAAGGCGGCGGCACCGGCATCCGTTCAGCGCGAGGACGATCCGGTCGTAAAAAAGGCGAAGGCCACGGTCGCGGCAAAGCTGGGGGATCCGGCATCAGTCGAGTTCGGCGAGATGAAACGGGCCTTCAGACCAGATACGTCGGGCAAATCCGTCGACACCATCTGCGGCTACGTCAAGGCTTCGCGCGGAGACAGCGCAGAAAGGCCGTTTCTGTATCTCGTCCAGGACGACGAGGCGTATGTCTTCGACGGCAGCAGCGACATGAAGGCAGTAGCCGCATATCGCAGCGTCTGCATCAAGTAAGCCATCTGGCAGCTCTGCGAATTCGGGCCGTCATGGACGATCTCGTCAATCCCATCGACTCGCGCGTCGCATCGCACGCGCCGCCCGGCAGGTCGGTCACGACGCCGTCCCGGCGCCTTGAGCTCGCTTCGCGAGACCTGATCCTCGATCACCTGCATGCGCTCGGCGAGCTGAAAGCAGCTGGTTCTGCGTCGCGCGCGGACTGCGCGGTCTCGTTCTGCCGATCGCTCTCCAGTTTGAAGAGGGTTGGCTGCGATTCGCCGATGACCTGCTCGGCGCGCGCGATCTGCGCGGCGGTCCCGCCCCGCCGCCCTCGCCTGCCCGGATCACGGCTCTGATCTCTGCGCCGGCGCTTACTCGGCGGTCGCGCGCGACTGCAGCGCCGGATCGGGGCGCCGCAAGTGACTCGCGCCGTTCGGGCGCCGCATGCGCGCCGCAAAGGTCTTGGGCCACAGGGCGCCCCGCGATCGCGCCAGCGTGTCGGGCACCGGCGGCTGCGGCGGCACCACCGGCCGCACCAGCGGCTGCGGC
>DATFWO010000126.1:0-3912 GCA_035259205.1 Burkholderiales bacterium | reverse complement strand
ATCGGACCGCCACGACATGGGACCCCGGCGGCCCGACCGTGCGCCTCCACATCGGACTCGAGGACCCCGACGATCTCATTGCGGATCTGGAGGCGGCGTTCGCCGCTATGAAAAGATCGTGACTCGTGAACGCAATCTGGCCGCAGATAAACGCGGATAAACGCAGATTGCAGAATTCAGACATGCGCTTGAGTTCGACTCAGGCTGCTAAAGTTTCATAGGACGCAGACCTCGAGTCGATAGGGCTCAAGAGGATGTGGTCAGCGTGCGCGTGTACCTCGTCTAGAGCTCGTGCTGCCTTGACTTCTACGGTTTTTGGGGTTGACCTTATCTGCGTGTATCTGCGTTTATCTGCGGCTCAAAAGGATTTTTTGAGACTCTCTCCAGTCACGACTCACAAGTCACTAAGGAGCAAGAAATGAAAGTGGGTTTTATCGGCCTCGGCCTGATGGGCTCGAGCATGGCGCTGAACGTGAGGGCCAAGGGTTACGAAATGACCGTGTACGACCTGCGCAAGGAAGCCGGGGCGCCGCACGTCGCCGCCGGGTGCGCGTGGGCGGAGAACGCGCGCCAGGTTGCGGCAGCCTCGGACGTCGTATTCACGTCTCTCCCGGGACCGAAGGAGGTCGAGGCCGTCGCCGAGGAGCTGCTCGCCGGCATGCGCAAGGGCTCGACGTGGTTCGACCTTTCGACCAACTCGCCGACGGTGGTGCGCCGCCTGCACCAGCGCTGCGCCGAAAAAGGCATCGCGCTGCTGGATGCACCGGTAAGCGGCGGGCCCTCCGGCGCGAAATCACGGCAGCTCGCGCTTTGGGTAGGCGGCGATCAGGCTGTCTACGAGAGGCACAAGCCGTTGCTCGATGCCATCGGCGACGAGCCGGTCCTGATCGGACCGATCGGTGCGGGCAGCGTCGCCAAGCTGATGCACAACTGCGCCGGCTACGCGATAGGGGTAGCGCTGGCGGAAGTGTTCACCGTCGGAGTGAAGGCCGGCATCGATCCGGTCGCGATGTGGTCGGCCGTACGTCAGGGAGCCGTGGGGCGGAAGCGGGCATTCGACCGGCTGTCCGAGCAGTTCCTGCTCGGGAAATACGAGCCTGCGGCGTTCGCGTTGAAGCTCGGCGTCAAGGACGTCATGCTTGCCACCGAGCTCGGCCGCGAGCTGGGCGTGCCGATGCGCGTCGCCAACCTCACGGCCGCCGAGATGACCGACGCGCTCAATCGAGGGTGGGGCGAACGCGACACCCGCTGCTTCATGCTGTTGCAGGAAGAACGCGCCGGGGTGCATATCTCGGCGCCGGCGGAAAAGATACAGGAAGTCTTGAAGCGCGGCTGAAGTGGTACCCCAGAAAGTCGAATCCCGGGGCGCCGCCGGCGCTTGCCACGCGTTTGCCTCGGTGGCAAAGTACCCTCGAAGCACCCGCTCGGTTTGCGGTGAGACGGCATTCCGGTGGGAAGAGGGAGGTCGGCGTGAGCATGACCCGCGTTCGCACCCAGCGAGCGTTCCGGCTCATGCGAATTGCCGACGGGATCGGCGGCGGGCTTGTGCGGCCGGATTGAATTCGGACGTGGAGGTGCGCCATGAGATCCGGCTTTTGCCACCGATTCCTCCAATATGTGCTGTCCCTGGCTGTCGGCGTACTGTTTTTTCAGTTGGTCGTTCCCACGGCGGCGGCGATACCGTTCCTTCGTGCCGCCGGGACCTCGGACGGGCGGGTGGGCGTAGTCACCGACATAGACTCAAGTGACACCGGCCTCCTGAACGGTGTCCCCGATGCCACCAACCTGCACTCGTTCGCCATCACCGGACCCCGCGGCGGCCAGGCGGCCGGGGATGATGCGGAGACGGCCACGCTTGGTTTCCTGTTCTCCAAGGCCTTCGCAAGAGCGTTCGATCCCGGCAACGAAACGGCGCTCGCCGAAGCGCTCGCCAACACGGCCTGGGGTGAGGTCATTCATCTCAATCAGGCCGGCCTGCCGCTGACCATCGTGCTCGAGGGCACACTCTTCTCGACCTGCACGGCCCCGGCAAATTGCGAGTCGCCACGGACTACCGCCACGGCCTTTGCCAGATTCTTCGACGTGGGCACCGGCTTCGATCTTTTGCGGGTCGATGTGGCCACGTTTCCGGGCGGGTCTCCTCGCCCACCCCAGACAAAAACAATCGTTCTCCCCTTGCCCCCTGGAACATATCAGATTGGCGGCAATCTGTTTGCTCACTCGTTCGCGAGCGCCATTGGGCCGACCAATCCAGGCCCTGCGTCATCGACCGCGGACTTCCTGAGCACGGCAAGCTTCTTCATCGATGGGGATTACACGACAGACAGCGGACACGATTACCACACACCCCAGCTCGTGCCTGTACCAACGCCTGCCTCGGTCGCGCTACTCCTATCGGGCCTGCTCGCCCTTGCGAGCGCAACTATCATCAGGCGTCGCTCGGGGCACTAGGGCGCCCCCTCATCAGAAGCGGGCAGTGCTGGGATCATGTCGGGAGGCTGAAAAGCAGAAGCTCACTCGCCCCAAACCCGTTGCGCGGTCTCCACGACCAGTCTGAGCTTTCGTTCCTGATCCGTCGGGCTGAGGGTATTGCCGACTACCGAGCTGGAAAAGCCGCATTGCGGGCTGATCGCCAGGCGCTCCAGCGGCACGAATCGGCTCGCTTCGTGGATGCGTTGTTCGAGCACATCGATTGGCTCGAGATCAGGACGCTTGGTTGTGATCAGCCCGAGCACGATCCACTTGTCCCCTGGGACTTCTCCAAGCGGCGTGAACGACCCCGAGCGCGCGTCGTCATATTCGAGCAGGAGCCGCTGCGCCCGGACACGCCGAAAGACAGTCCGTGCGATCCGCTCGTAACCGCCGCTTGCAAGCCAGCGGCTGGCCTGGTTTCCCCGACACAGGTGAAATCCAAAAGTGACGCCGGGAAAATCTCCCATGACGGCGTTGTCCATTTCGATGCCTCGCTCCAAATATTCCTCTGCGCTCCAGCCGAGGGATTCGTAAAAGGGGCGCGTCGTCGGATCGAGCAGCAGGGCATAGTGGGGCGCGTCGAGCTGGATATAAGTCGCGCCGTTCCGCACCAGTTCCGCCACTTCTTCGCGCAGGATCTGGACGATGTCTGCGAGAAAGCTTTCCAGGGTGGGATATGCGTTGCGGGACTCCTGCGCAGACCAGAAGTTCGCCCACAGGCTCGGACTGGGCAACGTGATCTTGGGGGTGCGGGTGGTGCGCGAACGCAGGAACACGAAATCCTCGACGTTCCGATAGCGGGTGCGCCGGAGCTTCGCCACGACCCCGAGCCCTGCCGGGCGCTCGATGGTCCGATCGCCGACGGTGGAAGCATCTCCGTACCAACGGCCCCACAAGAACGCATTCAGATCCCAATTACCCAGACCGCTCACGGATTCGGCGAACCTGCTTTGAAAGGACAGCCGACGCTGCTCGCCATCGGTGATCACGGGCAAACCAGCCCGCTCCTGCAGCCTGATTGCATCCTCCACGGCGCGGTCTTCGATGGCGTTGAACCGCGCCTGCGAGATTCGGCCTGCGGCGGCGTCTTCACGCGCCGAAACGAGATCGCGGGGGCGAAGCAAGCTGCCGACATGGTCGGCGTGGCAAGCGATCAAAGTTGGATTGAATCTACTAGGAGTTGTTTCCAACCGGCAATCAGACCGCGTCGAATGTCCGATAAGCGGCCGGGCTCAAAACCTGAATATTGTATGACGTGTAGGCGGCGGTGCAGGCAGTAGCTGCAGCAGGCTGGAACAGGGACGGGGCCGCTGAGCGGAGCCCTTACTACTTGGGCCGCTTCTTGGAGAAAAACAGGTCGGGGTTGCTGCTAGCGAGGGAACGCTCTTGCCACGCGGCCTCGCCTTTCTCGGTGATCGCGGTGCCAAGCACTAACCCGTG
>DATFWO010000125.1:0-8032 GCA_035259205.1 Burkholderiales bacterium | reverse complement strand
CTCGAGCCTTCCCTAGCGTAATCTGGAGCGGGAAACGAGTCTCGAACTCGCGACCTCAACCTTGGCAAGGTTGCGCTCTACCAACTGAGCTATTCCCGCGCTTTTGTGAAGGGCCGCATTATAAGCCCTCGGTATCCCCCTGCTCAACCTAGGATTATTCCCGCACGGCGGCGTACGGCAAGGCCTTGCGGAGGTAATAGAACATCGAGATCACCGTGAGCACGGCCGCGACGTTGATGAGGATGGTCCCGAGCCACTGGCAGTCCAGGCCGAGCAGCCGCTCGTGGAAGAGGAGCAGCGGGATCGCGACCATCTGGCTCACCGTCTTCAGCTTGCCGATGAAGGCCACGGCGACGCTCTTCGCCTGGCCGACCTTCGCCATCCATTCGCGCAGCGCCGAGATCGCGATCTCGCGGCCGATGATGATGAGCGCCACGAAGGCGTGCACGCGCGGCGGCTCGAGGTGCAGCAGGACGACCAGCGCCGCCACCACGATGAGCTTGTCGGCTACGGGGTCGAGGAAGGCGCCGAACGCCGACATCTGGTTGAGCTTCCGCGCGAGGTAGCCGTCGAGCCAGTCGGTGATCCCGGCAAGGATGAACACCGAGGTCCCGACGATGTTCTGCGTTTCGCGCGTGAGCCAGCCCTCCGGCGTGTAGTAGACCCCGATGAGGACCGGGATCAGGATGATCCGCGAGAGCGTGACGATGTTCGGGACGTTGAGGATCACGGGGCGGCGTGCAGGTGGCGGTAGATGCGCTCGGCGAGCGGGCGGCTGATGCCCGCCACCTTGGCGATGTCGTCCACGGCCGCGGCCTGGACCCCGCGCAGTCCCCCAAAGGCCGAGAGCAGCGCCTGGCGGCGCTTCGCGCCGATGCCGGGGATCTCGTTCAGCATGGAGGTCGTGCGAGCTTTGCCGCGTCGCGCGCGGTGTCCCACGATGGCGAAGCGATGCGCCTCGTCGCGGATCTGCTGGATGAGATGCAGCCCGGGGTGGGAAGGCGGCAGCTCGAGGCTGCGCTCCTCGGACTCGAGGATCAGCTCCTCCGTGCCGGGCTTGCGCTCCGGACCCTTCGCCACGCCCACGACGCAAACTTGATGCAAGCCTAGGTCTTTCAGGACTGAAGAAGCTGCGTTGACTTGGCCCCTGCCACCGTCGATCAGGACGAGGTCGGGGATCTTGCCGCCCTCCTCGCTCACGCGCTGGTAGCGGCGCTCGAGCACCTGGCGCATCGCCGCGTAATCGTCGCCCGGCGTGATGCCGCGGATGTTGAACCGGCGGTATTCGGACTTCTGCATCTGCTGGCGATCGTAGACCACGCACGAGGCGACCGTCGCCTCCCCCATGGTATGGCTGATGTCGAAGCACTCGATGCGCTGCGCGCCGGCCAGGCCGAGCGCCTCGCGCAGCGCCAGCAGCCGGCTTTCCTGCGTCGAGCGGTCGCGCACGTGCTGGGCGATCGCGAGGAGCGCGTTCTTGCGCGCCATGTCGACCCACACTCGGCGTTCGCCGTGAGACGGGGTGAAGACGTTGACGTTCTCCAATTCAACCGGTTGGGACGCAATGACCAGCTCGGGTGCCGGCTGGTCGAGGTAGTGCTGGGCGAGGAACGCCTCGATCACCTCGTCCTCGGCCGCGCCTTCGGCGTTCGACGGGAAGAAGCTGCGGTCGCCGACGTGCCGCCCGCCGCGGATCATTACGAGGTTGACGCACGCGATCGCGCCATCGATGGCGCAGGCGACCACGTCGGCGTCGACGCCCCGGTTCGACTCGACGTACTGGCGCGCCTGGATGCGCGAGAGCGCGCGCACCTGGTCGCGGTAGGCGGCCGCCTCCTCGTAGCGCCGCCCCTCCGAGGCGGCGTTCATCTTCTCGCTCAGGTTGCCGATGACGTCGTCTTCGCGGCCCTCGAGGAACAGCGTCGCGTTGCGCACGTCCTCGGCGTAGGGTTCGGGCGCGATCAGGCCGGTGCAGGGCGCGGTGCAGCGGTGGATCTGGTACAGCAGGCACGGGCGCGAGCGGTTCTCGAACACCGTGTCCTCGCAGGTGCGCAGGCGGAACACCCGCTGCATGAGCTGGATGCTCTCGCGCACCGCGTATGCGTGCGGGAACGGCCCGAAGTAGCGATTCTTCCGGTCCTTGGCGCCGCGGTGAAAGCCGAGGCGTGGATACCGGTGTCCCGTGACCATGAGGTAAGGATAGGACTTGTCGTCGCGGAAAAGGATGTTGTATCGCGGCGCGAGGCTCTTGATGAGGTTGTTCTCGAGGAGCAGCGCCTCGCCCTCCGAGCGCGTCACCGTCACCTCCATCGACGCCACCTGGCCGAGCATCACCTGCGTGCGCGGGCTCGCCACCTGCTTCTGGAAGTACGACGCCACCCGTTTTTTCAGGTCGCGCGCCTTGCCGACGTAGAGCGCCTCGCCGCTTGCTCCGAGCATGCGGTAGACGCCGGGCAAATTCGGCAATCCGGCGACGAAAGTTTTGGGGTCGAAGGCCACGACGGCAGGATCGAATGCCACTGATCCGATTATAAATGGTGTAAAATCCGCGCCTTTTTCGCGAAGCCGCTTCCGCCATGGCCAAAGTCGAAGCCGTCCAAATCCGTCCCGGTCAGCTCCTCGAGTGGGACAAGCGCGTCTGGCGCGTACTCAAGGCCTACCACGTGCACGTCGGCGGCCGCGGCGGCGCGTTCATGCAGGTCGAGATGAAGGACATCGACAAGGGCACCAAGACCAACCAGCGCTTCCGCACCGAGGACAAGGTGGAGCGCGCGTTCGTCGACCCGCGCGAGATGCAGTACCTCTATCAGGACGGCGACAGCTACGTCTTCATGGACAAGGAGAACTACGAGCAGCTCTCGCTGCAGGCGGACTTCCTCGAAGGCCAGGCCGGCTACCTCCTGCCCAACACCGACGTCCAGATCAACTTCTACAACGGCCGCGCCATCGGCGTGGAGATCCCGCCCTCCGTGATCCTCACCGTGGTCGACACCGAGCCCGGCATCAAGAACGCCACCGCCACCAACACCTTCAAGCCGGCGAAGATGGAGACCGGCATCACCGTGCAGGTCCCGCCCTTCATCAACAAGGGCGAGCGCATCAAGATCGACACCGCCGAAGGCACGTACATGGAGCGCGCGTAGCAAGAATCGGGGTCAGAGCCCGATTTCGGAGAACGCGTCACCGAGCAAGTAAGATGTGCGCCTCGGTGTCGATAGTCGGGGAACTATCGCCATGCGCCTGACCCAGATTCGAGACTTTCTCGCTGTCGTCGAGTGTGGGGGCATACGCGCCGCTGCGCGCAAGCTCGGCGTGTCGCAGCCGACCATCACGAAGAGCGTCCGCAGCCTGGAGGCCGAGCTGCACGTGCAGCTCTTCGCGCGCAACGCGCGCGGGCTCGTGCCGACGGCGTCCGGGCGCGCCTTTTTCGGGCGCGCCCGCGTGGCTCATTCGGAGCTGCGCAAGGCCGAGGAAGAAGCAGCGCAGGCAGGGGGATCCGCTATAGGCTCGGTAGATTTCGGCGTCGGCCCGCTGAGCGTGGCCAAGATCGTACCGGAGGCGATCGCCCGTTTCCGAAGACAGTTTCCCCGCGCCCGCGTGCGCGTGGTTGAGGGAGTGGGGCGCGTGTTGCTGCCGTTGCTGCGCGAAGAAAGGCTGGATTTTGCCGTTGGCATGAGGCCGGTTGAGGAGCTGGACCCCACGTTCAGGTTCCGACCCCTGTACCGCAGCGAGCTCTGCGTTGCCGCGCACAAGCGCCATCCACTGCGCCACGCGCGAACCCTCGCGGAGCTCGCAGGCGCTGACTGGCTCGCCATGGGGACTGCGAGCCGGTCGTTCGCATTTATCGCTCGGCTGTTCGCTTCTGCAGGAACGCCACCGCCATCACCCTTGATCGAGTGCGAGTCGATCAATACCCTGGTGACACTGCTCGCCACGAGCGACATGCTCACCGTGATGCAGCGTCTGACGCTGAAACTGCCGCTCGCGCGCGAGCTGCTGCAGGAAATCCCGATCTCAGAGCCCATTCCGGCGGTGACCATGGGCATCTTCACGCGCGCCGACACGCCGCTCACGCGCCCTGCGGCGGCGATGGTGAAGCACGTGACTGTGGTGGCGCGGGATGTTGTCCGGTCGGCCTGAGCCGGGAATTCAAGATCAGCCTATTCGGCCTTGGCTCGGGTTCTTTGCACGACGCGGGTCCATTTTTCAAGATCCGAGCGGATTGCCTCCGAAAGGGCGGTTGCGTCCATCCAGGTCGGGTTCAACCCGGCCGTCGCCATCCTCTGGCGAACTTCGGCGTCGTCGAAGACGTTTTTCAGCGAGTCACGGATCTTGACGAGCACATTCACTGGCGTGGCGGAAGGGGCGAACGCTGCCGTCCAGGCTGAGACGGTGACGTCCGGCAGGCCTTGAGCCGGGATTGGCAGGACTTCAGGGATGAATGCGCAGGGTCTTGTATCGGTCACGCCCAGCGCTTTCAGCCTCCCGGATTTGATGTGCGGCAACGCCTGAATGACAGGGGAGCAATACATCGACACCTCTCCAGTGAGCACGGCCTGAATTGACGGGACGGCTCCCCGGTAAGGGATCTCCACCAAGTCGATTCCCGCCGCTTGCTTGATCAGCTCCATGCACATGCGGCTGGCCGACCCTTCGCCCGACGACGCAAAAGTGAATGCGCCAGGTTTGGCCTTTGCGAGCGCGATCAGCTGCTTGACGGAAATCACACCCATGGACGGATGCACCACGAGCGCGAGCGAATTTTGGGTCACCGCGCCGATCGGCGCAAGATCCTTGCGTGGATCGTACGGTGTCTTGGAGACCGCCGGCGCGATCGCGATCGGATTCTCGCTCGTCAAAAGCAGCGTGTAACCGTCGGGGATTGATCTGACCACCTGGTTCACGCCGATCGTACCGCCGGCACCATCGCGAACTTCCACGATTACCGGTACGCCCCAGGATTCCGTGAGCTTCTGGGATGCGATCCGGGCGAGGAAATCGGATGCCGATCCAGCGGGAAACGGAACGATGAACCGAACTGGCCGTGCCGGATAGGCTTCCTGCGCGCCGGCTGCAACGGATACCAACGCGGCGGCGAGCGCAAGAATTCGTGTAAGCCAACGAACATCAACGCTCATGGACGTCCTCCCCTCGATCGCTTGTCCAGCCCACGGCTTCGCACCAGGTCATCGCGTAAAACGCGTCGGAGCGAACTGACCACGCATCGAGATCGGCTGACACAGCGTCCAGCGTCGCTCGATCCATCCACTCTTGCGTCACCGCGGTCCGGGCGATGCCCTGAAGCATCGCCTTGAGGTAAATTGCCCGACGCCGGGTTTCTTCCAGAGACCCCGAACTCTCAACGGACGCTCTGGCCTCGGCTCGCACGAACCCGGCCTCCAACAGCAATCCGCGATGATGGCGGCCCAAGAACGGGATGCGGCCGTCGTGCCGCCTCATTTCCGCCCGCAGTGCGAGCCACTTCTCGAGCAGCGACGTCATAGGAACGTGGAGAGCCGTGCCGAAATCCGGGTCGCGCACCCCGGCGATGCCGCCGGGACGCAGCACGCGGCGCAGCTCTGCCAGCGCCCGCACCGGCTCGCGCAGGTGCATCAACACCCCGTTTGCGAAAACCGCTTCGAAGGAATGGTCCGCGAAGGGTAGCTCATAGATGTTGGCGACCTCGAAACGCGCGTTCGCCGCCCCGCGCGCCGCCACGCTCGCCTTTTCGATGAGCGCAGATTGCATGTCGACGCCGACGACTTCCCCAGGGAAGACGGTCTGCGCGAGTCCCAGCGTGATGGAGCCCGGGCCACAACCCACGTCGAGCAGGCGCATGCCGGGGCGCAAGTAGGGCAAGAAGAAGGCAGCGTCCCGGGAAGCGGTGCGGGCGGCCAGCTCGGCTTCGAAGGCCGGGTTGGCTTCCTGGGAGTAGATCTCCGCGGCAGGTATCGACATGGGCGGCAGTAGACCACGTCGCGGTGCAGCCGCGTAAGATGGGTGCCGCTTGACGCCGATAGCCGGGGGGCTATCGGTCGCGCTACAGGCCTAGGGACCCTGCCTTCCGACTACCGGGTGAAGATCCTCTTCGGGATGGCGCCGTAAGCTTCATGTTCTTTCCTCTGAAATAAATGGGGTCAGATCAACATTACCGATAGCTGCGCGTCCCCGGTAATGTTGATCTGACCCCATTAATTTATTAGGACGGAGGACCTTTGCCTTCCGGCCGCGGCGCGGGCGTCTGCTGCGGCGCTCCGGGCGCCGGCGTCCCGCGCCGCAAGGGCACGTACCAGACCGACGGCCGGATGCCGCCCCCCTGCGGATAGAGGTCCATCAGCTCGTAGATCGGGAGCGGCATCTCGGTCGAAACCTTCAGGCCGAGCTGGCGCGCGGCCTGCACCGTGATCGGAAAGTCGTGGGTCCAGCGCCCTTCGGTGAGGATCGTCGCGACCTGCAGGGACTGCTTCTCAGGCATCTGCTTCATCAGCACCTGGGCGACGAAGCTCCCCACCTGGTTGCGCGCCTTGTTCGCCATGTCGGCCAGCATCAGGAATTCGTCGCCCACGTTCTTCGGTCCCTTGAGCTCCACGGCCTTGAGGATCGACGCCGCCGGCATGTCGCCGAGCTGCGGATCGACCGGGCCGAGCACCGCGTTCGCGTCCATCACGATCTCGTCGGCGGCGAGCGCGATCAGCGTGCCGCCGCTCATCGCGTAGTGCGGCACGAACACCGTCACCTTGCCTTTTCGCTCGACGAGCGCCTTGGCGATCTGCTCGGCCGCGAGCACGAGACCGCCGGGCGTGTGCAGGATGATGTCGATCGGCTGCTCGGGCGGCGTCAGGCGGATGGCGCGCAGGATGGCTTCCGAGTCGTCTATGCTGATGCTTCCGCCCACCGGCACGCCCAGAATGCTCTCGCTGTCCTGGCGGTGGATCATGGCGATGACGCGCGACTTGCGCGCCTCCTCGATGCGGCCAAGGGCCGCGTTGCGCTGTTTCTCGAGCGCGCGGCCGCCGCCCAACAGCTGCGCCAGCAAGACGAGCACGATCATGAGCAGGAGCACGAGCCAGAACACCGCGCGGGCGAAATCGGCAACGCGCACGGACCAGGGGCGCTTTGGAGTTTCCATCGGCCGCGAGATTAGCACCGATTGCGCGGCCGCTGGCTTTCGTTTCCCTGTCTTGAGGCTTTAGGCGAGATTCTTCAGCAGATCCTGCGATTCCCTGTAGGCGACGCTCTTCCTGAGGTCGCGCCCGCCCTTCTTCCTCATTCTCTCTACCCGGTCCGGGTTCGCAGGTGAAACGTCCTTCAGCGAATCCAGGAGCAGCTCCTGCCCCGCCGGATCGTTGCACAGGAGCACCATGTCGCAGCCGGCGGCTAGCGCGGCGCGCGCGCGTTCGGGGACGCCGCCGGCGACGCTCGCGCCCTCCATGGACAGATCGTCGCTGAAGATGATGCCCTGGAAGCCGAGCTTGCCGCGCAGCACTTCCTGCAGCCAGTGCTTCGAATACCCGGCGGGCTCCGCGTCGACCTGGCCGTAGATCACGTGGGCCGGCATGACGCCGGCGAGTCCCGCCTCGATGGTCGCGCGGAACGGGACCAGATCCTTTTTCTGAATCTCAACCATTTTCCTGTCATCGCGCGGAACCGCGACATGGGAATCGGCCTCGGCGTAGCCGTGCCCCGGGAAGTGCTTGCCGACGGCGCCCATGCCGGCGTCGGAAAAGCCATTCACGATGCATGCGCCCAGCGCGCCGACCGCGGTGGGGTCGAAGTGCAGCGCGCGGTCGCCGATCACCGAGCTTCCGCCGTAGTCGAGGTCGAGCACCGGCGCGAAGCTGAAATCGACGCCGTGCGCGGCGAGCTCGGCGCCGACGATGTAGGCGATGGCGCGGGCGGCCTCGCGCGCTGCGTCCTGGTCCCGGTCCCACAGCTTGCCCAGCGTGCGCATCGGCGGAATCGCCGAGAAGCCCTCGCGGAAGCGCTGCACCCTGCCGCCTTCGTGGTCGACGCAGACGAGCAGTGCCGGCTC
>DATFWO010000124.1:0-8452 GCA_035259205.1 Burkholderiales bacterium | reverse complement strand
CACCGAGCACAATAGCGGCGTGCTGATCTACGTCCAGTTCGTGGATCATCGCATCGAGATCGTCGCCGACCGCGGCATCAACGCCAGGGTCGAACAACAGCAATGGGACGCGATCTGTCGCCGCATGGAGGTTGCATTCCGCGCGCGGCAATTCGAGGCGGGCGTGCTCGATGGACTGGCGGAGGTCACCGCCTTGCTGGCGCGGCATTTTCCGCCGGTAGGGGACAATCCTAACGAGCTGCCGGACAGCCCGGTTGTTCTTTAGGTGCTGGCCTCGGCTTCGGCCGTCCAGATCGTTTCCCGTGTATCCTGAGTGGGCGGCGTGTCCTACAATACGGGATTGAAGGCTACTTGGGGTTGTGAATGAAGACAGCGACAATCAATCGCATTCGCGGCGTCGAGCGCGACATAGTCCAGGCGCCGCAGCCGGGCGATGTGGCGCCGTACTACGAGCCGCAGGGCAACGAGATAGCAGTGTTCGAAGCCGCGTACAAGAAGCACCTGCCGGTGATGCTCAAGGGACCGACGGGCTGCGGCAAGACGCGCTTTCTGGAATACATGGCGTTCCAGCTGAAGCGCCCGCTGGTGACCGTGTCGTGTCACGAGGACCTCACGAGCTCTGACCTCGTGGGTCGCTTTCTGCTGGAAGGCAACGAGACGGTATGGCAGGACGGGCCGTTGACCCGGGCCGTCAAGGCCGGAGCGATCTGCTACCTCGACGAGATCGTGGAAGCGCGCACCGACTCCACGGTCGTGATCCACTCGCTCACCGATCACCGGCGCCAGCTCACGATCGAGAAGAAGGGCCAGGAGATCGAGGCGCACGAGGACTTCATGCTGGTGATCTCCTACAACCCCGGCTACCAGACCGTGCTGAAAGACCTGAAGCCTTCGACGAAGCAGCGCTTCGTCGCCCTCAACTTCGATTTTCCACCGGAAGAGATCGAGCGCAAGATCATCATGAACGAGGTGGCCGGAATCGGACCCGAGACCGCGCACCAGCTCGTGGCGGCGGGCCGCAAGGCGCGTCTGCTCAAGGACCACGGCCTCGAGGAAGCGAGCTCCACGCGCGCGCTCGTCTACGCCGCAAACATGATCAACGCCGGCCTGGATCCGATCGCGGCCTGCCAGGTGGCAATGGTCAATCCGATCACCGACGACGAGGAACTGGCCGAGGCGCTGATGGAAGTGGTGCAGGCGCACTTCGGTTCGTGAACATTTCGACCGCGGAATGCCGTGGTCGAAATGCGCTTTTGAGTCCCCCGACATGACCCCGGTTTCCTCAAAGCAGGCCGCCATCGATCAGCTGCTGGCGCTTTGGCGTGATACCAACCCCGCGGCGCATAGCGAGCTCGAGCAGGTGCTGCCGGCGATCCGTGCGCACGGCGAGGATGTCACGCTCGCCTGGATCACGGCCTGCAAGCGGCTCTTCGACTACGACCGCGAGGGCGGGAAAGCCTTCATCCACGGCAGCCGCGAAGCGGAGAAGGTGTCCGAAACGGTCCTGCCGTGGACCGAGCAGGCGCTGCAGTTCCTGCGCTGGAGGAATGCCTGGCGTGCGCTCGAGGGATACATGCTGAACCTTCCGCGCGCCTACGGGTCGCTGGGCCATGCCGGCCAGCGGCGCTGGGCGGAGATCGGGTTCGTATGGTGCAGCCGGCAGATCGACAGCGGCTGCGCCTATTTCACGACACCGGTGGTGGAGCTTTCGGGCCGCCATGGCATTACCGGCATCGAGCAGCTGACGCAGCCGGCCGAAGAGCTGTTCGAATCGCGCAAGCTGCTGCTCGCCACCTATCTCGCCGGGGCGGTGCGGGTGAGAAACCTCCTCGGCCCGCACGCGATACTGCCGTGGGCCTCCCGCGGGGCCGACATCATGCAGTCGGGGCGCGCCCGCGGCGAAGCCTATTTCCGCCTGGAGTCGGAAGAGAGCCTGGCGCTCCTGCTGGAGCACCTGCCCGGCTTCCGCCTCGTCGACCGCAATCGCCTGCTTTCCATGCTGCTTGACGTCTGGTACGGGAGCGGATTCGACTTGAAGGAAAGCAACTGGTCTCCCGAAAAGGGCCGGCCCTTCGTGGAGACCGACGGGCGCAGCATGTACTTCCCGGCGGTGATGAAGAACCGCGATGAAGCGGTGATCGCGATACTCCACGCCGCGGGCCACATGCGCTTCGGCACCTTCGACCGGCTCGCGATGAAAGGGCTCTTTGCCGACGCCGGCGTCGAATTTCCGGATGCCGGTCCGGTGTCGTGGGCGCCGCTCTTCGCGGGCTACGGCGACGACGCATTGCGGTTCCAGCTGATCTTCGATCTGTGCGAAGACCTGCGCGTGGACTGCCGCATCCAGCAGCTCGTGCCGAACTACCTGCAGCGCCTCGCCTCGACGGCGCGGCCGGGAGGGCGCCACCCCGAAACCGGCATGTATTACAGCCTTGCGCTGGAAAGCGTGGAGGAAGGGCTGGCGGCGCTCAAGGGCGACGGCGGCGGCCCGAGCGCGCGCGAGGGCCGCTTTGCGCCGCTGCTGGACGTCAGGGCGACGGTTGCCGACTCGTGGCGTCTCGCGAAGACGATCTACGCCAGGGACGAGCTGCCGCCGGTCATGGATCTCGAGGCCTTCCATGCCGCGTACCTGCCCGGCCGCGGCCCGAATTCGTCGCGGCTGGTCCATCCCCAGCAATCGCAAGAGCAGCCGCAGCAGACGCAATCCGGCGCGGAGGGCGAGCAGCAGCCCCAGGAGCAGGGGGAGGAACAATCCGAAGCGCCCCAGAATGCGGAATCCGGCAACCAGCAGGACGGCGGGCAGAAGCAGGAGATCGCCGGGTTCGGCGATTCGAGCGGCGCCTCCGCCCAGCTCTCGAACCGCTCGGACGCGCGGCGGCCGGACAACCAGTCGAGCGACAAGGGGGTGCCGTATCCGGAGTGGGACTACCGTGAAACCCGCTACAAGCGCAACTGGAGCTGGGTGCAGGAAAAAAAGCTGGCGGAATCGAACATCACCGAAACCAACCGGCTGATGAATCAGTACGCGATGGCGTTGAAGCGCCTGAAGAAGGCCATCCAGGCGCAGAAGCCCACGCGGCTCGCCCCGCGACTGCGGCAGCTCGACGGCGAGGACATGGATATCAACGCGGTTGTTACCTACATCGTGGAGAAGCAGGCGGGCTATTCTCCCAAGGCTGCGATCTACCGCCGTCGCGAGATGCGCCAGCGCGAGATAGCGGTGACCCTGCTCGCGGACATGTCCACCTCGATCATGCAGCATCTGCCGGAAGGCGGCGGGCGGCTGGTCGACCGCGTGCGCGCCGGCGTGCTGCTCTTCGCCGAAAGCATGGAGGAGGTCGGCGACGCCTATTCGATCGCGGGCTTTTGCTCGAAGTATCGGGACAACGTGAGCTACTACGCCGTCAAGGGATTCGACGAGCCGTTAACGCACGACATCCGCAGCCAGATCGGGGGCATGTCGGGACGACTGGCGACGCGCATGGGCGCCGCGATACGGCATGCGACCGCCTGCTTCGATCGCGTGGAGAGCCGGCGGCGGCTGCTGCTCATACTCTCCGACGGCCGCCCGGAGGACTACGACGACGGCGGCGACCGGCGTTACCTCCACGAGGACACGCGCATGGCAGTGAAGGAGGCGGTAGCGAAAGGCGTGCACCCGTTCTGCATCACGGTGGATACGATGGCGAACCAGTACCTGCCCCAGATCTTCGGGCGCGGGCATTACCTCGTGCTCGATCACATCAACTCGCTGCCGAACAAGCTGCCGGAGATCTATTTCCGCCTGAGGCGCTGACGAGCTCGAGGAATGAGGTCGAGGGGTGGCTCCTGTACTCGACACCCGACACTCGTCCCTCGCTCGGGGTGTGACCTAACTCACTCCGCAGCGCGCGGTTTCTTGGCTACAATAGGCGGATCTGCTGCGCCGGGGAGGGGTGATGAGCGCGCTCGTGCTGTTGATGTATTCTGCCGCTGTTTTCTCGTCGCAGCCGTCGTACTTCGAGAACGTTTTCCCCGTTGAGCACGCCGAGCTGGTCATCAGGGCCGCCCAGAAGAATTTCTGGGGCAAGGCCGTGCTGGCCAACGGATCGCTGGTCCTGCCCGCCAACGAGAGCGAGCGCAAGGCTCTGCCGATCCCGCGCAACGAAGCCGTGCGCGTCGTCCAGTCGTCCGCGGCGGCAGGTCTGGGGGCATGGTGCGGTGTGGAGTGGCAGTCCTACTACCTCGCATTCATGGGCTCGGAGCGCGCGAAGCCCTGGTCGGAGAAGCAGATTGCGTTCATCGGCACGCTGTTCGGCGTCGCGCAAGCGAGTCTTCAGAAATCCATGTCCGCAACGCCCTGCGAGAGCAGCGATCGCGAATCGGTCGCCCGCATGCTGGGATACAGTCGAGGCCTTGACTCGGCGACCGGTAGTCAGTGACCGGGATCGACGCCGCACCGCGTAACACCCCGACCCTCCACCCTGATTTCTGGCGCAACGGGCACGGCTGCGTGCCTGTTATGCTTGACGGGCGTTTCCACTTCATCTGCAGGAGGGCACATGCGCAGCTCGACCAAGGTCATATCGCTAGTCATAACCGGCATGCTCGTCACTGCCGCGGCAAGTGTCGCTTTACTGACGGGCAACGCTCCCGAGGTCAGGGCGCAGACGCCGCCCGCGCCGTGCGCGTGCAGCCGCGCCACCGCGGTGGTCGGAACGGACGAGGTAACCAACGTCCCGGGACCGCTGCAGGCGCGTTTTGGCGTCGTTCATTGTCAATGCGGCATCGCAACCTGCGTGAGCCAGATACCGTTCGGCTCCGTCGGTGCGCCCCAGCTCTATTGCGTGAAGTGAGTCGACGCATCCGTTTCGCCGGCGGGGACGTATCACACGCGTGCCCGTCCAACAGCAACCATAAGAGAGTCGACCCATGCCCAAGCCCTCGGTTCGGAAGCAGGACAAGTACGTTCCGTTGACGAAGGAGCAGTTCCGCGAGCGTTTCTTCGCGAAGTTCTACGACCCCGCCTTCGGCAAGGTGCATAGCGAGCTGGAGAAGGTTTGCGAGGTCGCGTGGGATGGCTATATCGAGCACCGCAAGTCGCCGCGCACGACCCGCGCCGGGAAGGGCTACGCCGACCCTTCGTACCACTTGTCGGTCGAGTGGCGGGAAACGCGGGCGAAAATTCAGGCCGCGGAGAAGCGGCAAAAAGACCCGAAGGCGCCTTCGCGGATACTGATCGTGAACGGCTCGACGCGCAGCGAGCATACCTGCCCGGGAGAGATATCCAAGACCAGGCGGCTTGCCCAGCATGCGCAGAAGACGGTCGATGCGTTGCGCGGTTATGAAACGGATTTTCTCGATCTTTCCACGCTGGCCGACGAACCGTGGAAGGTCATCCATCCGTGCAAGGCGTGCGTATCCACCGCCCAGCCGCTGTGCCACTGGCCGTGCTCGTGCTATCCCAATCACGCGCTCGGCCAGACCAACGACTGGATGGCGGAGATTTACGAGCGCTGGGTCGCAGCACACGGCGTGTTCATACTGTGTCCCGTGCACTGGTATCAGGCACCCGCGAGCCTGAAGCTCATGATCGACCGCCTGGTATGCGCCGACGGCGGCAATCCCGATCCTAGTTCCACTCGGGGCAAGGACCCCGCCGCTGCCAAGGCGCTCGAGCTCAAGGGCTGGAGCTATCCCAAGCACCTCGCGGGACGCGCATTTGCGATCGTGGCTCACGGCGATGCGGCAGGACCCGAGAACCTGCGGCGCATGCTGACCGACTGGATGACCGATATGGAGATGATTCCAGCTGGGCCGACCGCCCTCATGGACACCTGGATCGGCTGGTATCAGCCGTACGCGACCAGCCACGCCGACCTGGACAAGGACAAGGACCTTTTTGCCGAAGTGAACAACGCAGCGCTCGCGCTCACCGACATGGTGAAGCAGATCCGCAGCGGGAAATACCGCGCGCCGGACGAAAACCTGCACGATCCCAGAGAGAAGTGAGTCGCTTCCGCCGCATGCTTTGCATTCTGGCGCTGGCGGCCGGGTCCGGCGCTGGTCCTGCGGCGGAGCCGGAATCGGCCCGTCCAGCTGCAAGCCCGTCGCGGCTCGAGCCGTACATCAGCTGCGACGGCTTTGCCGACGGCATACGCGCCACCGCGGTGGACCGGCGCCCCGACGGCGCCGAGCCGTGGCGCGAGTTGAGCTTCGGCGGCGCGCGCCATCGCATCTCGGTGGTGGAGGGCTATCGCGTAATGTACTCATACCCGAGGACCCACTCGTTCGCGTACCTGAACGCCAACCGCTCCGACCCGACGGCCTATCGCGACGACCGGGGGATCGTGAGCCGGCAGATGGCCGAGATGGCGCGCGCCGACGGCAACACCGAGCTCACGCGGTTCTCCATCCGCGGTTTCCCGGGCGAGACCCTCACCAAGAAGGAGCTGGGCGGCACCACGCTCGGCATGACGCAGATCTACGCGGACGAAGACCGGGTGATCGTCACCGTCTATTTCCTGAATCAGGTCCCGGCGCAGCGCAAGTTCCAGACCTATCAGGAGTTCCTCTCCCTGCGGGACCGCTTCGTGCGCGGCTATATCGAATGCGTCGCGGCCAGGCGCGTCAGGCCGCCCTCCGCGCCTTGACCGGCTTCCCGAAAATCGATCAGTGCTGCGCGTCTGATGGGATGGCGGGCAGCGTGCCGCTGCGCACGTTGTTGAGGTGACGCTGGCGCACCAGCGCCATGGTGATGGCCACGAACACTCCGAACAACACGATAACCGTATAGATCGAGAGCTTGAGCGAGATCAGGAGCGCATAGAGCCCCAGCATCATCAGGATCGAGAGGTTCTCGTTGAAATTCTGCACCGCGATCGAATGGCCCGCGCCCATGAGAATGTGGCCGCGGTGCTGCAGGAGCGCGTTCATGGGCACCACGAAAAAACCGGCGAGCGCGCCGATCAGCACCATGAGCGGGATGGCTATGACGACGTTGCGCACGAAGATCATCACGATCACGATGACGCCCATCGCTATGCCTACCGGCACCACGTTTGCCGCCCTGTTCAAAGGCACGTACCTCGCAGCAATCACCGCCCCCGAGGCGATGCCTACCGCGCAGATGCCCTGCAGGGCCGTGGCCTGCGACAGCGTGTAGCCGAGCGCCGTCTCTGCCCATTTCAGCACGATGAACTGAAGGGTCGCCCCGGCGCCCCAGAAGAGCGTCGTCGTCGCAAGCGAGATCTGCCCGAGCTTATCGCGCCAGAGCAGCCGCACGCAGTGCGCGAATTCGTGGACCAGGAACACCGGGTTCCTGCTCGGCGGGACGTGGTCCACGCCGGTCCGCGGGATGTACAGATTGAAGACGGCCGCGATGATGTAGAAGCCGACGATCAGCGCGATCGCCACTTCGGGCGCGGTGTCGATGCCGGTATCGACATGGGGAATGTCGATCGAAAGCAGCTGCGAGGAGACCGCTTCGCTGAGCAGCACGCCGCCGAGGAGCGTGCCGATTATGATCGACAGGACGGTCAGCCCCTCGATCCAGCCGTTCGCGACGACCAGCCGCTGGTGCGGCAGGTATTCGGTGAGTATGCCGTATTTCGCCGGGGAGTACGCCGCCGCCCCGAACCCCACCACGGCATAGGCAAGAAGCGGGTGCACGCCGGCCAGCATCATCACGCACCCCGCGACCTTGATCATGTTGGTAATGAACATGACGCGGCCCTTCGGCATGGCATCGGCGAAGGCACCGACGAACGGGGCGAGCAGCACATACGACATCGTGAAGAAAAGCTTCAGCAGGGGAGTGAACCACTCGGGAGACTGCAGCAGCACCAGCGCCCCGATCGCGGCCACGAGGAGCGCGTTGTCGGCGAGCGACGAGAAAAACTGCGCCGCCATGATGATGTAAAAGCCGAACGGCATGGAAACCTAAGCGCGTTGACGGCCGGTCAGGGCAGAAGGCAGCAGGCGGCCGGGTACCTCATTCGACTTTCATTCATCCTCCGTCTCCATTATGCGCACACCTTTTTTAGGCTCGGGTTTTATACCACAAATCGACAAAGTAGCGGCCTCTCCCGCGGTCCCCGCGCGGGAAAAACGCATCGGTGCGCCCGGCAATTGTGGTTGAATATGCGGTCGTGGCTCCGCTGGAAAATTCTGTCGTGTATTCTTGAAACCGGTTCCACTCGCCTGTTGCTCGCCGGGCTGTCCATACCATGCCGCGACCGCTTCTCGCCACCATTGATCTTGCCGCGCTGAAACGCAATCTGGCCGTGGTGCGGCGCCACGCCCCGCGCTCGCGTGTTCTGGCGGTGATCAAGGCCAATG
This sequence comes from Burkholderiales bacterium, assembly GCA_035259205.1. Classification (GTDB taxonomy): domain Bacteria; phylum Pseudomonadota; class Gammaproteobacteria; order Burkholderiales; family SG8-41; genus SG8-41. The sequence goes on along the minus strand of DATFWO010000124.1, from coordinate 133 downwards.
CCTACGGCCATGGCCTGGTCCGCGCAGCGCGCGCGCTCTCCGATGCCGACGGCTACGGTCTGATCGAGCTCGAATCGGCGGTTCGATTGCGCGAGGCCGGGTTCCGGCAACGGATACTGCTGCTCGAAGGATA
>DATFWO010000123.1:0-2220 GCA_035259205.1 Burkholderiales bacterium | reverse complement strand
TGCCGGGGCTGGCCTCGGTCGGATTGGGAATGTCCCCGCCCGTCCAACCGGCGCGCGTGGCGATCACGCCGCGCTGCTTGCGCATGAGTTCCTGGACTCCCCAGAAGCATCCGCCGGCGAGGACCGCGGTCTCGGCGTTCTCTCCCATAGCGTTTCCCCCCTTGCTTGCGAAGTTCTGCCCGAGACTAGTCTCGGCCGCGGCGGTCGTCCACGCCGATCTTCGGCTGTCCGAACTAGGCCGCTGCCAGAAGCTAGCCTGACCGAGTCATCAGCCCTGCCCGTCAAAGCGGGGCAACCCCGCCGGACCCTAGAAGCCGTCAAGCATCACCTGAAGCCAACCGTCAACCATCAGGTGGACCTAGGCATCAAGGGCATCAAGGGTGTCTTCCGTCGGGTGATGCGCGACACGTCCGCCAGATCCGCGACAGTCCAAAGCGGGGATCGCGGCTATGAGCGTGCGCATCGCCCACCGGATCTGCCACGATTCGCCGGGTGAGCTACGACTTCGCCATACTTACACCGGAGTTCGCAGGGGCGAGTGACGAAGCAGCGCTTGCGGCGGCTGTTGCGGTCTTCGAGCAGGAAGGTCGTGCTCCCGACCCGTATCGACGCTTGCGAGACTTTGTCGCTGATCTGGAAGCAGCGGGCGCGGCAGATGAGGACGACGGCTGGTTGTCCGTGTGGCCTCTCAGTCTCGGAAACGGCGGTGTCGCTGTACCGACCACATATTCCGATGTCGACAGCAACCTCGTCACCTTGTTGCGGCTCGCTGCTGGCCAGGGCTTGGTTCTGGTAGATCTGAGCGCTGAGAGGGTCTATCCGCCTGCGCCTGGTCAACCGATCGGGGTGATTGCTGGAGACGGTACACGGCTCGGAGCGTTGACCCGCGAGCATCTCGAATCGCTTCTGGCGGAACTGTCGCCCACGGATCCATGGCTGGTCTTGAAACGGGACTCGAACCTGTACATCCAGACGTACCAGCAGAACGATGGGACTTTCCTGTTCGAACGTCGAGATGGCAATCGCGATCGACACTTCAAGACAGTCCTCGTGGACGAAAACGCCGTCGCGTCGCGCATGTGGGCCTGGGTCGCCAACGACCCTGACTGGAGCGCAAACCTCGATTGGGAGCGCGTCCCGATCTTCCCGGCCGCAAGCTCGCAGCCATAGTCACTCAATTAGTCTCTCAGTGCCCGGAAAAGGCCACCTGCGGTGATCGCAAGTGGGCTGTGACCTGGGTCGGGGTGGCCGGATTTGAACCGGCGGCCTCTTCGTCCCGAACTGAGCGCGAGTGCTAACAAAACCCCTGCTCTGCGGCATTTCCGCACGTCAGACGCATTGACCTGGCGTCCACTCGCCGCGTCTGACGGCGTCTGACCGCAGCTGGCGCACGATCGCCGCTCCCAATCCGCTCCCAAATCGGACACCCTCGGCCGCGGCCCCGCTTGTCGCCTGCCACCAGCATGGGACCGCCTTTGGGGTTTTCTGCCACGAGCAGGCTGGCAAGCGACACCGCGTCATCGCTCCTGCTTGCCCAAGTCACACCCGTCTTCCTTGCTGCCGGCCACAGGCAGGGAGGCGGGCACGGCAGCGTAACTCTAAGGCGCTCCGGCCGCAGTGATCGGTGCCAGGCCGTCGGCGCACGGTCATGCATGAATAGCGGGTGTTGCCGCGCGCATACTCATGCATAGTTTGGCATATTCCATAGAGGCTTGATGGCCACGATGATCGCTGAACTCGCCTGTGCCATTTCGTTAAAGGGGCGAGCCGAACGCCGACTCGGGGCACTGCGCCGACGTGTCAAAGACTGCCGTGAGCGCACGCAGATTATCCAGTTCTGCGCACGAGACGAAGCGGCCGGTGACGTTCACCACGGCGGATAGCACAGGCGCATCGATAGTTGGCGACGTAGGCGGCATGCCATTATCACCGGTCGGCAAGGGTGCATTGCTGAGCGGCCCTCGGCCGACGCTCGAAGCGGCAGGTGACGCGATATCAAGCCGCGAAGCGCTCAGATTCCCAAGCTGACAGCAACGGGAGCGGGCAATGGCTCGCGGCGACGGGTATCAGCTCGGCACCGCGCCTGCACGTCGTGTCAACTGGGCTATGCCAGGCCAGGATCACTCGCTGCGGCCGGCTCAGCTGGCCGACATCGAGTCGGTCAGCGGCGAGGAGGGGCGGCGCGGCGGTCAGGTCCGCGTCGGCGGCGGAAAGATCAAG
>DATFWO010000122.1:0-4269 GCA_035259205.1 Burkholderiales bacterium | reverse complement strand
GGGGCGTGACCGTTCCGAGCCCGTTCAGGTAGATGTTGATATCGCCGGTCTTGACCGCCTCTGCCACTACCGGTTGGACGCGTGAAGCGGCGTCACCCTTCTTCTTGCCGGCTGCCTGCTGCACGCTCGGCGGATACTTGTAGACGAGCCACGCGCCGCCCGCCGCGAGGCAGAGGCCGAGCAGCCAAACCCAGTAGCGCCTGAGCCACCCCCCGGCGCCGGTGCGGCCGGACCCCAGATCGGAATTCATGTTCGTACGTAAATCAGAATGTCGCCGGAATATACGATAGTTTTCGCCGTGGCGTTTTGCAGAAACAAATTGTTACTTTTTGTTGATCCGGCGGAACGTTCCGTGTCTTGCAAATGTCCGAACTATCGGATAACGGCGATGCCGATAAAGTTCCTCCAGCGGAGTCGGCGCCACCCGCGCGACCTGTGATGCGCTAGACTGCGGAGCATACCGATGCCCGTCAGGCAAGTCATCGAAGAGGGCCGCGTCCCGGTCAGGATCTATACCGGAGAAATCGAGGCCCAGGCGCGCCGGCAGCTCGTCAACGTGTCGCAGCTGCCGATCGTGCATCATCACGTCGCGGCGATGCCCGACGTTCATACGGGCATCGGCGCGACGGTGGGCTCGGTCATCGCTACGCACCGTGCGATCATTCCCGCGGCCGTCGGCGTGGATATCGGTTGCGGCATGATCGCCACGCGGACGTCGCTCACGGCCGATGATCTCGACGAGAGCAGCCTCAAGCGGTTGTTCGATCAGATCTCGCGCGACGTTCCCGTCGGGCGCGATCAGCACAAGGAAAGCCGCGCGCTCGACGAGGCGGCGAAACCTTTCGGGCGCAGCCTGAAGCGCATCCTCGGGCGGCATCCTCAGCTCGAGACGCGATTCCCCCGCACGCAGAACTGGGTGTGCCAGATGGGCACTCTGGGCGGCGGCAATCACTTCATCGAGGTCTGCCTCGACGAGGCGAGCCACGTCTGGACCATGCTCCACTCCGGCAGCCGCGGCATCGGCAACGCGATCGGCACCTACTTCATCGAGCTCGCCAGGCGCGATGCCGAGCGCCGGGAGCTCAACCTGCCTGACCGGGATCTGGCGTATTTCGAGGAGGGCGCCGCGCATTTCGACGACTACGTGGAAGCGGTCGGCTGGGCGCAGGGCTACGCGGCGGCCAACCGGCACGCGATGGTGAATCTCGTCCTCGCCGCGATGCGGCGCCATCTGCCGGATTTCGTCGTGACGAGCGAGGTGGTCAACTGCCATCACAACTACGTCGAGCGCGAGCACCACTATGGCAGGGACGTGTGGGTCACGCGCAAGGGCGCGATCCGGGCTCGGGCGGGCGAGCTGGGGATCATTCCCGGCAGCATGGGAGCGAAATCCTACATCGTGCGCGGCAAGGGCTCGGAGGAAAGCTTTCAGTCTTGCGCCCACGGCGCGGGCCGGCGCATGAGCCGCACACAGGCCGCGAGAACGTACACTTCCCGGGACCTTGTCGAGCAGACGCGGGGCGTGCTGTGCCGCAAGGACAAGGGCGTGGTCGACGAGATACCCGCCGCTTACAAGAGCATCGACGAGGTGATGGAAAACCAGCGCGACCTGGTCGACACGGTACACACCCTGAAGCAGGTGATTTGCGTCAAGGGATGATGACCATATCGACATATGTCCTGGCTCGGGTGCCCTGCATCCGGTCCGTCCCGGCCATAACGCATCACGCGCCTGGTCATGAAATGAGTTCCAGAACGTGGTGCCCATGCTGAACGTTTGCTGCGTCAAGTGGGGAACCCTGTATGGCGCGGAGTACGTCAACAATCTGTACGACATGTTTCTGCGCAACCTCGCGGGCGGTTTCGACGGACGATTCATCTGCTTTACGGAAGACCCGGCCGGGCTCGACAAGGCGATAGCGGCAAGGCCGCTGCCCGCAGGCTTGAGCGGCTGGTGGAACAAGCTGTACCTGTTCCGGAGCGGGGTTTTCGGCGACGGCGAACGGATACTCTATTTCGACCTGGACACGATTCTTGTCGGCGCCCTGAACGAGATCGTGAACTACGACGGGCACTTCGCCATGCTCCGTGATTTCTATCGCGCGGACGGATTGCAGTCGAGCGTGATGGCGTGGGAAGGCGGAATCGCGGATTATTTATGGAGCGATTGGGAGTCGGCGGGCAGACCCGAGCCGCCCGGCGGCGATCAAGCCTGGATCGAGCAGGTTTTCTCCCGGATGCGATTTGCGCCGGATATCTGGCAGGAATTGCACCCCGGGGATTTCGTCAGCTACAAGGCCCACGACTGCAGGGACCTGTTTCCCGAGGGCGCCAAGGTGGTTGTGTTCCACGGGCGTCCCCGGCCGCACGAGGTCGTGACCGGATGGATGCCCAGGGTGTGGAAGGTCGGCGGCAGTGCTGCGGCGGAGCTGGAGGTGATGCGCGAGGCGCAGCGCGCACACGTCTTCGCGAACGCGGAGTACTGCGTGCGCCTGAGTTTGCCCGAGCTGGAGAGGGCGGCGCCCAATGATGAATGCGCGGTGATTTGCGCAGGCGGCGCGAGCCTCGCCGACCATGTCGAAGAGATCAGGAGATGGCAGGAGCGGGGACACGCAGTGTTTTCCCTCGATGATGCCGTGGAGTACCTGGTCGCGACCGGTGTCCAGCCCGATGCTCACGTGATGGAGGAGCCGGCGCCGGGCGCTGAGGTGATCGCGGAGCTGCCCGGAACGGTATTTTATGTCTCGTCGCAGCTCGGCCCTGCTGCGGTACACCGCTTAGGGAAGAGCCTTGTCGTTATTTATCACGCGGCGATCGACGGCATGCAGGAGGCTCTAGGGAGTAACCCGGAGCGACATGTGCTCGTCGGCGGCTCCACGGGCCGCCTGCGAGCGATGACCATAGCGTACGCGCTGGGCCATCGTAATATCCATCTATACGGATTCGATTCCTCTCACCGCGTCGCACGGCACGGCGCGCTTCCGGGGCAGCATGAGACTGATATGGTGATCGACGTGGTGGTGGGCCGCGAATCGTTCAAGGCTGCGCCATGGATGGTGAACGAGGTGCGCGAATTCATGGCGAACGCCCCGGAACTGGCCCGACGGGGCTGCGCCATTACGGTTCATGGCAATGGTCTCCTTCCAACGATCGCCAGGGATATGCCAAGCGTCGGCGTCAAATAATCTGCAAGTCGGTGGACAGGCCGGAGCGTCAGAGCTTCAGAGTGAAGGGATTGAAGTCGGTGCCGCGATCGTAGTAGTCCTCCTGCTCGGCGCGCTTGAGGAAACCGACGACCTTGTACGTGATCGGCGTAAACACCACCTCCACGACGACCTTGAAGAAGAACTGCGCGCCCATGACGAGCGGCAGCTTGTCGTCGGGAATGATGCCGCCGCCGTAGAAGGCGAGGGGGTAGAACAGCGCCGAATCGACCGCTTCGCCGGCGATGGTGGAGCCTATCGTGCGGGTCCACAGCCACTTGCCGGCGGTGAGAATCTTCATTCGCGCGAGGACGTAGGAATTCACGAACTCGCCGCTGAAATAAGCGACCATCGAGGCCGCCACGATGCGCCAGGTTGAGCCGAAGGCGATTTCATACGCTCCCTGGTGCTGCCAGAACGGTGCAGGCGGCAGCGCCACGACTACCGCCGCCATGAGCGACGCGAAGCAGAGCCCCGCAAACCCCGCCCAGATCACCTTGCGCGCGCGGGCGTAGCCGTACACTTCAGTCAGTATGTCGCCGAACACATACGAGATCGGGAAGAAGAGCACGCCGGAGCCGAAAGTGAGGGCCCCCAGCACGGGCACGTCGACCTGCGCGATCTTCGCCGGCCCGATGAGGTTTGAGCAGATCAGCACCGTGACGAAGCCCGCCATTACGAGGTCGTAGTAGCGGAAGGTGCGTGGCTGCGCCATGTGATCGATGAAGCGTGACTGATGAAACGTGACTGGCGCAGCGCGACTGATAGGGCGTAGGCGGCGCTTACGTAACAGCAGTCACGAGTCACCAGTCATGCACGACCAGTCACGATTTACCAGTCACGCCTCATCAGGTGAGGGGGCCCGCACAGTGCTGCGCATACGCGGGCCGCTGTTTCAGCCGTCCGTAGTACGCGTGGAGGTTGGGGTAGTCAGGCCGCTCGATCGGAAGCGTGAACCAGCGGTGCAGCGCGACGCCCATCGGAATGTCGCCCATGGTGAAGGCAGAGCCCGTGATGAACTGCTTGCCGGAAAGCTGCTTCTCGACGATCTGCAGGTCGGCGGCCA
>DATFWO010000121.1:0-24637 GCA_035259205.1 Burkholderiales bacterium | reverse complement strand
AAGTTTGAGGTCGCATTCGCGTTCTTGTTGTTTGGCTAACTCGAAACCGGAAACTCGCAATTCGAAACTACGCTCGCTCCAGCGCGGCTTCAGCATCGTCACCGCGATCTTTCTCGTCGTGGTGCTGGCCTTCCTGGGTGCATTCATCGTGTCCGTGACCGGGATGCAGCTGTCCAGCCACCAGCTCGACGTGCTGGGCGCCCGCGCGTACCAGGCCGCCCGCGCTGGGATCGAGTGGGGCGCATTTCAGGTGCTCGATCCGAACAACACCATTGGCAGCGCAGCCCTGCCCACGTGCCCCGCTTCGAACCCGAAGAATTTGAGCGGACTGGCCAGCTCGCTTTCGCCGTTCACCGTCACCGTAACGTGCACTCCCACGACGACGACCGAGGGCACCCGCAACGTCGGCGTCTACCGGTTGACCGCGAATGCGTGCAACCAGCCGGTGGGGGGAACGACCTGCCCGAATGGGTCGCCCGGAGCCGGCTACGTCGAGCGCGAGGTGCAGGCGACGCTCACCAAGTGCAAGGATCCGGCTGCGTCGGGTCCGCGATTTGCGTGCTGACGCGCAATCGACCAGTCATCGGCGCCGTCGTCAAAGAAAAGGTTCAATGAAACGAGATTTCTGTTCCCGGCACTTCGGCTTGATGGGCATCTTGCTACGCGCCGTGCGCGTGGTGGGGCGCCATTGTCCCAGGCCACCCGCCCCTGGATCTTGCGCCACGGCTGAGATGGCTTTCTTGCGAAGATTCTTCCTGGCGGCGGCGCTGTTCGCGTGGGTGGTGCCGTCGTTCGGACAAATCACTTTCATAACCTCTGGAACCGTTGCCGGGAATAACAGTGTCACCGTCACGCTCGGCGCGACGCCCGCAGTCGGCGACCTGCTCATCGCGCAGGTGGGAACCAACACGACCGACCGGACCATTACTCCGAGCGGCACCGGCTGGTCGACGCTGCGCACGGATTTTGCGGCCTCGGGTTGTGCGCCAGCAACGACGTGCACGATCCTGAGCAACGTATTCTTCAAGTTTCACGCGGCTGGAGATCCGACGAGCTACATTTTTACCGTGTCGGGAGGCGGTTCGCGCAAGGTCACAGCGGCCATCTCGGTGTACCGCGGAGTCGATACGACCACGCCTTTCCTCGCCAACGCCGCGACGATCAGCGCGGCTGCGAGCGCAACGGTCAACGCGCCGTCTCTTGCCCCCACCTTGGCGCCGATCAACTCGATGCTGGTGGTGTTGTTCGGCGTTGCTGGCGAAAGCACTTATACCGCGCTTCCCGCCACCTACACTACGCGCTACACGATCACCAACCCGGGCGGCGGCGCGGGGCATCCGACATTCGCAGCCGTAACTCGCGGCCCGCTCGCCAGTGCGGAGACGCCCGCCGCGCAGACGGCGACCGTCAACACCGCCGCTTTCGCAAACATCGGCATACATCTCGCCCTGAAGCCGGGCGTTACCATTACGCTACCCAGCAGCTTCAATGCCTTCGAGACCAGCACCGCGCCAAACGCGATCACCGGCGTGATCCAAACCAAGGTTGCGGGTGCCGCGTTCAGCCTGGACGTGGTTGCGATCGCTGGCGGCGCACAGATTTCAGGGTTTAACGACCAGGTGATTGTCGATCTGCTCGGAAACACCGTAACCGGTATCGGGCTTGATGCCAATAACTGTCCGACCTCCTTTACCGTCGTGCAAACCGTCAGTCCCAATCCGACGATCACCGCTGGACGTTCCACGGTCGCCTTCACGGCGGTTGCCAATTCCTTTAGAGACGTGCGCGTACGCATCAGGTGGCCTACGTCTTCACCGACCGTTACCAGCTGCTCGACGGATAATTTCGCGATCCGTCCGTCGAGCTTTGCCGCGGCACTAACCGACGCCACGTGGAGCACCGCCGGAACGGGCCGCACGCTCAACAATACCGGCTCGAGCGGGGGCAACGTCCACAAAGCCGGGCAGCTCTTGACGATCACTGTGACCCCGTCGCCCGCTACGGCGAGCAATTACGACGGCAGCCCCACCGTGAGCGCACTCGCCTGCACGTTGCCTGCCACGTGCGCGAACGGAACGCTGACTGTGGGAGCTTTCACCGGCACCGGCACGCGGGTGAGCAGCACCGCCTCCTACAGTGAAGCCGGAGCATTCAATCTCACCCTGGTGGACCAGACTTACGCCAGCGTCGATGCCGCGGACGGGACGCCCCAGAACTGCACCGCGACCGGGGGTTTTGTCTGCCAGTTCCCCGCGCCGCTCGCCGTGGGCCGCTTCGTACCCGATCACTTCGCGGTGACGGCAGTCACGCAACCCCTGTTCAGGACCTTCGATGCCACGGACGCATCTTGCAGCACACCGCCTGCAGGGCCCGTGCGCAGCTTCACTTATATTGGACAGCCCTTCGGTTACCAGACCTCGTACTCGGCGATGATCACCGCGCAGAATGTGGCGAACGGCACCACGACCAACTATCGCGGAACGCTCTGGAAGCTTACGAGCGCGAGCGCATCGCAGACGTTCGCCAACTCGCCCGCGATGACACTGGATACCACGCAAATTGGCACGCCCACGGTGGCGGAGACGCCCAACACCGGCACCGGGACGCTCAACCCCAGTGGGACCGACAAACTCGCCTTCGGGCGCGACAACACCACGCCGCAGGCGCAGTTCACCGCCAATCTGTCGCTCACGTTGAGCGTTTCCGATGCCAACGAGGCGGGAGCCAACCAGGGCACCATCACCACGGCGACGGCGCTCGTATTCAACGGCGGCGGCACCGGCATTGCCTTCGATTCCGGAGCGGCGTTTCGCTACGGACGACTGCTGATCAGCAACGCTCGCGGTCCGGAAACGTCCGCGCTCGTCGTCCCGATGGAGACCCAATTCTGGAACGGCTCGGTGTTCACGACCAACGCCGCGGACCACTGCACGACGCTCTCCGCCGCCAACTTCGGCCTGGGCAATTACGCGGGCAACCTCAATGCGGGGGAAACCACATTGTCAATTACGGGCGCGTTCCTCTCCGGCAAGAAGACGCTCTCGATGTCGGCCCCGGGTACAGGTAACAACGGCAGCGTGGACATCGTGCTCGATCTGGGCGCCACCACGATCGATTCGTGCACGGCGTGGGGCACGACGCCGACGCCCACGGGAGCGACCAAAACCTACCTACGGGGTCGCTGGTGCGGGGCGACCTACGTCAAGGACCCGGTAGGCCGCGCTACCTTCGGAGTCTCGCTTGGGTCCGAGGATGTCATCTTTTTTAGGGAGAATTTCTAGTCGTTTTAGACAGTTACGCAACACCTCTTGCGGTGCCCTCAAGAAAAGCTCGCCAAGAGCTTGACATTATTGGACTTTATGCTAGTTTTGCTGCATTGAGTCGTAATGGGCCCAAAAAATGAGGTTCTTTGGCGCCGCCAGGCGCCACCCCGGTTGGCTCTGCATCAACATCCTCCCGCAACGGGTAGACGTCTCGCACGTACTCGCGCGTGGCAGAGCCCGGCCCGAGGTCTTGCTCTGCGATTCCTACCGCAAGGAGGGCGACGACCTGGCGACGCTCACGCGTTTGCGCCGCGAGTTGCAGCTCGATCGTTACCGCTGCATGACGGTTCTGCGTGGCGGTGACTACCAGATGCTGCAGGTCGATGCGCCCAACGTGCCCGCGCAAGAGGCAAGGGCTGCGCTGCGCTGGCACATCAAGGACATGGTCGATTTTCCGGTCGAAACAGCGGCGGTCGACGGCACCTTCATCCCGACGCAAGGGGCGGCGGCGCGCACTCCCCAGATGTTCGCGGTCGCCGCCAAGAACGAGCTGATTGCCCTCACGGTCAAGTCCTTCAACGATGCGGATATCCCGCTCGAAGTGATCGACGTCCCCGAGCTCGCCCAGCGCAACATCGCGCATTGGTACGAGCAGGAGGGCCGGGGGCTCGCATTGCTCGCGTTCGATGAAGGCGGCGGGCTGCTCACGTTCACCCGCGATGGCGAGCTCTACCAGTATCGCCGCATCGAGGTTTCCGCCGCGAGTTTCGCGAGCGTCAGTCCGGAGCAGCGCGCAGGCCTCTACGATCGAGTGGTGCTGGAGCTGCAGCGCTCGTTCGATAACTTCGACCGCCAGTTTCGCGATGTTGCCGTTGCGAAGTTGGTGGTCACTCCGGTGCCCGGTGCCGACGATATGCGCGACCATCTCGCCGCCAACCTGGATGTTCCAGTCGTGTGGCTCGAACTGTCCGAAGTCATGGATTTCCCGCACATTCCAGAGCTGCGCGAGCACGCGCGTCAGGCGCAGTGCCTGCGCATGATCGGCGCCGCGATGAGGGACGAGGCGTGAGACGGGGAACATGAGCCAGAACATCAACCTGTTCAGCCCCGCGTTCCGCAAGCCGCGGCTGCTCGCCACGATGAACTTGCTCGCGGTCTGTCTGGCCGTCACGCTGATCGGGCTCCTCGCCGTGCACGCTTATCTGCAGAAGGAAACGCAGGGCGTGGCGGAGGAATTGCGCTCGGCAGAATCTCTGCTCAAGGTGCAGCAAGGCTACGTGGGCAAGTTGCAGGGCGATGCGACGGTCCGCAAGGCAAGCGCTCAGCTCGAAGCCGAGACCGCGCGGCTCGAAAACGAGCTCAAGGCGGCCCGGGACGCGATGGACGCATTGAAAAGCGGCGTGATCGGGACCCAGCAGGGATTCGCGGAATACCTGCGCGCCTTCTCGCGCCAGTCCGTGAACGGCTTGTGGCTGACGGGCCTCACGATCGGCGGGGGCGGCGAAGTCGAGATCCGCGGCAGGGTATTGAGCCCGGATCTGGTGCCAAGCTATATCCAACGGCTCAACCACGAGCAAGTGCTGGCCGGCCGCAGCTTTGCCAGGCTGGAAATGCTGCGGCCCAGGCCCGAGCCGGAGGGGGCCAGGGACACGGAAAAGGACAAGGACAAGGACAAGGACAAGGACAAGGCCACGAAGCCGACGCGCGTTCCGCGCTATCTCGAGTTCAGCCTCGCCACTGCCGACGCTGCCAAACCGGAGAAACCCCAGTGAAGGAGCAGTGGCGGAAGCTCTCGGCGAAATTCGACGCGCTCGCGCCGCGCGAGCGCGTTCTGGTGTTCGTGGCGGCGATCGTCGGCATCCTGCTCGTGTATTGGGCGCTGCTGCTCGATCCGCTCGCGGCGCGGCAGAAAAGGCTGACGCAGCAACTCGCGGAGGCGCGCCAGAACATTAAGAACGCGGACAACCTGCTGAGAGCCCTGGAAACGCAGGCCGACCCCGACGCGATCAAGCAATCGTACCGCAACGCGCTGCGCAAGCAGCTCGCCGAAATCGACCGGAGCATGCAGGGGTTGCAGAAAGGCCTGGTGCCGCCGGAGCGCATGGCGAAACTGCTGGAAGAAGTGCTCACGAAGAACCGCGGTCTGCAGCTCGTATCGCTGCGTACGCTGCCGGTGCAGCGTTTCGAAAGTCCCGGCGCAGGGCCCGCGCCCAAGACCGACGACAAGGGAACGAAACCGGCGCCGAAGGAAACCGATCGCAGCATCTATCAGCACAGCTTCGAGATTGCGCTCCAGGGCTCCTACGCCGACCTCCACGACTACCTCGCGCGGCTGGAGCAATTGCCGTGGCAGATGTTCTGGGGTCGCATCAGTTTCGAAACCGACCAGTATCCCAGGCTCAGGATCACGCTCACCGTGCACACCCTGAGTATCAGCAAGGCGTGGCTCATCGTATGAGGGCTGAGGGCGGAAGGATGAGGGCTGAGGGAAAAACGTGCAGGGCAGTCGGGCGAAGCCCGGGATCCCTCATCCCTCATCCCTCATCCCTTGTTGGGTGCCTGGTGGCGGTTGCGGTACTTGGACTGACCGATACGGCGTGGTCGCAGGGAATGACAGACCCCACTCGTCCTCCGACCGGATTCGGCATCGGCGATCCCGAGGCCGCAGGTGCCGCCGGTGGCCCGCAGCTGCAATCGGTGAAGATCTCCCCGGAGGGCAGGTCGGCGATCATCAGCGGCGAAGTGGTCAGGCTCGGCCAGAAGTACGGCGACGCCGTGCTGGTCAAGGTAGCGGAGAACGAGGTCGTGCTGAAGGGCAGGGACGGCACGCAGGTGCTCAAGATGTATCCGGCGATCGAAAAACGCGATGTCGTGCCCCCGGCGGCCAAGAACCCGCCGCGTCGCGGCAAGCGCCAGGCCGACCCGGCGGCCGGAAGCACCGGAGCGCGCGAGGAGAACCGATGAAACCAAGAATACTGATAACGGCGGCGATAGTCGCGGTGGGCGCGGGCTGCGCGGAACCGCCGGCGTGGCATCGCGACCCGACTTATGCGCGCATCAACGCCGAGCTCGACCGGGCGGCGAAGGAGCGCGTTCAGCCCGCAGCGCCGGACGCCGTGAGCCAGGCGCTGCTGCCACCGCTGGTAGTGGAGCTGCCGAAGCCCGACGGCAAGCCGCTCGATCAGCGCTTCGATCTCAACGTCAACAACGCTCCCGCCAGCCAGGTGTTCATGGCGATCGTCTCGGGCACCCGCTATAGCATGATCGTCCACCCCGATATTCGTGACTCCATCTCCATCAATCTGAAAGACGTCACCGTGGTCGAAGCGCTCGACACCATACGCGAGCTCTACGGCTACGAGTACCGAGTGCAGGGCACGCGCATCACCGTCCTGCCCATGTCCCTGCAGACACGCGTATTCAAGGTCAACTATCTGCAGGCGAAGCGTGAGGGCAAGAGCGACGTGCGCGTGAGCTCGGGTTCGATCACCGACGCTCCCACTGCTACCACGGGAGGCGTGCCGGGCGGCGTCCTGCCCGGCGCGCTTGGCGGTGCGGTAGGGACCACCGGTGCGCCGCCTCAGCGCCTGACCGAAAGCACGCGGATCACCACTACTTACGACAGCAATTTCTGGGGCGACGTGGCCAAATCGCTCAATACCATCGTTGGATCCGCCGACGGACGCAACGTCATCGTGAACCCTCAATCCGGCGTAATCGTGGTGCGCGCCCTGCCGCCGGAATTGCGCAACGTCGAATCGTTTCTCAAAGCGATGCAGTTGATGGTCGAGCGCCAGGTGGTGCTGGAAGCGAAGATCGTCTCGGTGACATTGCGCGACGAATATGGGGCGGGCATCAATTGGGCTGCGTTCAACGACGGCGGCACCCGGAGCGCCATCGGCGTGGTCCGCCCGGGCTCGACGATCAGCAACACCGGGCCGCTTTCCGCGCCCACGGCCCGCAACCCCGACGGCTCCGTTGCGATCGACTCGCTGTTCACCGCTACGCTCGGAGCCGCAGCTTCGCTGATCAGTGGCGTGGGGGCTCCCGGGAGCATATTCGGGCTGGCATTGCAGACCCAGCACTTCGCCGCTCTGCTTAACTTCCTCGAGACCCAAGGTACGGTCAACGTGCTCTCCAGTCCGCGCGTCGCCGCCATCAACAATCAGAAAGCCGTGCTCAAGGTCGGCACCGACGACTTCTTCGTCACCAACATCTCGACGACGTCGACTACCACCGGCACTACCACCACCCTCGCGCCGACCATCACCTTGCAGCCCTTCTTCTCGGGCATCGCGCTCGACGTGACGCCACAGATAGACGAGAACAACAACATCATCCTGCACATCCATCCGCAGGTGAGCGACGTCATCGAGAAGAAGAAGGTGATCGATCTCGGTCTGCTCGGGACGTTTACGCTGCCGCTTGCTTCAAGCAACATCAACGAGACCGACACTATCGTGCGCGTGCAGGACGGCAACATCGTGGCGATCGGCGGTCTCATGCGGGAAATCACCCAGCTCAACCGGCAGGGGTTGCCGGGCATGAGCGAGTCCGGACTCGACCGCGCGTTCGGACAGCGCGCGCGAATCGCGACCAAGAGCGAGCTCGTGGTCCTGCTCAAGCCCACCATCGTTCACAGCGACCGCAACTGGCAGGAGGACATCGCGGAAACGCGCGAGCGTATCCGCGGCTTCGAGATTCCGCCGCCGGCACCCAAATGAAGTTTCCAGTTTCGAGTTGCGAGTTTCCAGTTGGGTCTGACAGCCAGGGACTTGCGCGCGTTTCGACTCGAAACTCCAAACTCGAAACACGGAACTGATCCTATGTACAGAGCCCACTTCGGCTTGCGCGAAATGCCTTTCGGCATCACTCCCGATACGAGCTTCGCGTACGCCTGCAAGTCGCACCAGGAAGCGCTCAACACGCTGCTCGTGGCCGTGCGCAACGGCGAAGGCTTCATCAAGATCGTCGGCGAGGTCGGCACCGGCAAGACGCTGCTGTGCCGCAGGTTTCTGTCGACGCTCGATGCGAGCCACGTTACCGCCTACATACCCAATCCCTACCTCGAGCCGCGCGCCTTGCTGTTTGCGCTCGCCGAGGAGCTTGGGGTGGCGGTGCCGCGGGACGCGGACCAGCACCGGCTGCTGAAGAGCTTGAATCATGCGCTCGTCGATTTTGCCCGCCATGACACGACGGTGGTGCTGTGTCTCGACGAGGCGCAGGCGATGCCGATCGAGACGCTGGAGGCGCTGCGGCTGCTCACCAATCTCGAAACGGAGAAGCGCAAGTTGCTGCAGGTGGTGCTGTTCGGCCAGCCCGAGCTCGACCAGAAGCTCGAGCAGGATGCGGTGCGCCAGTTGCGCCAGCGCATCACCTTCCAGTACCGGCTCGCCGCGCTCGACCGCGGCGAGGTCGACCAATACATCGCGCACCGCCTGCGCGTCGCAGGATATCGGGGCAATCGCATTTTTACCTTGCCTGCGTCCCGGGCAGTGCATCGCCTTTCCCACGGGGTGCCGCGGCTGGTCAACATCGTCGCGCACAAGGCGCTGCTCCTGGCCTACGGCGAAGGCTTGCAGCAGGTGCTACCGCGCCACGTGCGAAGCGCCGCGCTGGATACCCCGGCCGCGCAGCAGCAGCGGCGGCCATGGTGGTGGTTCGGATTCGCGATGGCGCTGATCTCGATAGGAGGTATCGGGTGGATCATGATGCGATGAGGAACTGGTGAGCGTCATCAACCAATTGCTGCTCGAGTTGGAGAAACGCCACGTTTCCGGCGCAGAGCGTGCCGCGCTTCCCGATCACGTGCGGGCGCTGCCCGAAGGAAGCCGCCGCAGTGGCTGGTGGCTCGCGCTGGCGGTAACGGCCGCCGCTCTCCTTGCTACGGGATGGCTCGCCATCGCCAGGTTCGGCCTCCCACGGCAGGCGCCCATGACTGCGGCGTCCATGCCGGCAACCGATACGAGGGTCGAGAAGGCGGTTTCGGCCCCGGCTGCGGGAGTCATGGACATCGCGTCGACGGAGGCGACCGTCGGCGGGGAGTTGCGCCCGGCGGCACGCCTCAGCCTCGAGCTCTCCGCTGCGCCGGCTGAGCCCTCGCCCGTCCCGAGCGGGTGGAAGAGCACGGCCGAGCCGCAACCTGAGATTACCAAGCCTGATGGGCGTATTCCCGCTTCGCGCGTGCTTGGCCGCGCGGCCGGTGACCGTGCCTCCGGCTCCGCAAGTGAAATCGCAGCGCCCCCGGCGACGCCCTCCGCTACCGCGGCAACCGCCGCTTCCAAGGTACAGGCGGCTGCCCCGGCAGCGGGCGAACCCTCTGCGCCAGCCGCTGGCGCCAAAGCTCAGATCGAGAAGCAAGTGCGGCAGCCTACGGCGCGCGAGCTCGCCGACAACGAGTACCGGAAGGCCGCGAACTCCCTGCATCAGGGACGGCTCGCCGAAGCACAGGAGGGATTCCGGGCGGCGCTCAACCTCTACCCGGCGCACCACGGCGCCCGCCAGGCTCTGGTGGCGTTGCTCGTGGATGCCAAATTGACCGCAGAAGCGGAGCGCGCGCTACAGGACGGAATCAAGCTCGCGCCCGAACAGATCGGTTTTGCGATGACCTTGGCCCGCCTGCAGCTGGACCGGGGCGATGCTCCCGGTGCCATCGCGACGCTTCAGGGAAGCCTCGGTTATGCCCAGGGCAGCCCCGATTACATCGCGTTCCTCGCTGCACTGCTGCAGCGACAGGGCCGTCAGGAAGATGCTATCGCACAGTTCCAGACTGCCCTTCGGCTTAAGCCGGAGGCGGGTGTATGGTGGCTGGGGCTCGGCATCTCGTTGCAGGCCGCGCACCGCAGCCCGGAAGCGCAGGAGGCCTATCGCCGCGCCAAGGCCAGCAATAGCCTCAACCCCGAGCTTGCCGCGTTCGCGGACCAGCGCCTTAAGCAATTGCAGTAGTCCTGCAATTGCAAATCCCAAGTCCCAAGCGCCAAATCCCAAACACCAAATCCCAATTCGCATTGGAATTTGGTAAGTTGGTGCTTGGATTTTGCCGCCGTTAGCGCGGCAGCGTCCGGGCTACCACCCACCCCAGAACTTCCACCGCTCCTGCCTTGCGCAGCACTCTTGCCAGCTCGTTAAGCGTGGCGCCCGTCGTCATGACGTCATCCACAACCGCCACACGCTGTCCGCGCAAGTCGGCATCGCAGGCGAACGCCCGCCGCACGTTTTTCGCGCGCTCCTTCCATGGCAAGGCCGCCTGGGGGGCAGTCTCGACCACCTTGCGGCAAGCGCGGGGCAACAGAGGGATGTCTCTGATGCTGGCGACAAATCTCGCGATCTCGAGAGCCTGATTGAAGCCGCGCTCGGCAAGCCGTCCGCAAGCGAGCGGCATCGGAACGATGACATCGGCGTCTCCCTCCACGACGGCGGCGAGCGCGGTGCCCAGGATGCGGGCATGCGCGAGGCGGCCGCCATACTTGTAGGCGTGGATCAGCGCATCCACGGGATATCGGTACGCGTATGCCGCGATGACGCGGGTGTAACGTGGTGGAGTGTCGAGGCAGGCGCCGCATAGCTCGCCGCTCGCAAGCGGCAGCGCGCATATCCGGCAGCAGCGCGCGCTGAGTCGCGGCAACTCCGCATCGCACGGCGCGCAAATCTGACCCGCGGCGCTCGGCGCGCCGCATAGCACGCACGTCCGCGGCAGCAGCGAGCGTGCAAGGAAGGAAAGGCATTCCTTAAGGCCGCTCGGCGAAACAGGCAGCACTATGGATCCCATGGGGCGCGATTGATGGTTCTTCAAACGTCCGAAAGGCTCTTTCGTGGACGGCCGTGCGCATGTAACCGGCTGCAGGGTTGCCGATCATTGCCTCGTGGAGCATCGCCCTGGCGCAAGGACGGTGCATAATTCTTAATCATTGGTTCAAAAAATAACGGCTCGCAATTTGACAAGATTACAGCGATCCGTAAAGATACAAGTCGTTAAAAATACTGGATATTTACAGGTGAGCCCACATGCATATTGATCCCGCCACGAATCGTGAGGCGTCATCCCAGCGCCAGCCGTCGGCTGCCGCGCGCGGCAGCACGCAGTGGTCCGCCGCGCGAGTCGAGGCCCTGTTCGAGCTGCCGTTCAACGATTTGCTCTACCGCGCCCATAGCGTCCACCGGGAGCATTTCGACCCGAATGCGGTACAGCTTTCGACGCTGCTCTCGGTCAAGACCGGAGGCTGTCCGGAAGACTGCTCTTATTGTCCGCAGGCTGCCCGCTATCACACCGGCGTCGCGAATGAGGAGATGCTGACGCTCGAGCAGGTCACCGCGGCAGCGCGCGTAGCCAAGGCGAACGGTGCCACCCGGTTCTGCATGGGTGCTGCGTGGCGTGGCCCGAAGCAGAGGGACCTCGAGCAGGTGCTCCGGATGGTGACAGCCGTGCGTGCGCTGGGGCTCGAAACGTGTGCGACTCTGGGACTGCTGAAAGAGGGGCAAGCCGAACAGCTCAAGTCGGCCGGGCTCGACTACTACAACCACAATGTCGACACTTCGCCCGAGTTCTACGGCGAGATCATCACCACGCGCACCCAGGATGACCGGCTCCAGACGCTGGAGCGGGTGCGCAACGCGGGCATACATGTGTGCTGCGGCGGGATCGTCGGGATGGGGGAGGACCGCCGCACGCGGGCGGCGCTGATCGCGCAACTCGCCGGCATGGATCCATATCCGGAATCCGTGCCGATCAACAACCTGGTGCAGGTGCCCGGCACGCCCTTGCACGGCACCGCCCGTCTCGACCCGCTCGAATTCGTGCGCACTATCGCCTGCGCGCGCATCACCATGCCCAAAGCGATGGTGCGGCTCTCCGCGGGACGGCAGGAGATGTCCGATGCGGTCCAGACACTGTGCTTTTTCGCCGGCGCGAACTCGATTTTCTACGGCGAGAAGCTGCTGACGACGGGCAACCCCGACGTAGAAGCGGACCGAGAACTGTTTGCGAAGCTGGGGCTGCGCCCCATGTCAGGCGGCTGATCGCTGCGATTGTCAAGACTGCAAGTCGCACGCGGTGAACAATTCAACGTTTAGCACTCAAAATTCAACACTCACCGCAGAGCTGCGAGCCGAACTGGAAGATCTGGAGGCTCGCGGCCTGCGGCGCAGCAGGCGCTTGCTGGAGACGCCGCAAGGCGCACGCGTCAGGGTGAGCGGGCGTGACTACATCGCATTCTGCAGCAACGACTATCTGGGCCTCGCAGCGCATCCCGCGCTGATCGAGGCTGCGCGAGAGGGCGCGGAGCGCTATGGTGTGGGCGCTGGTGCCTCGCACCTCGTCCTGGGGCACAGCAGCGCGCATCACGCGCTGGAGGAGGCGCTTGCATCCTTTGTCGCACAGCCGCGCGCCCTGCTGTTCTCAACCGGCTACCTGGCGAACATGGGCATCGTCACGGCGCTCGTGGGGCGCGGGGACGCCGTGTACGCCGACCGCCTGAATCATGCCTCGCTGAACGACGCCGCGCTGCTCTCCCGCGCCGAGTTCAGGCGCTATCCGCATTGCGATACCGCCGCACTCGAGCGTTTGCTCGCGGGTTCGCGTGCGCGCCGGAAGCTTATCGTCACCGACGCGGTGTTCAGCATGGACGGCAACATCGCTCCGATCGCGCAGCTCATCGCCCTTGCCGAGCGCCACCATGCCTGGCTGCTGCTCGATGACGCGCACGGTTTCGGCGTGCTGGGGCGGGAAGGGCGCGGCGCGCTCTCGCACTTCGAGGCATCCTCGCCGCGCGTCGTTTATATGGCGACGCTGGGCAAAGCAGCCGGCGTGTTCGGCGCTTTCGCGGCGGGAGCGGCGGAATTGATCGAGACGCTCGTTCAGCGTGCGCGCCCTTACATTTACACCACCGCTACGCCGCCGCTGCTTGCCCACGCGCTGCAAAGCAGTCTCGAGCTCATTCGCGAGCAGGAATGGCGGCGGGAGCACCTGCGCGAACTGATCGCGCTGCTGCGGCAGCGGTTGAAACCCCGCCGCTGGCGACTGATGCCATCCGAAACGGCGATCCAGCCGCTCGTGGTAGGAGGTAACGAGGAGGCCGTCGCGACATCGGAGGCTCTGGCGCGCGAGGGCCTGCTGGTGCCGGCGATCCGCCCCCCCACCGTCCCTAAAGACACTGCGCGGCTGCGCATCTCGCTCTCCGCCGCACACTCGGTAGAGGATGTCGAGCGACTGGCTGCGGCATTGAACGAGATCGAGCGCTCCACGTCCGGTCGCGAGTCATGAGCCGGTCGCGAGTCACGGGTCACGAGTTGCGAGTCACAGCTGACCCGAAACCCGAGACCCGCGACGGGGGACTGCAGAAACACCGCGTCAAAGACGTGGTGTTGCTGCACGGCTGGGGTATCACCTCTGGAATCTGGAAAGACCTGGCCGCACCGCTCGCCACGCAGTATCGCGTGCACGCCTGGGAGCTGCCCGGTTACGGAGCAAGCCCCGCCTGCTCGCCGTATACGCTGGATGCGATGGTCGGCGTGCTCGCGCAAGCCGCACCGGAGCGCTGCCAGGTGGTCGGGTGGTCGCTGGGGGGGCTCGTGGCGCTCGCCTGGGCGCGGGCCGCGCCGCAGCAAGCCATGCGCCTGGCGCTGATTGCCGCTACGCCCTGCTTCACGCAACGCGCCGATTGGCCGCAGGCCGTCGAGGCAGACGTGCTGACCACGTTTGCGCGGGACCTTGCCCGCAACCGCCGGCGCACATTGCAGCGGTTCGCCTCGCTCCAGGCACGCGGGGATAGCAAGGCAGCGGAGGTTACGCGCAGGCTGCGCGCCGCGCTCGCCGCGGGCGACGAGGCGGACGCGGGGGCGCTCGACGGCGGTCTGGAGATACTGCTCGAAACAGACTTGCGCCAGGAGCTCGCGTCGATCACGCAGCAGGCGCTCGTCGTGCACGGCGATCGGGACGAGTTGGTACCCCTCGCCGCGGCCGGGTATCTGGCCCGCCGGCTTCCCGCTGCGCGTCTCGTCGTATTGCACGGAGCGGCCCACGCGCCGTTCCTGTCCCAACCGCGGGCGACGGCGGCGGTTTTGCGGGAGTTCCTCGATGACTGACGCCTACGCGGTGGACAAGCGCCAGGTGCGCCGCTCGTTCGAGGCCGCGGCGGCAGGCTACGACAGGGCGGCGGCATTGCAAAACGAGATCTGCACTCGCATGCTCGAGCGCCTCGAGTACATCAAGCTTGAGCCGGAGACCATACTCGACGCGGGCAGCGGCACTGGTAACGCCGTCGCAGGCCTTACGTCGCGTTATCGCGGCGCGCGCATCGTTGCGCTCGATCTCGCTCTCGCGATGGCGCGCCGCACACGGGCGCGGCGGTCCTGGTGGCGCGAAGTGCTCGACTTGCATGGCGGCGGGCTTGCGGCCGTATGCGGCGACATCGAATCGCTGCCGATCGCCTCGGCGCGCCTGGACATGGTCTGGTCCAACCTCGCATTGCAATGGGTCAACGAGCCACGGCGCGCTTTCGCCGAATTGCATCGGGCTCTGAAAAACGGGGGCTTGCTCATGTTCAGCAGCTTCGGTCCGGATACGCTCAAGGAATTGCGGGCCGCTTACCGGAGCGCCGACGGCCGCGCTCACGTGCATCGCTTCATCGATATGCACGATATCGGAGACATGCTGATCGAAGCCGGTTTTGCGGATCCCGTAATGGACATGGAATACGTGACGCTCACCTACGACGAGCTGCGCCACCTGATGCGTGACCTGAAGACTATCGGGGCGCACAACGCCGCGCTCGGCCGCCCTGCAGGCCTGGGCGGCAAATCGGTGCTGGCTGCGGTGACCCGCAGCTACGAAGCCTTGCGCAGTGGCGGCAAGCTCCCGGCCACGTTCGAGGTCATCTATGGCCACGCCTGGAAACCGGCGCAGCGCATCGGCCCTTCGGGCCGTCCCGTCATCGACATCAAGCCGCGTTGAGCTGGCAACGCCCAGATTTCGTAGCGAGGGCTTTTGATCCATCACCAATCACCCATCACTCATCACGGCTTCTTCGTTACCGGCACCGACACCGGTGTCGGCAAGACCGTGGTTGCCTGCGCGCTCCTGCATGCGTTCGCGGCCCGGGGGCTGCGCGCGGCCGGCATGAAACCCGTGGCTGCGGGCGCCGAACGAGCCGGAGGAGAACTCCAGAACGCGGACGTCCAGGCGCTGCTTGCTGCGGCCAACGTCACGGCACCGCGCGAGCTCGTCAATCCTTATTGCCTCGCGCAGCCGATTGCGCCGCACATCGCGGCGGTGCAGGACGGCACGACGATCAGCCTCGATCGCATTGAACACTGCTATCGCGAGCTTCGAGCGCGCGGGAACGTGGTGATAGTTGAAGGAGTCGGCGGGTTCAAGGTGCCGCTCGGCCCGCACGTGGATAGCGGAGATCTTGCGGTGCGCCTTGCCCTGCCCGTCGTGCTGGTGGTCGGCTTGCGTCTCGGCTGCCTGAATCACGCGCTGCTCACCGCCGAAGCGATCGCAGCGCGTGGACTCACGCTCGCCGGCTGGGTCGCAAACCACATCGATCCGAATATGGATGCCGTGGACGAAAACGTCGCCGCGCTGCGGGAACGGCTGCCTGCGCCGCCCATCGCGCGCATCGCGTTCGCGACGCAAATCGATCCGCGCGCGATCGCCTCGCAGCTCGACCTCAACGCTTTGCGCTGAACCGATTCGGCGGCCGCAAATCAACTGGAATTCAAGGTTTTTAATAGGTTTTTTGGTTGCCTAGTCAGGAGGCCTGTGATAGATTCCCCCCCGCGCTACGGGTAGCCGGCGCTTGCAGATAATGACCGCAGGGACGCAATACATGGAGGTCGAGCGGGCGGCGGGGTTCTCGCTCGTTGCGAGGCGCAATAATTCGCTCAGTTCCACCGGCCGGCTGTTCGTCTTCGCGTTTATCTTCGTCGTCTCGGTCGGCATCGCGATCGCATTCGCCGCACTGGGGGCGTGGCTGGTCCTGCCGTTTGCCGGGCTCGAAATGCTCGTACTGTATCTGGCGTTCCGCTACATCGATCGTCACGCCGGGGACTACGAGCGCATTGCCATAACCGGCGGAAGGGTGGAAGTGGAGTTCTTCGAGGGGGGCAGAACGCGGCGCCACGAGTTCACCAGTTGCTGGGCGCAAATCGTCGTCGACGGCGACGGCAGCCGTCTTGCGTTGCGCTCTCACGGACGCGAGCTCGAGATCGGCCGTCTCGGGGACAACGCGCAACGGCTGGACATTGCGCGCGAGCTGAAGCGGCAGCTGCATGGTCGCTGAGACCCTCTGCCGCACCCGGCGCGACAGATAAAACAATCATGGATCCGAGGGTGAGGCTAGCATGATCAGCAAGGGCGTTCGATGGTCTGTAGCTGCGGCGGCATGGCTCGCGGCGGGAACGGCGGCGGCCAACCGCTACAACCTGCAGGACCCGCAGTCGATCATCGCGCGCGAAATCTACGACCTGCACACGCTGATCATGTGGATCATCGTTGGCATTTTCGTGGTGGTGTTCGGTGCGATGACCTACGCGATCATCTACCATCGCAAATCGGTCGGGCACCAGGCGGAGCAGTTCCACGAAAACACCACCGTCGAGATCGTCTGGACCATCATTCCGTTCCTCATCCTCATCGGCATGGCCTGGCCTGCGACCAAGACGATCATCCAGATGAAGGACACTTCGCAGGCCGACATCACGATCAAGGCGACCGGCTACCAGTGGAAGTGGGGCTACGACTACCTCCAGGAGGGCATCAGCTTCTACAGTACCCTCGCGACCCCGCGCGAGCAGATCGAGGACTACGACCGCAAGGGGACGAAGAAGGACCCGAACTATCTGCTCGAAGTGGACAATCACGTCATCGTGCCCACGGGCAAGAAGGTGCGCATCATTACCACCGCGAACGACGTGATCCACGCCTGGTGGGTACCGGCCCTCGGCATCAAGCAGGACGCCATCCCCGGCTTCGTGCGCGACACCTGGTTCAAGGCGGACAATCCGGGCATCTACCGCGGACAGTGCGCGGAGCTATGCGGCAAGGACCACGGCTTCATGCCAATAGTGGTCGAGGCGGTGGCGCCGGAAAAGTATGCGCAGTGGGTTGCCGAGCAGAAGAAGAAGACCGCAGCTCAGGCCGACGATCCCGGCAAGAGCTGGACGCTCGACGAGCTCAAGGCGCGCGGCGAGAAGGTCTACGCGGCGAACTGCGTCGCGTGCCATCAGGCGAACGGCATGGGCGTGCCCAAGACGTTCCCCGCGCTCGACGGCTCCAAGGTCGTCAAGGGGCCCAAGCCCGATCACGTCGGCACGGTGCTGAACGGCAAGCCGGGAACCGCGATGGCGCCCTTCAAGCATCTGTCGGACGTGGAGATCGCCGCGGTCGTAACCTACGAGCGCAACGCCTGGAGCAACAAATCCGGCGACATGGTCTCGCCGGCCGAGGTCAAGAGCCTGCGCAAATAGACTCGCACAGAGAAACGGTAGGAGAGCACGCATGGAAGCCGCACACGCACACAGCGATCACGGTCACGACGCGCACGGTCACCACTACACCGGGATCATGCGCTGGATTACCACGACCAACCACAAGGACATCGGCACGCTCTACCTGTTCTTCAGCCTGACGATGTTCTTCGTCGGCGGGCTGCTTGCGATGGGCATACGGCTGGAGCTGATGGAGCCGGGCATGCAGTTCTGGCAACCTGAGTTCTTCAACGAGCTCACCACGATGCACGGATTGATCATGGTGTTCGGCGCGATCATGCCGGCCTTCGTGGGCTTCGCCAACTGGCAGGTCCCGCTGATGATAGGCGCGCCGGACATGGCGTTCGCGCGCATGAACAACTGGTCGTTCTGGCTGCTGCCGCCGGCAGCGCTGCTGCTGGTCAGCTCGTTCTTCGTGCCCGGCGGCGCGACCGCCGCGGGGTGGACGCTCTACGCCCCGCTGTCTACCCAGATGGGCCCGGGGATGGACCTCGCCATCTTCGCGCTGCACATCATGGGCGCCTCCTCGATCATGGGCTCGATCAACATCATCACCACCATCCTCAACATGCGCGCGCCGGGGATGACCTTGATGAAGATGCCGCTGTTCGTGTGGACCTGGCTGATTACCGCCTACCTGCTGATCGCGGTGATGCCGGTGCTCGCCGGCGCGGTGACCATGGTGCTTACCGACCGCCATTTCGGCACGCATTTCTTCAACGCGGCGGGCGGCGGCGACCCGGTGCTGTTCCAGCACGTTTTCTGGTTCTTCGGGCATCCCGAGGTCTACATCATGATTCTGCCCGGCTTCGGCATCGTGTCGCAGATCGTGCCCACCTTCTCGCGCAAGCCCCTGTTCGGGTATTCCTCGATGGTCTACGCGACGGCGTCGATCGCGATCCTGTCGTTCCTGGTATGGGCGCACCACATGTTTACCGTCGGGATGCCTGCGGCGGCGCAGCTCTTCTTCATGTACATGACGATGCTGATCGCAGTGCCGACGGGCGTGAAGGTGTTCAACTGGATCGCGACCATGTGGAAGGGTTCCATGACCTTCGAAACCCCGATGCTGTTCGCCTGCGGCTTCATCTTCGTGTTCTCGATGGGCGGATTTACCGGGCTCGTGCTGGCGATCACGCCGGTCGACATCCAGCTGCAGGACACCTACTACGTGGTGGCGCACTTCCATTATGTGCTGGTCGCCGGCTCGCTCTTCGCGCTGTTCGGCGGCGTCTATTACTGGATGCCCAAATGGACCGGCCACATGTACAACGAGACCGTCGGCAAATGGCATTTCTGGCTGTCGATGATCTTCTTCAATGTCACGTTCTTTCCGATGCATTTCACCGGGCTCGCCGGGCTGCCGCGCCGCGTGCCGGACTACAACATGCAGTTCGCCGACTTCAACCTGATCTCCTCGCTCGGCGCGTTCGGCTTCGGGCTGTCGCAGCTGTTGCTGGTCTATGCCGTCTTTTCGTGCATCAAGGGCGGCGCCAGGGCGACCGACAAGGTGTGGGAAGGCGCGCAGGGGCTGGAATGGACACTGCCCTCGCCGCCGCCCTATCACAGCTTCGAGACGCCACCGGTAGTCAAGTAGACCCGAGAGCATGACCAACAACGTCAAAACCGCGCTGATCCTCGCCTCGATCGCGCTGCTGTTCTTCGTGGGCATCGTGATCCGGCACTGGCTATGGTAAGCGATGCACACGCCCGCGCGCGGGCCGGCGCCCAGGCTAACCAGCAGATGCTGGTAAAGCTCCTCGTCGTCGCCGGCATCATGTTCGGTTTCGGCTTTGCGATGGTGCCGTTCTACCGGGCGCTGTGCGAGGCCGTGGGCCTGAACAGCGTCGTGAAATCGGATGCGCTTTCCAACAGCCAGGTGGATACAACGCGGCTGCTCACCGTGGAGTTCGACACCAACGTGCGCAGCGACCTCCCGTGGCGTTTCACGCCGGTCGAGAAGAGCGTGCGCATCCATCCCGGGGAGCTGGTACAGGTCACCTTCGAGATCAGCAACAACTCCGACCGGCCGGTCACCGGGCAGGCGATTCCGAGCTACGGCCCGCAGCTCGCCGCCGGGTATTTCAAGAAGCTCGAATGCTTCTGCTTCACGCAGCAGACGCTCGCGCCGGGAGAAGTAAGGCGCATGCCGGTCGCTTTCGTGGTCGACAGAGGGCTGCCGCAGGACGTCTATACGGTGACGCTGTCCTACACCTTCTTTGCGGTGGAAGGCAGGGAACGCAAGAGCTAGGACTCTCGGAAATGATCGTGGCAGAGCCGGTTGAAACGCGGCCGAAGGCAACGCCGCTGCAGGTGGTGAAGGCGGTACTGTCCGCATTCATCGGCATCCGCAAGGGTGCCGCGCACGAGCGCGACATCGCGACGTTGACGCCGGTGCAGGTGATCGTAACCGGTATCATCGCCGCCGCCGTATTCGTAGTGTGCGTGATACTGCTCGTGCGCTTCATCACCAGCTAAGGCGGATGCGCGAGCAGCGGTTCAACTTCGCACGTTCGAACGGAGATTTCACGGTTCGACGCGCGGCAGTTCGAGCGGGCAGACGTAGTTGGAAGCAGCTTAGGGAGAATACGAAATGTTGAGCCAATCGGCACGTTACTTCATACCGGATCCGTCGACCTGGCCGATCACCGGTTCCATCGCGTTGCTGTGCATGGCTTCGGGCGCCGCCTCGTGGTTCAATGGCTGGGCGCCGGGAAAGTTCGTGGTCCTCGCAGGTTTCGCGATCCTCGCCTACATGATAGTCGGCTGGTTCCATACCGTCGCGCACGAGAGCGAGAACGGAAAGTACAACAAGCAGGTGGACCTCTCGTTCCGCTGGGGCATGAGCTGGTTCATCTTCTCGGAGGTGATGTTCTTCGCGGCGTTCTTCGGGGCGCTCTTCTACATGCGCGTGATCGCCGTGCCGGAGCTGGGCGACTTCGAGCACAAGCTGGTCTGGCCGGACTTCATCGGCACCTGGCCTGCGGCCGGCCCGGGCTTCAAGGAGCAGTTCACGCCGATGGCGGCATGGGGGTTGCCCGCGGTCAACACGCTGTTGCTATTGTCGTCGGGAGTGACCGTGACGTGGGCTCACTGGGGGCTGATCAAGAATAACCGGCAACAGCTCATCTGGGGCCTGTTCTTCACCATCGCCCTCGGCCTGGCATTTCTTGCCTGCCAGGCCATCGAGTACGGCCATGCCTACTCGGAGTTGAACCTAAAGCTCAGCACGGGCGCCTACGGCGCGACGTTCTTCATGCTGACCGGCTTCCACGGCTTTCACGTAACCATCGGCACCATCATGCTGATGACGATCCTCGGCCGCTGCATCGCCGGGCATTTCCGCCCCGAGCATCATTTTGGTTTCGAGGGCGTTGCATGGTACTGGCACTTCGTGGACGTGGTCTGGTTAGGCTTGTTTATTTTCGTCTACTGGCTATAAGCCTAAAAACCCAACAACAACAAGATAAAAGCAAAAGGCTCGACCAACAACGGGGGGAGTTTCCCGGTCAGTAGGGGACAGCGCCGCACCATGTGTGCGGCGTTTTTTTCTTCAGGTCAGTAAACAGTGAGCAGTAAGCCGTAGGCAGTAGGGATTTCCTACGCTCACCGTTTACGGCTCACCGCTTACCCCTGAAGAGGTTATTGGATTTTGCCGGTGATGAACCCGAAGTAAAATCCCAGCATCAGCAGCGCGAACAGCACGACCGAGAGCGTAATGCGCACGGTGAGCGCTTTTACCATCCGTTCCGAACGGCCTCGGTCCGTAACGAGGAAGTAGAGCGCCGAGCCGAGGCTGCCCAGGATGAAGACCAGGAACAGGATGATGAGGATTTTCATGGCGTGCGGCGAATCCGATCCAGTGTAACTGAAGCACCTGACCCTGGCCAAATTGCCCGCCCGCTACGAATTCAAACCGCGTCCTTTGACTACGCTGGCCGCCATCGCGGGAGCGTGCGCGATGCTGGCTCTCGCCAGCTGGCAGCTTGGACGCGCGCACGAAAAGGAGGCAGTGCGGGCGCGGCTGGACCATCTCGCCAGGGAGCCGGCGGTGACGCTGCCCGCAACGGAGATCAAGGCCGAGGACGTACTGTGGCGACAGGTAACCGTAAACGGTCGTTTCGAGCCCAGGTATGCGGTGTATCTCGACAATCGCGTATACCGCGGGATTGCGGGCTATCACGTGGTAATGCCGCTCGCGATCGGCGGCGGCGACCGCTATGTCCTGGTCGATCGGGGCTGGATTGCGGGATCCGGCGACCGGAGCCGTCTGCCTCAGGTGAAAACGCCGCAGAGCGCAGTCCAGATCACCGGTCTTGCCGTGGTCCCTGGCGGGCGTTTTTTCGAGCTGTCGACGAACGTGACCGAAGGCAATGTCTGGCAAAACCTGACGCTCGAGCGCTACCGTCGGTCGGTGCCGATCGCCTTGCAGCCCATATTGATCCAGCAGGAAAGCGCGCTGGACGACGCGTTGACGCGGGACTGGCCACCTCCCGACTTCGGCATAGACAAGCACTACGGCTACGCGTTTCAATGGCTGGCGCTCGCCGTTACCGTCTTCGCAATCTATTTCGCAACCCACGTCAAACGCACCAGGAGCTCTTCTGATATCGAGAGGTCAGTGGACTGATGTTTTCTGAAGGCAGCATTGTGGCGAGGAAGCCGTTGCGATGAGTGGCGTCCCGGGCTCCGAAGGTCGGGCTGCCGCTCCGAAAGCCAGCCTGCGCAGCCTGTGGTTGCTGCTCGCGCTTGCCGTGGCGCCGGTGGCGGCGTCGTACTTGCTGTACTATTTCTGGCCGCCCAGCCGCACCGTTAACTACGGCGAGTTGCTCAAACCCCGCGCGCTGCCCGACCCGAAGTTGACGTTGGCCGACGGCACGCCGTTCCAGCTTTCGGGCCTCAAGGGCAAGTGGGTCCTCGCGATCGTGGACGCCGCCGAGTGCAATTCCTCGTGCGAGAAGAAGCTCCTCTACATTCGCCAGCTGCGGCTTACGCAGGGCAAAGACATGGACCGCGTAGAACGGGCGTGGCTCATCAGCGACGGCGCAACTCCGCGCGCCGAGGCCGTCGCGGCGTACCGCGGCACGTGGCTCGTCCGGGCCGCCGATAGCGGGCTGCTCGAGCGGTTTCCGGCTGACGTAACACCCGCTAACCACATCTACGTGATCGATCCATTGGGCAACCTCATGATGCGTTATCCGCGCGATCCCGATCCGGACCGCATGATCAAGGATCTCACCCGGCTGCTGAAGGCTTCCCGCATCGGATGATCTATCGCAGGCTCGCTCAATTCACGGCCCTCCTCGCTTTTGTCGTGATCGTAGTGGGGGCGTACGTGCGCCTGGAAGACGCCGGCCTGGGCTGCCCGGATTGGCCGGGGTGCTACGGACAATTGATCGGCATACCCCAGGCGGCGCACGAGGTGGAACAGGCTGAACGGGTGTTTCCGGGCAGGCCGGTCGACGCGGGCAGGGCGCGCAAGGAAATGCTGCACCGCTATCTGGCCGGTCTACTAGGGCTGCTCGTCGTCGTCATCGCGGTGAGCGCTTTGCGCAGGCGCAGCGATTCGCATCCAGCAGCGTTACCGATCGCGCTGCTGGCGCTGGTGGTGTTCCAGGCTACCCTCGGGATGTGGACGGTGACGTTACTGCTCAAGCCAGCGGTCGTCACCTTGCATCTGATCGGCGGCATGACGACGTTCGCGCTTCTTACTTGGCTCGCCCTGCGGGAAATGCGGCCTGCGGCGCCCTCTCTGATTGCCGCGCAGAGGCTGCGCCCCTGGACGGTCGCAGCATTGACGATACTCGCTTGCCAGATCGCGCTCGGTGGGTGGGTGAGCAGCAACTACGCGGCGCTCGCCTGCCCGGATCTTCCGACCTGTCACGGCGAATGGGTGCCGGACATGGATTTTCGCAATGCTTTTCACGCCGTGCGCGAGTTGGGTGTGACTGTTGCCGGCGCGCCGCTGCCGCACGAGGCGCTCACCGCGATTCACTGGTCACACCGTGTCGGCGCGCTCGCGACGCTGCTCGTGCTTGGCGGACTTGCGCTCGTGCTCATGCGTACGGCGGGTTTCCTGGGGCAGGGCGTGGCGCTACTTCTCCTGGTGGGTGCCCAGCTGGCGCTGGGCATTGCAAACGTGGCGGCAAGGCTGCCGCTTGCGCTGGCGGTGGCGCACAATGCCGGCGCCGCAGTTTTGCTCGCCGTGCTCGTGATGCTAAACTTCACCGTTTTTCAAGGCGCGAACGGGCGGGACTAGGTCCCAACCCCTGCTGCTTCTGACCGGATTACGGATGTCCTCCAGCATCGTCCACCAACCGCTCGCGGCGCGGTTCGCTCAGTTCTATCAGCTCACCAAGCCGCGCGTGGTCTCGCTCATCGTGTTTACCGCGGTGATCGGCATGTTCCTCGCCGTACCGGGCATGGTACCGCTGCCGGCTCTCGTCGCGGGTACTCTAGGCATCGCGCTGGTCGCGGGGGCGGCGGCGGCCGTTAATTGCTTGGTCGAGCAGAAGGTCGACGCGCTGATGGCCCGCACCAGTCGGCGGCCGCTGCCGCGCGGGCAGGTCACCTCAGCACAGACGCTCGCGTTCTCCGGTGCGGTTGGGGGCATGGGCTTGCTCGTGCTCTATCATTGGACGAACGCACTTGCCATGTGGCTCACGCTGGCCACGTTCGTGGGCTACGCTGTCGTCTACACCGTCGTCCTCAAGCCCATGACGCCGCAGAACATCGTGATCGGGGGCGCCTCCGGCGCAATGCCCCCGGTGCTGGGCTGGGTCGCGGTGACGGGCGAAGTCGCCGCGGACGCGCTGCTCCTGTTTCTCATCATTTTCGCCTGGACTCCGCCTCACTTCTGGGCGTTGGCGCTATATCGCAAGCATGAGTAC
>DATFWO010000120.1:0-10217 GCA_035259205.1 Burkholderiales bacterium | reverse complement strand
CGCAATGGCGAAGCCATTGCTCAGCGCCCCGTCCCACTCGGGTTGCGGCCAGGGCACGCGGACGGCGGAGCAGTGCCTGCGCGTATACACGCGTAGGTGCGACCCGGGAGCGGGCCACAGCGCCGCACTTGAACGCGTGCTGGCGCACCTGCGGGGTCGCATCCCCGGAAGAACATCGGGGCCCCTGCTCCTCCCTGCGGCGCGCCGTCTGCGTCGTTACCCGGCTTGACCATATCGACATATGGCCTGCGCCGTGCGCCTCGCATACGCTCCGTCCTGGCCACAACGCATCACGCGCCTATTATTGAGATAGGTTCTAACACCGCTCACCAACAAAAGATATGTCAGAGACACTCCTCGCCGTGAAAGGATTGAACGCCTGGTACGGCGAGTCGCACATCCTGCACGGCGTGGACTTCGAGGTCCGGGCAGGGGAGGTCGTGACGTTGCTCGGCCGCAACGGGGCCGGCAAGACGACGACGCTCAAGTCCATCATGGCGATGGTGGGCCGGCGCGAGGGCTCCATCGCGTTCGAGGGGCATGAGACCGTTGCGCTGACCTCCAACAAGATCGCGCGGCTCGGAATCGCATTCTGTCCCGAGGAGCGCGGAATCTTCGCCAGCCTTAACGTGCTCGAGAACCTCATGCTGCCTCCGCAGGTGCGCGCCGGGGGCCTGAGCGTTGCGCAGGTCTACGAGCTGTTTCCGAACCTCAAGGCGCGCCTCGCGAGCCAGGGCACCAAGCTCTCCGGCGGCGAGCAGCAGATGCTGGCGATCGGGCGCATACTGAGGACCGGCGCGCGCCTGCTGCTGCTCGACGAGCCGACCGAGGGCCTCGCGCCGGTCATTGTGCAGCAGATCGGCACGACCCTCGCGCGGCTGAAGAGCGACGGGTACACGATACTGCTGGTGGAGCAGAATTTCCGGTTCGCGCAGACGGTGGCAGACCGGCACTACGTAATGGAAAATGGGCGCGTGGTGGATATGATGTCCAATGCCGCACTGGAGACCAGCATGGCCAAGATACACGACTACCTTGGCGTGTAGCCGCAGGCCGGGCTTGCAGCTGCGGTCACCGTATAGGCAGAATTCGTCGCGGTTAGATTCTTGCAACATTGACATAGGGAGAACGGCCATGTCTCTAGGAGGACGCACATTAGGTGTCATCGCAGCACTCGCGCTGGCCGCCGGCGGCGCCCACGCCCAGATCTCCGACGGGGTGATCAAGGTCGGTGTCATGAACGACCAGTCGGGGACCTACGCCGATCTGGCCGGTCCCGGCTCGGTCGTCGCCACCCGCATGGCGGTCGAGGACTTCGGCGCCGCCAAGAAGGGCCTCAAGGTGGAGATCCTCGTCGCCGATCACCAGAACAAGCCCGAGGTCGGCTCGAGCATCGCGCGGCAATGGTACGACGTGGACAAGGTGGACCTGATCCTCGATGTCCCGACTTCCTCGGTGGTTCTGGCGGTGAACCAGGTGACTCGGGAGAAGAACAAGGCGTTGATCGTTTCCACGGGGGCAACGGTGGACCTCACGGGCAAGGCGTGCTCGCCGAACGCCATACACTGGACCTATGACACCTGGTCTCTGGCCAACGGCACCGGAACGGCCGTGGTCAAGAGCGGCGGCAATACGTGGTTTTTCCTGACCGCCGACTACGCATTCGGCCATTCGCTCGAGCAGCAGACCGAGGCGGTCGTGCTGAAGCTGGGTGGAAAGGTGCTGGGAAAGGTGCGCCATCCGTTTCCGTCGGCCGACATGTCGTCGTTCCTGCTGCAGGCGCAAACCTCCAAGGCGAAGATCATCGGGCTCGCCAACGCCGGCGCCGACACCATCAATGCGATCAAGCAGGGCGCCGAGTTCGGCATCGTGAAGGGCGGCCAGCAGTTCGCGGGGTTGCTCGTGTTCCTGACCGACGTGCACTCGCTCGGGCTCGACAAGGCGCAGGGGCTGTTCCTCACGGAAGCCTTCTACTGGGACCTCAACCCCCAGACGCGCGCCTGGTCGCAGCGCTTCGCGAAACTGCACAAGGGAGCGATGCCGACGATGGCGCAGGCCGGCGTGTACTCGGCAATGCTGCATTACCTGAAGGCGGTCGAGGCGGCGAAGACGGATGACGGGCCGAAAGTCATTGCCAAGATGAAGGAGATGCCGAGCGAGGATCCCGTATTCGGCAAAGGCCAGGTGCGCCAGGACGGCCGGCATATCCACGACATGTATCTGTTCGAAGTGAAGAAGCCTTCGGAATCGAAAGGGCCATGGGACTACTACAAGGTGCGCGCGACCATACCGGCCGACCAGGCGTTCCGCCCCGAAAAGGAGGGCGGCTGCCCCCTCGTCAAGTGACGAGGGCAGGATGAAGGCGGAAGGGTAGCGCATCGCACGGTGCTTCCGCTTTTGCCCGTCAATCGTCACCCGTCAATCGTCACCCGCCGAGCGTGAGCGAGATCTTCGGCATCCCGACCCAGGCGCTGTTCGGGCAGCTCCTGATCGGGCTCATCAACGGCTCGTTCTACGCGCTGCTCTCGCTCGGGCTTGCCGTCATCTTCGGCCTGCTCAACATCATCAACTTCGCGCATGGCGCTCAGTACATGATGGGGGCATTCTGCGCCTGGTTCCTGCTGAACAAGCTCGGTGTCGGTTATTGGTGGGCGCTTCTGCTCGTGCCCGTCATCGTCGGAGCGACCGGCGTCGTGATCGAGCGCGTGATGCTCTCCCGGCTCTACCAGCTCGATCACCTCTACGGCCTGCTGCTTACGTTCGGGCTCGCCCTCATCGTCCAGGGACTGTTCCGCAACGAGTATGGCTCGACCGGACTGCCGTATTCGATGCCGAAGGAGCTCGAAGGCGGGCGTAACCTGGGCTTCATGTTCCTGCCCAATTACCGGGCGTGGGTGATCGTCGCTTCGCTGGCGGTGTGTCTCGGCACCTGGTTCCTGATCGAGAAGACGAAGCTGGGCTCGTATCTGCGTGCGGCGACCGAAAATCCGCAGCTCGTGCGTGCGTTCGGCGTCAACGTTCCGCGCATGATCACGCTCACCTACGGCTTCGGGGTCGGGCTTGCCGCGTTCGCTGGCGTCATGGCAGCGCCGATCTACAGCGTGAACCCCCTGATGGGCGAGCACCTGATCATCGTCGTATTCGCCGTGGTGGTGATCGGCGGCATGG
This sequence comes from Burkholderiales bacterium, assembly GCA_035259205.1. Classification (GTDB taxonomy): domain Bacteria; phylum Pseudomonadota; class Gammaproteobacteria; order Burkholderiales; family SG8-41; genus SG8-41. The sequence goes on along the minus strand of DATFWO010000120.1, from coordinate 7,049 downwards.
GCTCGATCATGGGAGCTATCATCACCGGCTTCGTGCTCGGCCTGGTGGAAGGGCTCACCAAAGTGTTCTATCCGGAAGCTTCGAACACCGTGATCTTCATCATCATGGCGATCGTGCTGATGATCAAGCCGACCGGTCTGTTCGGGGCGCGCAGGTAGATGGCGACCACCGTCTCGGCCATGGCCGGTTCCTTGCCGCGCGCACAGAGCTCGCTGCATCAGCGCGTCGCATTTTTGGTCATGGTCGCGTTCTTCGCGATCGGGCCGCTCGTGATCTATCCGCTATTCCTGATGAAGGTGATGTGCTTCGCGCTTTTTGCATGCGCCTTCAACCTGCTGCTCGGCTACGTCGGACTGCTGTCGTTCGGGCACGCGATGTTCCTGGGCACGGCCGGTTACGTTGCCGCGCATACCGCCAAGGCCGGATTGACAGTTGGCGGCTTCAAGTTTCTGGGAGCGTCCGTTCCGGTGCTCCTGCAGCTGCCGCCGTTCAATCCCGAATTTGCCGTTCTCTTCGGTGCTGCCGCCGCATGCCTGCTCGGGATCGTCTCCGGCCTGATCGCCATCCGCCGCCAGGGTATCTATTTCGCGATGATCACGCTCGCGCTCGCCCAGATGGTGTATTTCTTTTGCGTGCAGGCGCCGTTCACGGGGGGGGAAGACGGCATCCAGGCCGTGCCTCGCGGCAAGCTTTTCGGCACCATAGACCTCTCCGACGTCACCGCGATGTACGTAACGGTGTTCGTGATCTTCATTTCCGGCTTCCTGCTGATCTATCGCATCATCCATTCGCCGTTCGGACAGGTTCTCAAGGCGATCCGCGAGAACGAGGCGCGCGCAGTCTCGCTCGGGTACGACGTCGATCGCTACAAGCTGCTCGCGTACGTCCTCTCCGCAACCCTCTCCGGGGTGGCTGGGGCGACCAACGCGCTGGTGTTCCAGCTTGCGGCGTTGAACGGCGTCTATTGGACGATGTCGGGCGAGGTCGTGCTGATGACCTTGCTCGGCGGGCTGGGTACCGTGTTCGGCCCCGCGGCGGGTGCGCTGGTGCTGCTGTCGATTGAAAACTATCTCGCGCTGCTCGGCTCCTGGGTCACGATCGCGCAAGGTTGCATATTCGTGGCATGCGTGCTGACCTTCCGGCGCGGCATCGTCGGCGAGCTCGGACGAGCCCTCAAGAAATCCCTGTAGGGTGACATTGATCGCCCACACTGCGGGCTGTGGGTTCTCCCCGTGCCGTCGGTGCGGTAAAATAGCGCCCCTTTCTATCAATGAATTCAGAGAGATCGCATGAAGTGTCTGGTGACCGTCAAGCGCGTGATCGATCCCTATGTGAAGGTGCGGGTGAAGTCCGATGGCAGCGGCGTGGAAACCGCGAACATCAAGATGGCCATGAATCCATTCTGCGAGATCGCAGTGGAGCAGGCGGTGCGCATGAAGGAGGCCGGGACGGTCACGGAAATCGTCGTCGTGTCCATTGGCGTTGCGCAGTGCCAGGAAACCCTGCGCACGGCAATGGCGATGGGGGCCGACCGCGGCATCCTGGTGGAGACCACCGTCGAGGTGCAGCCGCTGGCGGTCGCGAAGCTGCTGAAAGCCGTCGTTACGAAGGAGCAGCCGAAGCTGGTGATCATGGGCAAGCAGGCGATCGACGACGATTCCAACCAGTGCGGGCAGATGCTCGCGGCGCTGCTCGACTGGCCGCAGGCGGCTTTCATCTCCAAGATTGCGGTCAACGGCGATGCGGCGGACTGCGTGCGGGAGATAGACGGCGGGCTGGAGAAGCTCGCGCTGAAGCTGCCCGCCATCGTCACCACCGATTTGCGGTTGAACGAGCCGCGCTACGTGACGCTGCCCAACATCATGAAGGCGAAGAAGAAACCGCTCGAGATGGTCAAGCCCGACGCGCTCGGGGTGGATGTCGCGCCGCGGTTGACGACGCTCAAGGTGGAGGAGCCGGCCAAGCGCGGCGCAGGCGTGAAAGTAGCGGACGTGAAAGAGCTCATCGCGAAGCTGAAAAACGAGGCGAAGATCATTTGAAACCGGTAGCGGTGAGCAGTAGGCAAATCCGTTCCCGCTGACCGCTCACTGCTTACTGCTCACTTACGAGGTTGACGTGTCAGTCCTGGTCATAGCAGAGCACGACGGGAGGCAGCTCAAGCCCGGTGTCACCAACGCAGTCGCCGCGGCCGCCAAAATGGGTGGCGACATCGCGGTACTCATTGCGGGGTATCAATGCGCGGCCGCGGCGCAGGCTGCGGCTAAAGTTGCCGGTGTCAAGAAGGTCTTGCATTGCGATGCACCGCATTACGAGGGGTACCTCGCGGAAAACCTGGCCGCCCTGGTCGTCCCGCTCGCGGGACAGTATACGCACATCGTGTCGGCGGCGACCGGCTTCGGGAAAAACTTCATGCCGCGCGTGGCCGCGCTGCTCGACGTGCAGCAGATCTCCGACATCAGCGGGGTGCAATCGCCCGATACCTTCGTGCGGCCGATCTATGCCGGCAACGTCCTCATCACGGTGCAGTCGAAGGACAAGATCAAGGTCGTGACCGTGCGCGCGACCGCATTCGATCCGGCGGGGGAGAGCGCGAGCCCCGCCCCCGTTGAAACGCTCGCTGCCGGCCCCGTCAGCGCGTCGGTGAAGTTCAACGGGCAGGAGGTCGCCAAGTCAGAGCGCCCCGAGCTGACCGCGGCGCGCGTCATCGTCTCCGGCGGCCGCGGCATGGGCAGCGCGGAAAACTTCCAGATCATCGAGGCGCTGGCCGACAAGCTGGGCGCGGCAGTCGGCGCCTCCCGCGCCGCGGTGGATTCGGGCTTCAAGCCGAACGAATTCCAGGTCGGGCAGACCGGCAAGATCGTCGCGCCCGAGCTCTACATCGCCGTCGGCATCTCGGGGGCGATCCAGCATCTCGCCGGCATGAAGGACAGCAAGGTCATCGTCGCGATCAACAAGGACCCCGAGGCGCCGATCTTCGCGGTCGCCAACTACTGGCTGGTCGAGGATTTGTTCAAGGCGGTGCCCGAGCTCACCAAGGAACTGGGGTGACGGTGTGACGTAGTAAGAAACAGTTCGTCACGTCATCACCTCACCCACGAGACCGCATGTCCACCTACGCCGCCCCGCTCAAGGACATGCAGTTCGTGATCAACGAGCTCGCGGGACTGCAAGAAGTGACGGCGCTGCCGGGTTGCGCGGACGTGAACGCCGAGCTGGCCGAAGCCGTGCTGGGGGAAGCGGCTAGGTTCGCTCAGGAAGTGCTCGATCCGCTGAACCGGGAGGGCGACAAGCAGGGAGCCAGCCTCGTCGACGGCAAGGTCATCACCCCGAAGGGATTCAAAGAGGCGTACCGCAAATTCGTCGATGCCGGATGGAACGCTCTCGGCGGCCAGCCGGAGTTCGGCGGGCAGGGATTGCCGCACGTGATCGCGACCCCGGTCCAGGAAATCTGGAAAAGCGCCAACATGGCGTTGTGCCTCGCCCCCATGCTCACAGCGGGCGTGCTCGAGGCACTCAAGCTCCATGGAACGCAGGGGCAGCGCAAGACCTGGATGCCCAAGCTCACGTCCGGCGAGTGGACCGGCACGATGAACCTGACCGAGCCGCAGGCGGGCTCGGACCTCTCCGCCGTGCGCACGCGCGCCTTGCGCGAGGGTGATCACTACCGCATCCGCGGGACCAAGATCTTCATCACCTGGGGCGAGCACGACCTGACGGACAACATCGTGCACCTGGTGCTTGCGCGCACGCCCGATGCGCCCGAGGGAGTGAAGGGCATTTCGCTCTTCATCGTCCCGAAATTCCTACTGAATCCCGACGGCACCCCCGGGCAACGCAATGACGTCCGCTGCGTCTCCATCGAGCACAAGCTCGGTATCCATGCGAGCCCGACGTGCGTGCTCGCGTACGGCGACGAAAGCGGAGCGGTCGGCTACCTGGTGGGAGAAGAAAACCGCGGTCTCGAATACATGTTTACCATGATGAACCACGCCCGGCTCGCAGTGGGAGTGGAAGGTATCGCTATCGGCGAGCGTGCGTATCAGCACGCTCTGGAGCACGCCAGGACTCGCGTGCAGGGTCGTGAGGTCGGGCAGCGCAGCGGCGACCGCGTCACGATCATCCACCATCCCGACGTGCGCCGGATGCTGATGAGCATGCGCGCGCAGACGGAGGCCATGCGCGCGGTTGCCTGCTTCGCGGGGGCGGCGCTGGACAAGGCAAAGCGCCACCCGGACCCGGCGGAGCAGCGCAGGAGCCAGGCGCTGGTCGATCTGCTGATCCCCGTGGTCAAAGGCTGGTGCACGGAGCAGGGCGTGGAAATCGCTTCCACCGGGATCCAGATCCACGGCGGCATGGGCTTCGTCGAGGAAACCGGCGCGGCGCAGTACCTGCGCGATGCGCGCATTACGACCATCTATGAAGGAACGACCGGTATCCAGGCAAATGATCTGATCGGCCGTAAGGTCGCTTTCGAAAAGGGCGCGACCGCCTTTGCAGTCATCGAAGCGATGCGGACCCTGGACTCCGCGCTCGCCGCGCGGACCGATGAGGGCTTCGCCGCGCTCCATGCGAATTTCAAGGACGCGGTCAGCGATCTCGAGAGCGCTACCCGCTGGCTCGTCGAGAACTACGCGAAAGATGCCAGGGTAGCCTCGGCCGTAGCTGTTCCCTATCTCAAGCTTTTCGGCACGGTCGCGGGAGGCTGGATGATGGCGCGCGCCGCGCTGGTCGCGCGGTCGCGGCTCGAAGATCCCGCAGCCGACCGCGACTTTCTCGAAGCCAAGCTCGCCACGGCTCGTTTCTACGCGGAGCACGTGCTGCCCCAGGCCCTTCCGCTCGCTCGCGCGGTTACGCGCGGTTCGGCAAGCGTGCTTGCGCTCGATCCCGCCGATTTCTGACGGAAGCTGCTATTTCCAGCGCCGCATATCGAACTCCAGCGCTGCGCGTTCGCGCTGCCAGACCGCGAAATCCCCGGTTACCGTCAGTATCCACGTCTGGGTGGGCGAGATCGGGTGCGGTGGGTTGAAGGCGCCGGGATCCAGGACTGCGCCGCAGCCTCCCCCGGACGGGTCCCGGACGGATGCGTAGCGGATGAGACCGATGTCGGCCTGGCGCGCGACCCGTCCGAATTCCTGCGTGGCCGAGTAGCTCGTCGGGTGCTTCCAGTGCGTTGCGTCGCGCGAGTAGGGTGGTTTGCGCAGATCGACGGTCAGCGTTCTGGTGCTCACCTCGAACAATGTCTGGGGCGCCGGACCGAGTTGGGCAAGGCCCGCGCTGTCCTGCAGGAATCGCCAACGCCAGTAGCCCAGTTCGGCGCAGGCCGTCCCGGCGTTGTCCGCGCCATAGAACACGCCCGGATCGGTGAGGGCGCGAAAGCGGGACGGGTAGGGAGCGGTATATCTGAAAGGCGTGAAGAGCAGGTAATGGAGCGCGGACGCAGCTGGAGGAACCGCCGGTTTGGTTGCGTCCAGGAGCTCTTCCAGCGCGCGCTGTTCCTCGAGATCGTCGACCAGCCGCAAGGTCGAGGCAACATGCTGTGCCTCTACGGCGCGCCACAGCCGCGTCCGCGTGCGGCTCGCTCTAGATGCGACCGCGCGCGGCGTCCAGATACTGGACGACACGGACCAGCCCTTCCGCCCTCCCGATCAACCGTCGCGGTGCGCCGCCAAGCGCCGCGTTCTCGCTGTCGAGCCAGGCGCGCGCCTGCGCTTCGTTCGATCCGACCAGAGCGTCCAGCGAGCGAAACAGCCGCACGAAGAGCGCCGCCATCTCCCAGGATTTATGCTCGGGCGCGAGGGTGTGCTCTCCCGCCGCCATACGGGATATCGTCGCGCGGCTCAGACCGAGTATCGGCGCCAGTTCCGCCTGGGCGAGGCCGAGCAGGTCCGCCGCCCGGATGGCTGCTTTGGACAGCGTCCGGTCACGAGAGGGAAGTGGCGCTTTCTGTGCGGCCGTCATAATGCGTAATTTCATGTGAAATAATAACACGAAATAGTTTCTATAGGAATCCACGGGACCGGACCAGGGCAAAAAAAAGCGGCGGGGTTCGGGGGAAGCGCCCGCCGCAGGGAGGAGCACCTTCGGAGGAAATCGACTACCAATCTAGCCGCAAGCGCCGTTGCCGCCTATAGGCATTAGGTCCTAGGCCGTATCCGCCTAGGTTCTGTCAGAACTCGACCATCGGCCCCTGCCAGGTATCGCCCCGTGGCCGGGCCCGGGCGAGTGCGCGGTCGGCCCCGCACCAGCCCTCGCACGCATTGCGACCCGGGCGGCGGCGCCAAAGGTTGAGCAATCCCTTGCACCTCGCATAAAAGTGAAAGAATCGCAGCACGTTGCGGCGCTCCGACGCAGTGATGGGCCGGTCGCTGCAAACGAGCTTGTCGTCCTGCATGCCACGGTCCGTCAAAGTGATAGCGTCCCACGCCCTCACTCGCACCCGGGCGCCAAATGGCAATCGCGGCCCGAGCACGAGCGCATCGAGCAGATCACCTTCCAGCCCCAGGTAAATGGGCACCGAGCCGTAATTGAAGGGGCACGGCAGCGGAGAGATGAAATCGAGCCTGCCGGTGGCCCCGCGCTTGAGGAAACTGCCGCGCGGCACTTCAATTACCACTTCCAGCTCCGGGGCATCGAAGGCTGCCCCGGCAGCGGCGAGGCGGCTGTGGCGCGCGTGCTTCACGGCGCAAGGCTAACTCATTCCGGCGCGAGGGTCGGCACTTCCGCGACCGGCCACGTTGGGCGTCCGCGGGGCAGCAGTTCAGCCCCAGATACCGAGGATGGGAGCAACGATCATTATCTTGTGATCGGAAACGTGCGGCGGGCTGCTGATCTGGGGTGGAGCGCTCGACGGATGTATGGCGGGCGCCGGCAACACGGGCGCGATTGCCGCACAGACCACGACGCTAGCCCTCCTCCCCACGTTACGCCCTCGCCCTGCGTTGATTGACCGCCTAAGTACGGCGGTGCAGGCGGATACTTGAGGCGGATGCCCGCCTTTCATCGCAGATGGCAGGCTACGAAATGCCCGCTGCGCGTTTCTTTCATCGGCG
>DATFWO010000119.1:0-6220 GCA_035259205.1 Burkholderiales bacterium | reverse complement strand
GGGGTGTTGGACGCGCTGCCGCTCTCCCCCAATGGCAAGCTGGACCGCCGTGCGCTGCCCGCTCCTGAACGCCGTAGCGAAAGTGCCCGGCCCCCTCGCACAGCGGCAGAAGGAATACTGGGCGGACTGCTGGCAGATGCGCCGGCGCGGGAGCAGGCTGGCATCCAGGAAATCCTCAGCGGGTTATTTGCCGAGTTGCTGGGCATCGAGAGTGTCGGCCTTGACGATAACTTCTTCACGTTGGGCGGCCATTCGCTGCTCGCCACCCGGCTTGTGAACCGAGTGAGCGCCACACTAGGAGTGGACCTAGCGATCCGGACCGTGTTTGAGGCGCCTACGGTCTCCGCGCTGGCTGCGCGTGTGCGGGATGCGAACGCTGCTCGCATCCCACTCATACGGCAGCCACGAATTACCCCCCTTCCATTGTCTGCCGCGCAGGCCCGTCTGTGGTTCCTGCACCGAATGGAAGGACCGAGTGCGACCTACAACATTCCCATTGCGCTACGTTTGCAAGGCCCGCTGGACGCGACCGCTCTGGAGCGAGCGCTGCAGGACGTTGTAGCCCGCCATGAGAGCCTCCGCACGGTATTCCCGGAGCAGGATGGCGTTCCTTTCCAGCACATCCTAACGCCGGAGGAAGCTCGGTCGGCACTTATTGTGGAAGCGATCACCGAGACAGCACTGCAGCAGCGTCTGGCCGAAGTGGCGACCACCGGCATCGACCTGGCTCGCGAGATTCCGATTCGAGCGTGGCTGTTCCAGATTGAGCCGCAGTGTCACGTGCTGCTGTTGCTGCTGCATCATGTTGCGGCCGACGGCTGGTCAGTTGCTCCGCTCACAAGGGATCTTTCATACGCTTATACGGCCCGATCCCGAAGCGAAGTGCCAGCTTTCACCGAGCTCTCTGTCCAGTATGCCGACTACACGCTGTGGCAGCGCAGGCTGCTCGGCGAGGAGAGCGATCCGAAGAGCCTGTCAGCTAAGCAGGTTCGCTTCTGGCGCGCGGCCCTGGCCGGCCTCCCAGACGAACTCAATTTACCTGTTGACCGCTCACGTCCTTCCATAGCGAGCTACCGCGGGGGTGCGGTGCCGGTACATCTCCATCCGCGTCTTCACGGACAATTGCTCAAGTTGGCGCAGGCGAGCGGCGCGAGCCTGTTCATGGTGCTCCAGGCAGGCTTAGCCGCGCTACTGTCGAGGCTCGGAGCTGGCGAGGACATCCCCATCGGCAGTCCGATAGCCGGCCGCGGCGAGCTTGCCGTGGAAGATCTGGTCGGGCTCTTCATTAACACGCTTGTGCTGCGCACAAACCTGTCGGGAGATCCCTCCTTCCAGGAGTTAGTGGCGAGGGTCCGCGCATTCGACCTGGAGGCGTATGCACACCAGGACCTCCCCTTCGAACGGATCGTAGAGGATTTGCAGCCGGCACGTTCCCTGGGACGGCATCCTCTGTTCCAGGTCATGCTAGCGCTACAGAATGCCGTTAAACCGGCGGTGCGGGTGTCGGGCATCGCTGTTGATGCTGAACCAGTTGCTCAGGTAGTCTCCAAATTCGACCTAACGCTTAATCTCAGTGAGCATGTCGGCGCCAGAGGTGAACCGCTCGGCATCGATGGCGGCCTGGATTACAGTCTCGATCTGTTCGATGAAGATACAGCTCAGGCCATCATCAGCCGCTACGTTCGGCTGCTTGAGGCTGTGGCGGCCAGGCCGGACGCACGGTTGCATGAATTGGACGTTCTTGATCCGTCGGAACGCCACAGGCTCCTGTCGGAGTTCAGCGGAGCTCCAGTCGCTGTACCTGAGGCCATGCTCCCGGAGCTTTTCGAAGCCCAGGTGGTGCGAACGCCTGACGCCGTGGCCCTGATATTTGGAGACGAGTCGCTGATGTATCGCGAGCTTAATACCAGAGCCAATCGTCTGGCCCACCATCTCATCTCGCTCGGTGTCGGTCCCGAGTCTCTGGTCGGCATCTGCCTGGAGCGGTCATTCGATGTGGTCGAAGCTCTGCTCGCGGTTCTCAAAGCCGGCGCAGCTTACCTCCCGCTGGATCCGGAGTACCCTGCGGCACGGCTGGCCCAGATGGTTGTCGATGCGACGCCGAAGGTTGTACTCAGCACGAAAGCGTTGGGGCAAAGCATGCCTGAAATGATCCGGGTGCTTCGGCGAGATACGCCGGACTTTGCCGCGTCCCTGGCGCAGGCGCCAACGCATAATCCCACAGACGCGGATCGGGTCTCAGTGCTTCGGCGGGAACATCCCAGCTATGTGATCTATACCTCCGGCTCGACGGGGACTCCCAAAGGTGTAGTGATCCAACACTGCGCTCTTTCGGCGTTCTTGAAGGCTATCTGTACTCACGTCGCGTTTAAGCCTGGCGACCGGCACCTGGCCGTGACGACGACCGCCTTCGACATCTCTATCCTGGAGCTCCTGTTGCCCCTGTGTCATGGAGCGGAGGTGGTGATCGCCTCAAGGGAAGAGGTGCGCGACCCAATCAGGTTATCCGCCCTGCGGCGAAACAAGGAAACGAACTCGCTGCAAGCAACTCCGAGTCATTGGGAACTCCTTCTTCAACACGATCCTGATTGTCTGAAAGACGTGCGCATTCTGACCGGCGGCGAAGCACTGCGGGTAGAGCTGGCGAGAGCGCTTTACTCACAAAGTTCCGAGGTCTACAACCTCTACGGCCCGACGGAAGCGACGGTCTGGGCCAGTGTGCACCAGGTGACGCCGTCCGATATCGCAGACCCCGGCGGACCTTTCGTCAGCATCGGACAGCCGCTGCCAAATTACCGGCTATATGTCTTAAGTCACGACCTGCAGCCTGTACCGGTGGGCGTGACCGGAGAACTGTACATTGCTGGTGCCGGCCTGGCGCGAGGTTATCTCAACCGCCCAGGACTAACAGCGGACCGCTTCGTTGCAGATCCGCACGGAACGCACGCCGGGACGCGGATGTACCGCACTGGAGATCTGGCGCGTTGGCGCGCGACAGGCACGCTCGAATTCCTGGGGCGTGCGGACGCGCAAATCAAGCTGCGAGGCTTCCGCATCGAGCCGGGCGAGATTGAAGCGGTGCTGACTGCGCATCCCGCAGTAGCACAGGCCGCCGTCATAGCCCGCGAGGATGGCCCGGGTGGCAAACAACTTGTTGGTTATGTTGTGCCGACAAAGGGTACCCAGTTGGATATGGCCGCGCTGCCACGGATGCTGAGCGATCGCTTGCCTGCCTATATGGTGCCTGCAGCCTTTGTGGTACTCGAGGCGCTGCCGCTGACTGCAAACGGCAAGGTCGATCGAGGTGCGCTTCCAGCTCCTGAGCGGCAAGGCGCCAGCTACCGTCCGCCGACCACGGCGGAGGAAGAGATTCTGTGCGGGCTGGTTGCCGAGGTCCTGTCGCTGGAGCGCGTTGGCCTCGATGACAACTTCTTTGCCCTGGGCGGCCACTCGTTGCTGGCGACGCGGCTGATCAGCCGGGTGCGCGGAACACTCGGAGTGGAGTTGGCTATCCGGACGCTTTTTGAGGCGCCGACGGTTGCGGAACTTGCCAGGAAGCTAAGCGGCGCCAGGAAGGCGCGGCCATCCCTCACACGTCGCCGAGGAGCGGCCACTGCCGTTCGAGCCACTGCGGAATCGGGAGAAACACATGAGAGTTGAAACCGAGCTTCTGCCTCTCTCGTACGCCCAGAGACGTTTGTGGTTCCTTTATCGGATGGAAGGCCCGAGCGCTACGTACAATATCCCCCTGGCACTGCGTCTGGAGGGTGAAGTTGACGGCGCAGCGATGAAGGCAGCGCTGGCCGACGTGATAGCCCGTCACGAAAGCCTGCGTACGGTGTTCCCGGAGCAGGACGGCATTCCCTTCCAGCAGATCCTGTCCGTTGACGAAGCACCGCCTGCTTTCGTGATGGAGTCAATTCCCGAGGTCGAGCTATGTCAGGCATTGGCTGCCGCGGCCGCGACGCGTTTCGACCTGATTCGCGAGATACCGATTCGAGCTTGGTTGTTCGAGATCGCGCCCCAGTGCCATGTGCTGCTGCTCGTGGTACACCACATTGCCGGTGACGCCTGGTCAATGGGCCCCCTGGCACGGGACTTCGCGCAGGCGTATGCCGCCCGGTGCCGCGCACAGACGCCGGCCTTCGACGAACTAGCCGTACAGTATGCCGATTACACGCTGTGGCAGCGCGAAATCCTAGGCGATGAATCCGATCCGAACAGTATGATCTCACAGCAGCTGAAGTTCTGGCGACAGGCATTGGCAGGAGCGCCGGAAGAGCTAGTGCTGCCAACCGATCGTTCACGTCCACCGGTAGCGAGCTATCGCGGGGCCATCGTGCCCTTTCTCCTCGACGCGAATCTGCATGGGCAGCTCCTTCAGTTAGCGCGGGAGCAGCGGGCAAGTCTGTTCATGATCTTGCAGGCAGGGTTGGCCCTTCTGCTCTCAAAGCTCGGAGCGGGAGATGACATTCCGATCGGTACGCCGATTGCCGGTCGGGGTGAGAGCGTGCTGGCAGATCTTGTTGGGCTCTTCATCAACACGCTCGTATTACGGACCGACGTGTCTGGAAATCCGTCGTTCCGCGAATTAATAGCACGCGTCCGGACTGTTGACCTTGATGCATACGACCACCAAGATCTGCCATTCGAGCGGCTTGTCGAAGAGCTAAAGCCCGCACGGTCACTGGCGCGTCAACCCCTATTTCAAGTTATGCTGGCGTTGCAGAACACGCCGGTCGCCCGACTTCACTTGCCCGGCAATTCGGTCAGCTTGGAACGGCTCGAGGATGTAATTGCCAAGTTCGACCTGACCGTGCACTTGCGCGAGAACATTGGGCCGGCAGACGAACCGTTGGGGATTGCTGGCGGGCTGGAGTACAGCACGGATCTCTTCGACCAAGGTACGGCGCAGAACATAGCCAGACGCTTTGAACGAGTCTTGCACGCCGCGGTGGCAGCGCCGGACGCGCCAGTGCACCGGCTCGACATCCTGACGGCCGAGGAACGCCAGAGACTCGTGTCGGGCGTGAGCGCGCAGGCGCCGGCGGAACCCGCCACGACGCTCACGACGCGTTTCGAGACGCAGGTGGACCGTACGCCGCACGCGGTGGCGTTAGTCTACGGTGGGGAGTCGGTGTCGTATGCCGAATTGAATGCCCGCGCCAACCGCCTGGCGCATCACCTGATTCGTCTGGGCGTAGGGCCGGAGAGCTGTGTCGGTCTGTGCCTGGAGCGTTCACTGGAGCTGGTGATTGCGGTGGTGGCGACGCTGAAGGCCGGCAGCGCGTACCTGCCGTTAGACCCGGATTACCCAGAGGCGCGGCAGGCAGCGATGCTGGCCGATGCGGGGGCGCTGGCGGTGCTGAGCACGGAAAGTGCGGCTGCGCATTTACCAGAGTCCGTCACGGTCGTCAAGCTCGATGCGCCCGATACCGATCACGCACTCAGACAGGCGCCGGCGCACAACCCGACGGATACGGAGCGGAGGGCGGCGCTGCGGCCGCAGCATCCAGCTTACGTGATTTACACGTCGGGTTCGACAGGCACGCCCAAGGGAGTGATGGTGCCGCACCAGAACGTGGTGCGGCTGTTTGGCGCCACGCAGCAGTGGTTTGCCTTTGGCCCGGCAGATGTGTGGACGCTGTTCCACTCCTATGCGTTCGACTTTTCGGTGTGGGAAGTCTGGGGGGCCTTGCTGTACGGGGGGCGGTTGGTGGTGGTGCCCAAGCTGATCACGCGTTCGCCGGGAGAGTTTTTGCGGCTGTTGGTCGAACAGCGCGTGACGGTGCTGAACCAGACTCCGTCGGCGTTCTACCAGCTGCTGCAGGCGGAGAAGGAGCAGCCGGAGTTGGGGCAGCAGCTGGGACTGCGCGTAGTTGTATTTGGCGGTGAGGCGCTAGAGCTGGCGCGGCTGGCGGGGTGGTATGGCTGGCACGCGGACACCAGGCCGGTGCTGGTGAACATGTATGGGATCACGGAGACGACGGTCCATGTGAGCTATCTGGCGCTGGACCGGGAGTTGGCGGCGAGTGCCGGGGGCAGTCTGGTCGGTGGCAACATCCCCGACCTGCGGGTGTACGTGCTGGATCCGGCGCTGCAGCCGGTGCCGGTGGGGGTGGTAGGGGAATTATATGTGGCGGGCGCAGGGCTGGCGCGCGGCTACCTCAAGCGGCCGGGGCTGACGGCTGAGCGCTTCGTGGCCGATCCGTATGCGGCA
>DATFWO010000118.1:0-32261 GCA_035259205.1 Burkholderiales bacterium | reverse complement strand
CTCTTGTAGTTACGGTTTCCGGGAATCGCGGGATACACGAAGTAGCCCGCGACCTCAGGGCGGCCGGCTTCGACGTGGAAGAGGTGCTGGACGCCATCGGCGTTGTGACGGGCTCCGCCGACGCTAAAAACCTGGCACGGCTGCGGACTATTGAAGGCGTCGCCGACGTGTCTCCAGGACACGATGTCGATATCGGACCGCCCGGCGCCCCTGTTTCATAGAAGGAATCGTCAGAGCGTAACACCACCGCTTACTTCGATGACTGCGCCGTTCAAGTAGGACGCCTCGTCCGAGGCAAGGGAGGCGTAGGCGTTGGCGACCTCCTCGGGAGTGCCCAGCCGTCGTTCGTGTGCGGCTCTTGGCGCAACGACTTCGACGGCAGCGGCATCGGCCTCACCAAGGTGTTCTTCGCGTGCGGGCGCTGAAACGCGCCGAGAGCTTCGCGGCATGGGCCATGCCGAAGCCCGCGCCGTTGTCGTGGAAATCTGCAGTATCTAGAGCGTCGAGGCGGTAGCGGAGGCGCACTGATGCCGTGGGCCGCTTGCGCTCGGCGATGTCAGCAGTCACCGTCATCCGGCATTCCATCCCGTCGAGCTCCAGCAGCTCCGCCCACGACTCGCAGGTAACCATTTCTCCGGATTCGTCCGGCACTGCACCTCATAGCTCGCGCGCATTACGACCGAGGACTTCGTCGTGCCGTAGCCGCGCCCGCCTGTGGCAGAGCCATCGTCTCTAACACGGGAATGCGACGTATATCACTGTAAGCATGGATGGTTTCGGTTTGTCAGACGGATTCCTACAGCAAATCGGGCGAATGCTACACGCGAGTCTCGGAATACCTCCAATTAATTTCCTCAATGGTGGGCGCACAATGCCCGGCATTTTCGACATTGAATTCCAAGGAAGCGATAGGTGACACCGAATAATGAAAGTGAATCTGGCCTGCACCTTCCGGGCGCAGCGCACAGTCAGTATCCACGGATATCTGCACCAACTGCTCCCAGGAGCTTCTCGATTGAGTCAGCGTTCGAGCCTGTCGTGACCTACTCTGCTGGAGATGAAGTGCACGTCGAGCGCTGTGTGGTCCAGTTTGCGCCGCTCGTCAAGCGCATGGCGCATCACATGATGAAGTCGCTGCCCCCCAACGTACAAGTGGACGATGTCATCCAGTCGGGACTGATCGGTCTTCTCGATGCGGCGCGCCGCTACCAGGAAGGGCGGGGCGCCCAGTTCGAGACCTATGCCGTTCAGCGTATCCGGGGCGCGATGCTGGACGCGCTGCGCCAGAGCGACTGGCTGCCGCGCGGCCTGCGCCGCAGCCTGCGCTGCGTCGAGGCGAGCATCAACAAGCTCGAGCAGCAGCACGGCCGTCCCCCGACCGAGCAGGAGCTTGCCGATGCGCTCAATATGCCGCTCGCCGACTATCAGCAGCTGCTGCAGGACGCGCGCGGCTACCAGATCGTGGCGAGCGAGGATCTCGAGGGCAGCGGCGAAGAAGATTATGTCGAGCACTACTATGCTGACGACCGGCCCGGTCCGCTGCAGTCGCTGCTCGACGAGGATCAGCGACGAACGTTGATCGCCGCTATCGAGGACTTGCCGGATCGCGAACGCAAGGTGATGGGCCTGTACTACGAGCAGGAGCTCAACCTGCGCGAAACCGGCGAAGTGCTCGGCATCACCGAATCGCGCGTGTGCCAGCTCCACAGCCAGACGATCGCGCGACTGCGCAGCCGGCTGCGCCACTTGTAAACGAGAGAAGCACGGATGAGGACGCACACAAGCGCATGCGAATGCGCATCGGCGCAAGGCACTAAGGACGGCACTCGGGGTTCGATCTTGTCCACGCTGGAAGCCTGGATCGCGTGCCTGGGGCCGGGATTCGATGCCCGCACCAGGCCGTGCTGGAAGCGGCCGCGAAATATCTATGTCAGGGGCACGACTGCCACCGGGCTGGTTGTAAAGCGCGGCAAGGACGTCTAGAAACCAGCGACCGCGGCCTAACGGCTGCCACACGTGTTGATGAATCGAGCTGGATCATGAAGGCGCCGCCGGGTTTTCGAGCAGGACAGACCTACGCCTCCTATCGCCTGAAGAGGCAGGTTACATTTCGGGAAGCCATTGATCTCATCGCTACCGCCATATCTTTCGCGCGCGAGAACAACATTCGGAGGCTCTTTGTTGACAGCACGAAACTGACGGGGTTTGAACCGCCGGACACGGTAGAGCGGTTCCGCATGGCCGTACAATTTGCGAGCGCTGCGGATTCAAGAGTGAAAGTCGCGCTGCTCGGCCGAGCCGAGTTGATCGATCACGACCGTTTTGGCGTCACGGTGGCCAGAAACCGGGGGCTTCTGGTCGATGTATTCGAAACCGAGGCAGATGCTTTGGCGTGGCTCCTGGATCCGAAAGGCGCTTGAAACTAGCTCGGGTGCCGGCCCGTCCTGCGCGGGCAGCCAAGTAGCCAAGACCAACCATCCACAAGCCTACCTGTGAAGCGGCCTTGCCCGCGCTCGATCCCGGACTAGGGTTCGCCCTATGCCGAGGTCGACGTTGAGATCCCGGGGCCTGCTCGAAGAAGCGGGCTTTCGCTAGTCCGATCGCCACCGAAGAGTATCGCGGTATCGGTTGGCAAGCGTGTTACGTCCCGCACTTATGCATTGCGGGCGCGGATCAATGCCTCGACAGCCGCAATCAACCGGTCTGCAACGGCTTCGGAGTTGACCTCGAAGCGGCCTTCGCTGATCGCCTGTCTCAACCCGGCGACGCGGGCGGGGTTGACCACGGAAGCATCCGCGATACCCTTCTCCATAGCCTGCAGCTGAGACGCGAGATAGGTGTCCGCTGCCGGTTCTTTGGCTGCGCGCCCTGGTTCGTGCTGGACCGCGCTGCCGCCGAGGGTCTTGATGCCCTTTTCTGTCTTCATGGTCGGTTCCTGCCGTGCCGGGTTACTCGTGATTACGGTTGCTGCTGAGAAAAGTTGAGCCGCACAGTTGTTTATCTTTAACATACTGAAGTATTGGACGTTTATGCTGCCCCTTCCTGGGAGCTCAACGAAGATCATCGAAAGAGACGTCGTGCGCTTGATTCCTGCGTTGTGCATCGTGCTCGGGCTGTGCCTCGTGGCGCCGGTGCGCGCCCAGAACGCGCCCTCGCCGACGTACTCCAAGGAGCGGGTGACCTTCAAAAGCGGCAACCTCACGCTGGTAGGCTTCCTCTTCAGGCCCGAGCAGCCCGGACCGTACCCGGGCCTCATCTGGAATCACGGCAGCGAGCAAAATCCCGGCACGGCGCCGCAGTTCGATGCCGTCGCCGCAATCTTCGTGCCCGCCGGCTATGTGGTCTTCGCGCCGATGCGACGCGGGCACGGTGACTCAGAGGGATCTTATATACAGCACCGCCTGCAGGGAGAGAGCCGCGACGAGCGAAACCGGCTTCAAGTGCGGCTGCTCGAGGGCGAGCAGCTCGACGACCAGCTCGCCGGGCTCGCGTACCTGAAGAGTCTGCCCTACGTCGATCAAAACCGCCTCGCTGTCGCGGGCTGCTCCTATGGCGGGATCCAGACGCTGCTCGCGGCCGAGCGCGGCGCGGGCTACAAGGCGGCGGTGTCGATTTCACCCGCAGCGTTGAGTTGGAATGGCAATCCCCTGCTGCAGGAACGCCTCATCTCCGCGGTGCGAAAAATCGAGATCCCGGTGTTTCTGATTCAACCGCCGAAGGACGCGAGCCTGGAGCCTATCCGCGTCCTTGGCCGCGAGTTCCAGAGACTGGGAAAACCGTACACCGGAAAGGTCTACCCGGAAGCCATCCCGGAGGATGCGCAGACGCACTGCTTCGGCGGGATACGCAGGGGTGGGCACGTTTGGGCGCCGGACGCGCTGGCGTTCCTGGCCGGAGTCTTGCGCTGACCGAGGCATCGGGCGCGATCGTACGTCGGCACTTCGCGGACGTGTTCCGCGCTGCGACGCGCAGCAGCACCGGCGGGCCGGGTGGAATTGCGCGCAGGTCCGGTTCAGAATTGGTGATCCAAGCATAGGGGGTGGGCAGCTCGGTTACCGCGCTGTTTGAAGGGGATATCGCACCGATGGGACGCTGGGCCATCCTGCAACGCGTGCTGGGAATCGCGGGCGGGCTGGCGGCCTGCTGGTGGTCCGTGTGCGCCGCGGCGCCTGCCGTCTTCGCGCCCCCGGAGAAACTCTCCGTCGTCACCGACATCAACTACCCGCCATACCTGTTTCAGGCCGAGGACGGGAGCCTGCAGGGCATCATCAAGGACAAGTGGGAGCTCTGGTCCGGGAAGACCGGCGTTCCCGCGCAAGTCATAGGCATGGACTGGGCTGCGGCTCAGCGCGGCGTCCAGGCCGGTTCGTACGACGTCCTCGAGGCGCTCTCTTACTCGGAGGGGCGCACGCGGCTCTACGAATTGTCGCCGCCCTACGCGCCGGTCGAGGCGCGCGTCTATTTCCACCGCAGCATCAGCGGCATCAACGATGTGGCCACGATGCGCGGCTTCACAATCGGGGTCAAGACCGGGAGCGCCTGCGGGAATTGGCTTGCAGAGCGCGGTGACCAGACGCTGCGCGCGTACTCGACCTCCGAGTTGCTGGTGCAGGCCGCCGGCGCAGGAGAAGTCCGGCTCTTCTGCATGGACGCGACTGCCGCGCAGTACTTGCTTTTCAAGCTCGGCCTTGCCGACGAATTTCGCCAGGGCCCGCCGCTCTACTCGAGCCGCTTTCATTGGGCCGTCGGCAAAGGCCGGGTAGAGCTGAGGGATTTCATACAGAGCGGTTTCGAGCGCATCACGGCCGAAGAGCGGCGAAGCATAGAAGAGCGTTGGCTCGGCAGCCCGCTGCGCTTCCCAATCGCGCCGCGCTACTGGTACTACTTCGCGTCGGCGCTCGCAGGCATCCTCATTGCGGCGTCCCTCCTGATACTTCTGAACCGGAGCCTGCGCCGGCGGGTCGCCGCGAGAACGGCTGAGCTCAGCGTCGCGTTGGGGTCGCTGCGAGCGCAGGCCGAAACGCTGCGCGAAAGCGAGACACGGCTGAAGCTCTCCATCGAGGCGGCGCATATCGGCCTGTGGGACTGGAACCTAGTGGACGACAGCGTTTACTTCTCTCCGCAATACAGGAGCCAGCTCGGCCATCGCGACCAGGACCTCGGCGGGCATTACCGCGATTGGGAAAGCCGGCTGCATCCTGAAGACAAACCGCGCGTGGTGGCCAAGCTACGGGCCAGCCTTGATGGCGCTGCACCTGCCGTCGAGGACGAATTCAGAATGCTGCGCCGCGACGGCTCCTACCGATGGATTTACTCGCGCGGCGAGGTCCTGCGCGACGCGGCAGGCAAACCGTATCGCGTCGTGGGTTGCAGCATCGATCTCACCGAGCGCAAGCATGTGGAGCGGGCGCTGGAAGCGGAGCGCACGCTCTTCAAGTCCCTAGTAGAGCATCTCCCTGACCAGGTGTTCAGCCTGGACCGCGACGGCCGCTACACGATGGTCAACCCGGCGTGGCTCGCCGCCGCGGGCTTGCGACTCGAGAGCGAGGTACGCGGCAAAACAGTGTTCGAGGTGCTCCCGCCGGAAAACGCCGCGCGTTCCGATGCCCAGAACCGGCAGATCGCATCGACCGGCGTCGGAGTCTACGACTATGGCTTGCGCATGCGCCGTCCCGATGGAACGCAGGGGTGGTTCCTGATCACCAAGGTCCCGCTGTTCGACCGGGACGGACGCTATGCGGGACTGATCGGAGCCAGACGCGACGTCACGCAGCTCAAGGAGACCGCCGAAGAGCTGGCACGGGAGCGTAACCTGCTTCGCTCCATCATCGATCACGCGCCGGACGCGATTTCCGTCAAGGACCTCGAATTGCGCTACGTGCTCCTCAACGAGGCGGCGTTACGTCTGCTTGGGGCCGCCAGCATGGACGAGGTGGTCGGCAAGACGATACACGACTTCGTCTCCTGGCGTGCCGCCCAGGTCATCGAACAAGAAGATCGGCAGGTCCTGCAATCGGAGCGGCCGTTTTTAGAACGCCAGCGCAAAGGGGCAGGCAACGTCCAGTCCGAGCATTGGCTCTCCGTAAGCAAGGTGCCGCTGCGTGATCCGGGGGGGAAAGTGAGCGGCGTACTGGCGTTGAACCGGGACATCACCGAGCTCCACGATGCGATGGAACAAGCGCGCAGGCTCAACATCGAGCTGGAGGAGCGCGTGCGACTTCGGACGACCGAGCTCGAGGAAGCGGTGAAGGAGCTGAGGGCTTTCTCCTATTCCGTGTCCCATGACCTGCGCGCTCCGTTGCGCAGAGCGAGCGGGTTCCTGAACATCCTGAGCAGAAGCTCCATGGACAAGCTCGCCGAGAACGAGCGCGGCATGATGCGTCGGATCGCCGCTTCGGTGCAGCGCATGGATCAGCTGATCGACGACATGCTGAGGTTGTCCCGGGTTGCCGATCAGGAGATCCGCATCACCGACATCGACCTGTCCGCGCTCGCTTTGCAGATTGCGGCCGATCTTCGCGCCGCCGATCCGGTGCGCGACGTGGCGATACGCGTTGCGGACGGCATGCGGGCGCAGGCTGACGCGCGCCTGGTCCGGATCGTGCTGGAGAATCTCATGGGCAATGCCTGGAAATTCACCGGGAGATCGACTGCGCCGAGCATCGAAGTCGGAGTGACTTTCAGCGGAGAGCCGACGGTGTTTTTCGTTCGCGACAATGGCGCCGGATTCGACATGCAGTATGCCGGGCGATTGTTCGGCGCATTCCAGCGGCTGCATCATCACGACGAGTTTCCCGGCACCGGCATCGGGCTCGCCACTGTCGCGCGCATCGTGCGCCGCCACGGCGGACGGGTGTGGGCGGAGTCCCGTCCCGACGAAGGAGCGACGTTCCATTTCACCCTGGCATCCGGGCGCGCAGGAGGCTGGCAGGAGGCGGCGTCCGGGTGAATGGTGGCGGAACGAGAGTGCACGGATAGGACGTAGTTGCCGGTCGGCAAAGACATGCTGAGTGTGTGCTCGTCAGACGACGGAACCCAGCCTGTATCGGCGGCAAGGCGGTGAAACTTGAGAGCAGGTCGGAACTACTCCACGATCTGGTTCTTGATCGCGTAGTGAGTGAGCTCGGCGTTGTTCCTGAGCCGCATCTTTTCGAGGAGGCGCGCGCGATAGACGCTCACCGTCTTGACGCTGAGCGACATCTGGCCGGCGATTTCCGTCAGCGTCTTCCCCGATGCGATCAGGCATAGCGTCTGGAACTCGCGGTTGGACAGCGCATGGTGGAGCGGCGTCTCGATGTCCTGCCCGAGGGACTGCGCGAGCTCCTCGGCCACGGCGGGGGTGACGTATTTGCGGCCCTGATTCACCTGGCGTATGGCGCTGACGAGCTGTGCTGGCGCGCTTTGCTTCGTGAGATACCCCGCCGCTCCCGCTTTCAGGGCCCTCACGGCATACTGGTTCTCCGGGTGCATCGACAGCATCAGCACCTGAAGCTTCGGGAATTCCTTGCGCACGAGCTTGAGCGTCTCTACACCGTTGCGGTCCGGCAGGGTCACGTCCAGCAGCAGCACGTTGCACGGCTGCTCGCGCAGCAGGCGCAGCGCGGCCGCGCTCGTATCCGCCTCGCCCACGACCTCCATGTCGCCGCTTTCGACGATGATCTGGTGCAGACCGCGCCGCAGGATCGCGTGGTCATCGACGATGACCACCTTGATCATGATGCGTCCGTCGCGCCGAGCGGCAGCGGCACCGGGGGCTGCGCGGGCTCCAGCGGCAGCCGGGCAACGACGGTCGTGCCCTTGCCCGCCGCGCCCCCGAAACTCACCTCACCGCCAAGGTTGCGCGCGCGCTCGAGCATTCCGCGCAGCCCGAACGATCCCCGCTTGAGGAGATCGGTATTTTCGATGCCGCGGCCGTTGTCGCTCACGCTGAGCGTCACCGTTCCGGCTTCGACCTTGAGCTCGACGCCGACGGCGGTCGCACCCGCATGCTTGGAGATGTTGGTGAGTGTTTCACGGAACACGCTGAAGAGAGCGTTGCCGAGCTCGGGATCGATGGGAATATCGTGGCTCGCACACTTCACTGTGCACGGAATCTCCATGCGTTTCTGGAATTCGCCGGCTTCCCATTCGATGGCCTCGAGCAAACCGAGCTCAAGCAGCGGCGGGCGCAGGTCGCGCGCGATGCGCGAGGTGATTTCCATGGTGCGGTCGAGCAGCGACTCGCAGGACCGTGCTTTTTTCAGGAGCTCGGGGCTGCCGCTGTCCAGGCGGGTGATCAGCCACAGGAGATCGATCTTGATCGCCGTCAGATTGCCGCCGATGTCGTCGTGCACTTCGCGCGCCACCCGCGTGCGCTCGTGCTCCTTCGCCTGCTGCAGGTGCGAGGAGAGCTCGGACAGGCGCTGGCGCGACTGGATGATCTCGATCTCGTCCTGCTTGCGGCGCGAGATGTTCGTCATGATGCCTTCCCACTGGACCAGGCCGCCTGGTAGATGACGCGGGCTAAGACGCAGCGAGAGCCACCTCTGTGTGCGGCTCGTAGGAGTTTTGATGCGTCCCTCCCAGTTCACCGCCAGCATGTCGGCGGCCGAGAGGGCGAGGTCGCGCATGAGGCCGGGCGCGTCTTCGGCAAGTACGATGTCGAAGAACCGCGCCGAGTCCTCGCGCAATTGTCCCGGGCTCAGTTCCAGGAGCGCCAGGCTCCCCTCGCTTACATATGGGAACGTGTAGCCGCCATCATGGCTGCGCAGCAGCTGAAACGCCATGCCCGGGATGTTGGATACCAGCGCGCGGAGGCGAGCCTCATTCTCCTGCAACGCACGCCGCGCGGTGCGCCCGGCCCGGCGCACTTCGTTTTCGCGGAGCTCGCGCTCAATCGCGGGCACCAGCCGCGACAGATTGCTTTTCAACACGTAATCGCGGGCACCGGCGTGCATGGTTTCGACGGCAATGTCCTCGCCAATAGTTCCGGACACGATGATAACCGGCAGGAGCAGCTCCCGCCTGCGCACCGCCTCCAGCGCGCCGAGCCCGCTGAACTTCGGCATGGTGTAGTCCGAGATGACGATGTCCCATTCCTGCCGGTCCAGTGCGGCGGTCATATCGCCCGGCGTATATACGCGGGTGCAGACCGGATCTAATCCGCCCGAGGTGATCTCATCAAGCAGCAGCTCGGCATCCTCTTCCGAGTCTTCGACCAGCAGGATGCGTATCGGGCGTGTCACAGGCCGCCGCTTCACTCATTCGTGGGGGCGAGTCAACAACACATGATAAGGCGGTTGTCGCGCTGATGTCATGCGGCCATCGTGCGTGGTGCGGGACGTCTCATAGCCGCAAAATGCGAGCACTATTTGGTCCCTGTTCGATTTCTTGACCCGGGAAACTGTGACACTCGGCCCAACCCAGGGCGTGTGAAGGTTTTGCGACAGAGCGTCGACGGCACCCGGGATAGCCGAGAACCCGGCACACGCGGAGACGTTGCTGAGCTCATGCCGTCAACAGTTTTGCAATGTTTAACTGCTAACGTTCCTGCTGCCACACGTCCTTACGGTTCCAGCGATCTTTGGGCTGACTGCGAGCGCCAGCGCCGGCGCCGGCAGTCGCCGCGTCGGATGAACCAGACTGGAACCGAGTTCGATAACCGGGTCGTTAACTTGCTGGAGGGTAGCAATGGACCAACTCACGGAGCAAGACTTCGATGCGCTTTACGCCGCACTCCGCAAAGAAATGCCGAGGATTCCACGCTCGATCTTTCCTGATGTGCTCGCGCAGCTGATGCGCGATGGTCTTATGACGATGAGCGTAGCCGAACAGGAGATCCTGATCGGCATGCCGGACTTCACCGACGCCTCGATGCATCGCGTGAGGAGGGGAAGCTCTCTCTATCGGGCCGGCCCGAACGAGCGCCTCGTGATTGATCGAAGCTAACGGCCGGCGTGACGGATGCCGCCCCCGATGGGCGTAAGCCGTGCCCAGCTCAGCCCGCTTGCCAACGCCAGCAGGTTGACAGCTCCGAAGACGAGATAACCGGCAGCCACGATCCAGTATAGGCCGTTCAGCGATCCATGCAGCCCGTTTAGCCAGTAGCTTCCTCCGATTGCGACCACGCAGAGGCGCAACATGCCGGCCGAGAAGGGCCACAACATCCTGCCGGCGCCCTGGCTTGAGAAATACAAGGACATGCCGGCGCCGAAGAGAGCGTAGAAAGGTGCTACTCGTGCGAGGTACGCAGATCCCGCCTCGACCACCCCGGGGTCGTGACTGAAGAGATGGATCCACGCCCCCGGAAAGAGCGCGGCTGCGCATCCGATAGCCGCCGTCGGCAGCGTGGAGAGTAGCGCTCCCGTCCAGGCGATCTTCCTGGCGCGCACCGGTTGTCCGGCGCCGATGCTGGTGCCGACCATCGTTACGGATGCAGTGCCGAGCGCGAAGAGCAGCGGGATCAGCAAGTAATCCAGCCTGGATGCGAGACCGTACCCGGCGATCGCCTCGCGGCCATGCCCGCCGATCAATGCCGTAGTGATCACGACCGTCAGATTTGCTACCACCGTCCCGACGGCCGAGAGCAGTCCGACCCTCAAGATGTCATTCAAGAGCCGCCATTGCAGCCGGGTCCGGGTGACGCGAATGCGAGTGGATCCGGAACGCATGTATAACGCCAACACGGTCGCAGAGCCGAGGTTGAAGCACACGAGCGCGGCCCCGGCGCCAGCCACGCCCATGGGAGGCACCCAGCCCCAACCGAAGATGAACAGGGGAGAAAGCAACAGCGTGATGAGCGACCCCGCCGCGGTGACGATCGCCGGCACGCGCACGTTCCCCGTCCCGCGTAGCGCGGCGGCGAGCAGGTTCGCTACCCACCCGGGAATTGCCGCAAGAAAGACCACGTTGGAATAAAGAATGGCGGTCGCAAGCGTCTCGCCCTCGGCACCCATCCGCCGAAAGAGCGCCGGACCTCCGAGCCAGGCGCCGATCGCGAAGAGCGCACCGAAGACAAGTCCGACGACTACGGCATGCATCGCGAGCGCTTCGGCGTCCTTCATGCGCCCCGCGCCGAGGGCTCGGGCAACGGCGGACGAGACGCCGCCGCCGATGCCGCCGTTCGACATCATCGTCATCAGCATGAAGAGCGGAAAGACGAGGGCGACGCCGGCAAGGGCGTCGGTGCCGAGGAAGCTCACGAAGTAGGTTTCCGCAAGCCCCACGAGAGTCTGGAGCGCAAGTACGACCAGCACCGGCCAGGACAGCGAAAGGAGCGATTTCGCGATCGGGCCCTCGACGACCTTGTCACGGGCGGTCGCGTTCATCTCGACGCCTCGCTCGCTGCGGGCAGCGTGACCGAAGCCAGTTGCGGGACATCCAGTCCGCCCTTACCCGAATAGATGATGAATTTGAACGGGCTGAACTCCTGGTACTTCTCCATGAGCTTCAGGTAGGCCGTGCGTTCCAGCGTCTTCAGCCGGCCGCTGTCGGGGAACCTGGTTTGCGCCCAATCGAGGGCGTTCGCTGCAAGCTCGTACTTGCCGTCGGCAATCAGCCGCTCCACGCCCTTCGCAACCTGCTGCTCCGTGACGCCGAGATAGTCCACGAGCAGGGATCCGCGGTCGCTGCGGCTTACGAAAGCCATACCCTCGAGATCCGGCTCCCAGTAGCCGACGCGCTGGTGATAGATGCGGTTGATTACATTCTCGCGCATGACCAGGTAGGCAAGGTGGGCACCGGGCTCGCCGGCGAGCAATCCGGGCGGAATCAGATTCATCTGCTGGATGGCCGAGCGCTCACGGCCACGCTGAAATGCAGCCAGCACTTCCGCGCGCAGCCAGGCAAGATGGGACTTCATCGCCGCCAGAATCGCGGGCGTGGTAAAGATCCGGTTCAAGGGCTCGTGTCCATGAAGCAGATGACGGGGGTTCAGTCGAATCACCACGTCGATCGCATCCAGCAGGCCGTCAACGCTGCCCTCCTCGACAAAGGGGGCACCGAGGTACGGCATGATGAAGTCGCCCACGAACAGCACGCTGTGATCTGCAACGTGGATAAACAGAGCGTCGTCCGTCTCGCCGCCCTGCACTGGAATGAGCTCGAAGCGCGTGCCTCCGATCGTCAGTTTCGTCGGGCGATCGATCGTTACGTCGGGCTTGAACGTCGTTACGTCGTTCAAGTCAAAGCGCTCGCCGAAAAACCGCCGGGCGAACCCTTGGGGGGCGCCGGCCGCGCGCGCCATCTCCTCGCGATAGTTGGCTCGGGCGTAGAACCTCAAGCGCGGGTTCAGGCTGCGGAAATAGCGGTGCCCGCCCACGTGGTCCCAGTGCGCATGCGTTACCAGGATGGTTGTCAGCTCGGGCAAGCCGGGCGCGTAGGCGCGCAGCGCCGAGTACGCTGCCTCGGCGGAATCCGGGCGCGTGCCGGCGTCGATTCCTATCAGTTCCCGTCCGTCGTCCGACACGACAAAGTAATATTCGGTGAATTCGAAGCCGGACAGCGCGTAGATTTTTTTGGGCACGATTTCTGCTATGCGCCTGGCTGAGAACGCGTGCCCGGTGGCAGGTTCGACGGAGTTCGGAGCAGTCACCGTTATCGGCTTGTCGAAAGAGGGGAATCCGCTCAACCGCAGGAAGTCCCGGGCCTGGACGACAGCGCCTTCGTCCTTCGATAGCCGGGCGAGGCTGAAGTAAACCTCCCTCGCCCATCCGGGGTGTGGGGCCTTGTCGATGTTCCGCAGGCACCAATTGAGATCATCTCTGGCGGTGTCGCGCTTCCGGAAGACCCGGGGCAGCTGCGCGTACACCATGCCGGACATCCACCGCACGACAAAGATGTTTCCGCCGGACAGCGCCTTCGCATTCTCGAGGATGGCGACCGTGTCGTTGACCCATCCGATCCGTTTGAGCAGCGGCACACGGTTTGCATGGCCGGCCCGCAACGCGCCGATTGCCGTCAGATACAGGGATTTCTGCTCATTGGAAAGGCGTGGTTCGAACTCTTTCAGCAGCGCGGAAAGCTGCTCGGCGCCTTCCTGGTGGAGATTGGCATTGGCGTACTGACCCATCAGCAGGAACAGAAGCTGGGGATCCTGGGGCGGAGCGACGCGATTGACCGCCTTGAGATACTCCAACTCCGGTCGCGCGATACGGGGCGGGGCGCCATTTTCGCCCGCCATCGCCTGGGCTGCGAGCGCGCCTGAAAGCACCGCCCCGATGAACCAATGTCTGGCTGCACGCATATCGAGCTCCTTTCTTGGGCTATACAAACGAGAGTCACTATATATATAATAGTTACTTGCAAAACGGATGTCAACCCGATACTTTTGCGCTCATGGCTCGCTCTTATCGACTCAAAAGCTGTCCCGTCGCCCGCACGCTGGATCTGATCGGGGAGCGCTGGACGATCCTGATCCTGCGCGACTTACTCCTGCAGGGGGCCAGGCGGTATCAAGACTTTCAGGAATCCCTCGCTGGCATCGCGCCCAATACGCTGTCGGCGCGCCTGAAGGACATGGAAGCGCAGGGTCTCATCTCGCGCCGGCTTTACAGCGAGCACCCGCCACGACTGGAATATGAGCTGACCGACAAGGGCAGGAGCCTGGGCCCGGTCCTGAAGGCGCTGCGCGAATGGGGGCAGAAGCACAGTTGACCACTATCCGAGCTCGGATATAAGCGAAATCAGAAACCGCTGCCAACCGTATTGGGCGAAGCCCGACTGGCCCGGATTGGGCATAGTCGCCGTCGTGTCGAAATACGATGCGGTTGAACGTCATAGTCACGACGGAGCATATTGCTCCGCCACAACGAACCAAGGAGCGATCCATGCAATATCTATTGATGATCTACGGGAACGAAGAGCGCATGCTTTCGGCAACGAAGGAAGCGACGAGCCAGATGATAGCGGCGTATACCGCCTATACCGAGGCGATAAAGAAGGCGGGCATCTACGTCGGCTCGAATCGCCTGCAGCCCGCCCGCACGGCGACCACGGTGCGCGCTCCCAACGGCAAGAGCAGCGTTCTCGACGGGCCGTATGCCGAGACTAAGGAGCAGCTCGGGGGCTACTACCTGATTGATGTGCCGGACCTGGACGCGGCGCTGTCGTGGGCGGCGCGTTGCCCGGGCGCGGCCCATGGCGCGATCGAAGTCCGGCCGATCTGGGCGACCAAGTCCGGTGAGTATCAACAAATCGCAAGTGCGCAAGGTTCAACATGAAGACGCCACTCGGAGAGGAAGGGAATGGCCGCACGCAGGGCGGAATCCGCCGCGGCGACCAGTACGCAGCGTAGCGCTGCTGTGGCGATGGACGCGCAGCGCGCCATCGAGCGCGCGGCGCGTGATTCCTACAGCCGGCTGGTGGCATTTCTCGCCGCCCGCTCGCGCGATGTCGCCGGCGCGGAGGACGCCCTCGGAGATGCCTTCCGCGCCGCGCTGGAAACCTGGCCTCGCACCGGTGTACCCGACAAGCCCGAGGCCTGGCTGCTGGTCGCAGCCCGCCGCCGCTTGATCGACGCGGCCCGGCGCCGGCGCAGCGCCGAGGAAGGCTCGATCGATCTGCAATTGATCGCCGACGCAGTGGAGGCGGCAGTCGCGAGCGACGCGCCGATTCCCGACGATCGCCTGCGGCTTATGTTCGCCTGCGCCCACCCGGCGATCGACCCCGCGGTGCGCGCGCCGCTGATGCTGCAGACGATCCTGGGTTTTGATGCAGGGACAATCGCGTCGGCGTTTCTGGTCGCTCCGGCTACGATGGGGCAGCGACTCGTGCGCGCCAAGAATAAGATCAAGCAAGCGGGCATTCCGTTTCGGGTGCCGGATCGCGCCGAGCTTCCAGAGCGCCTGGACGCGGTTCTCGAAGCGATCTACGCGGTCTTCGCCGAAGGCTGGTCGGATCCCGCCGCCACCGACGTCCGCCGGCGTAACCTTGCAGAGGAAGGCATCTGGCTGGGGCGGTTGGTGGTTTCCCTACTGCCGAGTGAGCCCGAGGCACTCGGCTTGGTCGCACTGATGTTGCACGCCGAGGCGCGCCGCGGCGCGCGCCGCGACGGGGACGGCAACTACGTGCCGCTGGCGAAGCAGGATCCGGCGTCATGGGATGCGCGGCTGATAGAAGAAGCCGAAACACTGCTGCTTCGTGCCGGCCGTATGAACGTCACCGGCCGCTATCAACTGGAAGCGGCCACACAGTCAGCGCATGCGGTGCGCCGGCTCACCGGCTGCACGGACTGGGCAGCGATCGTGCAGATCTACGATGCGCTGCTGGCGCTCACCGCTTCACCGGTGGTGGCCATCAATAGGGCGGTTGCGCTGGCGGAGACACACGGACCTGCGGATGGACTTGCCGCGCTTGCTGCGCTGGGCGATGACGCGCGCCTCGCAGACTATCAGCCGTACTGGGCCGCGCGCGCGGGACTGCTGGCGCGCACCGGCGATATCGGCGCGGCCGAGGAGGCGTATCAACAGGCGATCGGCCTGGAACCCGATCCGGCGGTCCGGCGCTATCTCCAACAACGCTGCAAGGACCTGCGGGTCTCGGGCGCCGCTTCGACGAATTCAGAAATTCCCTGAACGCAGTCGCGAGGCGGTGATTTCATAAAAGTCGGGCGTGACGCGTGCATCAGCAACGTCAATGTCGGCCGAGCCCAGCGGGCCGCGGCGGCCGAACATCCCTCTTCAGGCTGCGCTGGTCCAGTGCTTCAGCAGAACGACGAACGCGATGTAATGCGTAACCAGGAGTGCGGGAACCCAGAACGCGGGTATCCAATATGCCGGACCCATGTACGGGGAGGCTTCGTAGACAGTTGCCAGTACGATAGCTGTAATCAGGTCCGCCGTCCCCTCGATGTTGAACACCCACACAAGAGCGCGGGCGGCGCCGAGCCCCTTTGCGATTGCCAGGATCGCCGCCAGCGCGAGAACGGCGGCAAGCAGATCACCGAATGCTGCTGGAAACGCGAATTGCTGAGGGATGCCCGCATAGACGGCTCCGGGGGCCAGGAACATCAAGCCAAGATGCCGGAACGAATGGAGCAGCAGGATCGGGAGCAGCACAGCTTGAGGTCTCAGCTCGTGGAGCCTTGGCACAACGTAAATCCTGGCGGCAACCCAGAACACCAGCGTGCTGAGGACGAGATTGGCTGTGAGTATATTCACCGTGCCGATCCTTGTTTGCCCGGGGCGTGAGGCAGCAGGTCGGTTGCAGGCCCCGATGTAGGGCGCATCAGGGGATTATCCCCTCAACTTGCCAGGTGTGCTGTAGCGTGCCGACGACCGCTCTCGGCATCGGGAACGCTCAATAGCGCATGCCGATCCGGCGCGTATGGCCGGATCGTTGTCTTGACCGTACCCGCGGACCTTCGGTCAGATGTTTGGCCGGCGCCGCAATGCTCCTCGTCCCATCTCGCCCTATCCCTTGCCCGTCCGGGCCGCCCGGTGGATCGCCCGGCGCACCCGCGGGTAGGTGCCGCAGCGACAGATATTGGTAATCGCTTCATCGATTTGTGCGTCCGTCGGCTGCGGATGCGCCGCCAGCAGCGCAGCAGCCGACATGAGCATGCCGGGCTGGCAATAGCCGCACTGCGGCACTTGCTCGGCGATCCAGGCTTGCTGCAGCGGGTGAGACTGCCGCGACGACAAGCCCTCGATCGTCGTTATCCTCTTTCCCACCGCGAGCGAGACGGGAAACAAACAGGAACGCACTGCTTGGCCGTCCACGTGCACGGTGCAGGCGCCGCATGCGGCAATGCCGCAGCCGAACTTGGTGCCGGTCAAGGCGAGCTGCTCGCGCAATACCCAGAGCAGGGGCGTATCGGGATCCACTTCGACTGGGAGCGTCTTTCCGTTGACGTTCAGGTCCATGATCATTTTTCAGTAGGAAGGTGCGTCAGACGAAGCGCAGGCCATGTCGCGACAAGGGCATCGAGCGGATGCGCCGGCCGCTCGCCGCGAAAATTGCGTTGGCCAGCGCCGGCGGCACGGTGATGGGACTCACTTCACCGATTCCCCCGAGTTTTGCCGCGCCGTTGATGAACTCGGTGCGGAACCGCGGCGTCTCGGCCAGATACGGGAGCTCGTAACTGTTGAGGTTCTCCTGCTCCGCGCGCCCGTCCCGGAAGGTCAGCTCCGCTTTGCAGTACGCAAGCCCGAAGACTGCGCCGCCTTCAATGTTGCTGGCGGCGATGTCGGGATCGAGTACTCGTCCGCAATCCACTACCGACGTGATGTGCTCCACTCTCACGTCGCTACCTTCGACGTGGACCTCGATCACCTGGGCGAGCAACGTGCCAAACGCATCGGTGAAGGCGAATCCGCGCCCGCGGCCTTTCGGCAACGGTCGCCCCCATTCGCCGAGGATGGCGGCGCGATCGAGCACGGCGAGCGCGCGCGGGTTCTTGCGGAGGAGGCGCCGCCGGTACTGGTACGGATCGATCCGGGCGGAATGAGCCAGCTCATCGATGAAGCTCTCGAGGGCGAAAATATTCGGTCCGTACCCCGTAGTGCGCATGACCGAAGTCGGGATCGGGGTCTTCAGGAGGTGGAAATCGACCCTGCGGTTGAGAAGGGCGTATGGCGTTTTCATCATTCCTTCCATTGCGCCCGGATCGAATCCCTTCTCCTTGAGCATCGTTTCGACCGGCGGAAACACCGGGAGGAGTATCGTCGGCGATACCACCCGCGTGGCCAGCGCGGCCGGGAGCCCGTCCTTTTCCAGGGCGGCGGTGAGGCGCACCATGGTCGCGGGCCGATACCAGTCGCGGCGCATGTCCTCTTCACGGTCCCAGATCAACTTCACGGGCTTGCCAACCGCCTTCGAGACGAGCGCAGCCTGGATGACAAAATCCGGCAGCAGCCGCCGTCCGAAGCCGCCACCAAGGTACGGTGTCCGATTCACAGAGATCTGATCGTCGCGCATGCCCAGCACGCTCTTGAGCGCGACGAAGGCGAGCTCCTGCCCTTGCGTTGGCGCCCAGATCTCGCATTTGTCCGCGGTGACGAGCGCGGTGCAGTTCATCGGTTCCATCGTCACGTGGGCCGCGAACGGACTTTCGTAGTCAGAGCCGATGGTGTTTGCCGCGGCGGCAAGCGCCTTCTGAGCGTCGCCTTCGTTCACCGGCGTTGCCCACGGTCCATCATCGAGCGCTTTTCGGTAGGCCGCTCGCACCGCCGGGGTGCCCAGATCAGCGTTTGGCCCGGGGTCGAAATCGAAGGCCGCCGCTGCGAGCGCGGTGCGCGCCTGCCAATAAGTGTCGGCAACGACTGCGACCCCGTTCAATACCGGCACCACGGCCAGCACACCAGGTTTGCTCCTGACAGTCGCTTCATCGAACGACCTGATCCTTCCGCCTATGGTAGGAGGCGTGCGGACCGCCCCGATCAGCATACCGGGAACACTGAAATCGATGCCGAAGATCGCACTCCCGTCCACTTTTGGCGGCACATCGACCCTGGGCAGGGACTTCCCGGTTAACCTCAGCTCGCTGGAAGCCCTGAGCGTCGGCTTCTCAGGGATTGGCAGTCGTGCCGCGTCGGTTGCCACCTCGCCAAACGTCAACCGCCGGCCGCTTACCGGGTGGATTACCGCGCTACCTTTGACGCTGCAAGTGCTGGCGGGGACTCCCCAGCGCGCCGCCGCCGCCCGCGTCAACATTTCGCGTGCTGCGGCCCCGGTCTTGCGCATCAGATCGTAAAAGCTCTCTATGCTTTCGCTGTTGCCGGTAAACATCCAGCTGCGCGCCGGATTGCGATACGCCGTTGCCGTATTTGAAAACGGGGCAGTCTCCAATTGCACTCTGAACCAGTCTGCGCCCAGCTCATCGGCCAATATTGCGGGCAGTGTCGTGGTGATGCCTTGTCCCATCTCCGCCTGGGAAACGATCAGTCTCACCTGATTATCAGGCGTGATGCGCACCCACGCCGTGACAGCGGCCTCGTCCCGGCTGGGACCGGGCGTCGCGGCGCCGAGCAGCGTCGCGCTCTTTGCCGGAAGCGAGAAACCCAGGATCAGCCCTCCACCGACCCACAAGGAGGCCTTGAGCAGGGTGCGGCGGACCGAATCCATTTCGCCCGAATGCGCTCGCAGGTTCGAGCCAGTATCATCGGTCATCGACGTCGTCACGGATCACCTCGCAGCGCGGGCCGTGCAAATTCGCGGGAGCGCGAATAACAGGTCAGCAGAACGGCGCGAGGGTACGGCGGGCCGCGAATATTTGTCCAATTGGATTTTGGAATGCCGGAGTATTCGGGTCATGGATATCAGGAAACTCGACTTCCGCTTGTTGAAGTGTCTGGATGCACTGATCAGCGAGTGCAACGTCACACGAGCCGCTAGTCGCGTGCATCTCAGCCAGCCCGCAATGAGCAGCGCTCTGAAACGCTTGCGAGACCTATTTCAGGATCCCTTGCTGACGCGCATGCAGCGCGGATTGGTGCCCACGCCGCGTGGGGTTGAACTCGCGCGATCGGCGCAGGCCATACTTCAGAGTGTCGAAGCAATGGCCTCGGAAACGGGACGCTTCGAACCAATAACGGCCGAGCGAACATTCCGCATTGCCATGACGGACTATTCGGGTTTTGTACTGCTTCCGCCCCTCGTCAGGCGTCTTCAGGCCGAAGCGCCGCACATCAATATTGCGGTTAGCCCAATGGACCGGCGAATCCGAGCGGACGAGTTGCTGATGGATGGAAGTATCGACCTGGCGATATCCAATTTCCCCGTCCTGTCAGGGCGACTGCGGACCCGCGAGCTTTTTCGTGAACGGTTCGTGTGTCTCGCGAGGAAGAACAACCCGACGATTGGAAAGCGGCTGACATTGGCAAAATTTACCGAGACATCCCATGCCTTCATCTCGCCCCACGGGGGGGGATTTTACGGCGCGACGGACGATGCACTCGCGGCGCTGGATCGCGCAAGGCGGATCGCTGTCTCGGTGCCGCACTTCCTGGTTGCGCCGTTCGTGATCGCCAGCTCGGACCTCATTATGGTCGCGCCGGAACGGGTTGCGCGGCACTACGCGGGCAGCCTGGGTCTGAGATTGCTCGAGCCGCCCGTGCGTATCGAAGGGTTCACGGTATCGCAGCGCTGGCACGAGCGCACGGACCATGATGCCGGCGCAGTGTGGCTGCGCGCCTTGATGGTGGACCTCGGCGCGGCACGGCCGCGAGCGACAGGCACGCCGGATTCAGCAGGGAATCGCCGGCTAGCGACGCGGCGTTGAGATCGCCCGCGCTGGCTCATCCGGCGCGACTAACCTCGCCACAGCCGTTGCACGCAGTGCTGGAACGCACGCTTCCGCATCGCTCAACTCTCACGGCTCGTGAATTCACCCGCTAGATCGAACATGGCCGCTACCATCCTGCGGCGTCGGTAGGTCCTGATGCAGAAGACGTCCTCGGTGAAGGTCTGTAGTAGCTCGTCGATCGGCGGATGCCGGCGCGAGCGCGCGATCATCATCTCGTATCGAGAGCGCCGCTTTCGGTTGCCGCGCCGGAAGGGCTCGCCGGCGCCGCAGGGCGCTCGGTGCGTCGCGCTCGCCATACGTCCACCACGGCCCTGAGCTTGGCACCGGCCGGCGCCCGCTCGTCGGACAGTACCTCCAGGAACTGGGCAAGTCTTCCGGACTTCGCGACCGTGTAGAACGTCAGGATGATGGTGGGTATCAGCACAAGAGCAAAGTAGCCGATCTTCGCCGTGAGGGGCTGGTCGGCTGCCGCGATCAGATTCATTCCCAGGAATCCCGTTGCCACCGTGCCGATCAGCCCGAAGGTCGTGACGACGGTCAGGCGAACGACGGTATTTGTCTGGCGGCGGATGCTGTCCGCTTCGAGGTACTCGTTCATGTCCTGGATTTCCTCCCTCACCTCGGCGTACAGGCGGTCGGAGCCCAGATGGTCGGTCCACATGCGAAACAGTTCCCGCGCGCGCGCCTGGTCGGACACTTCGTGAAACCAGTAGCGATGCGTGAAGCGGAGAAACGTTTCCAGAGACTGGCGGATCGACCGGCGGAACGCGAGCACGGACTGCGGGCTGTCGAGGTCGAGCCTGCTGATCGCGTCGGTGAGCCGATCCGACAGCATCAGCAGCGCCGCTTTGTGGAAATGCGCGATCAGGCCGAGCAGGAAGAGCTCATGACGGAACTGCCCGAGCAGCCCGGTCTCCGCATCGGTGAAATATTGCGCGGAGGCGGGGCCGACGGTTACGAAGGCGTGGCCGCAGCACAGGAACCGGATGGACTCGCTTCCATCCGCGCAGCCCCATTCCCGGTCGTAGCAATAGCGCTGCTCGAAGTCGCGCAGGTAGAGGGCGGAGTACGGGAGCTCCTCACTGCTTCCCCGAAGACCTCCGAAGGTGAGCCGGACGAAATCGGGGCGCGTCAACTGCTCCGGATTGTCGAATGCAAGGTAGGCGAGAAGTGGCATCCGGTAATACTCGAGCTGGCGCATCCGCACGCCGTGCCCGTGATTCATGTGGTGGCTTGCGATCGGATGCAGCAGGTACTCCCAGTGCGACGCCAGACGGGGGGAACGGTGCTCGCACACGTAAGCAAGATATTCCTCGCGCCGATCGTAGTCCGAGGCGCTGAGCGGCGTGCCCGCCGCGCCCAGCCACTCGACCCGCCGCGCGCAGTTGCCCGCACTGCCATCGCGGTTCCAGAAAGCAGGATAGGCGCGTCCGAGGCAAAACAACGTGTCCATGGTCCGCGAGAGGCGCACATCGTCCGCAAAGATTTCGACAACCAGGATGGCGATATCGAGATCGTAGAAGAAATAGAGGTCGATATGCGCCACGTCGAAGACCGCTGGCACAGCATCATTGGCGTACCAGACGCGGACCTGCGCGACGTCCCGACGGCGGAATACGCGCATGGGCGATTCGCCGTAGCCGCCAGTCCTGGCACGGCCGAGCTCGTCGCCGTACAGAAAGCGCTGCACGGATGGCAGGAAGGTCACGAACTCGTGATAGTGGCGTTCCTGGAACAACCTGGGATCGCCGGTGAATTCGTCATCGACCTCCCGCCACGGATGATCGTCGGTACGTTGCAGGAGCTCCCAGTGCTTGCGTATGGGCTCGTCTTCGTGCGCCGGGACCAGCTGCACCGGCCACAGGAGTATCTGCCGGAACTTGCGGACGAGGAGCTCGTCCGATGGCGGCGCTCTCATGGATGTCGTCGTGGAGCCGGGGCCAGCCCGGCGAAAAGGCCGGAACTTCAGCAAACTGCTGTGGCGCGATTCCTTTGCTCTTGCCCAAGTAACATACTGCTTACCGGTAATGACCAAATTGTGACAGGGGCCGGCATTGTCATTTTTCGGTCAACTTGGGGCGTTATAAGCGACCCTTTCGTCAGGGAGATATTTGTGACTCGTGAGCATATTTCACAGCCCGATGAGGATGTTGGCGTCAACCTTTCCGGCGAGCCGCGTTTCTGCGATGTCGTTTCGGCGCGCCTCTCGCGCCGGGGACTGCTGAAAGGCGCCGCTGCGACGTTCGCGGCCGGCCTCATCGGCAAGACTTTGCCGGGTTGCGCCACGCTCGGAGAGGG
This sequence comes from Burkholderiales bacterium, assembly GCA_035259205.1. Classification (GTDB taxonomy): domain Bacteria; phylum Pseudomonadota; class Gammaproteobacteria; order Burkholderiales; family SG8-41; genus SG8-41. The sequence continues at coordinate 9,742 of DATFWO010000118.1, read as the reverse complement.
CGGTTCGACCTTGCGCTTCACGGAGGTTGCGCCGGGACCGAAGCCCGACCATGCCGTGGCGCCGGGATACAACGCACAGGTGTTGATCCGCTGGGGCGACAAAGTCCTGCCGGGCGCGACCGCGTTCAATGTGGGCGGCCAGAGCGCCGAAGCCCAGGCGCAGCAATTCGGATACAACTGCGACTTCATCGCGTACGCGCCGCTGCCTCCCGGCTCGAGCGCATCCGATCACGGCCTGCTCTGGGTCAATCACGAATACACCGAGCTGCACATGATGTTTCCCGGCATGGATCCCAAGACCATGGCTGCAGCGGCAACCAAGGAGATGGCCGACATCGAGCTGGCGGCGCACGGCGGTTCGGTCGTCGAAATCCGGAAGATCGGCGGCCAGTGGAAGGTGGTGGAGGACAGCCGCTTTGCGCGGCGCATCACCGCCCTGCGTACCCCGATTCGGATCTCGGGTCCTGCTGCGGGTCATGCACGAATGAGAACCAGTGCCGATCCGAGCGGCACCACGGTCATCGGCATGGTCAATAACTGCGCCGGCGGCTGGACGCCGTGGGGCACGGTGCTTTCCGCCGAAGAGAACTTCAACATGTATTTTGGCGGGGACTATACGAAGACGCCGGAGGCCAGGAACTACAAGCGCTACGGCTTCAGCGCCCAATCGCGCTACGCCTTCGCGCGTTTCCACGAGCGCTTCAACGTGGAGAAGGAGCCCAATGAACCGAATCGGTTCGGCTGGATCGTCGAGATCGACCCCTATGACCCCAACGCCACGCCGGTGAAACGCACCGCGCTCGGCCGCTTCAAGCACGAGGCGGGGACCGTGTGGGTGAACCCGAACGGCACGGTGACGGTATATTCGGGGGACGACGAAGCCAACGACTACGTCTACAAGTTCGTGAGCCGGGACCGCTACAATCCCCGGGACCGGGCGGCGAATCGCAACCTCCTGGATGACGGGACCCTCTACGTCGCACGGTTCAGCGACGACGGCATGGTCAGGTGGCTGCCGCTCGTGTTCGGGCAGGGGCCGCTTACGGCGGCCAACGGCTTCAGCAGCCAGGCCGACGTGTTGATCGAGACGCGGCGCGCGGCCGATCTGCTGAAGGCCACACCGATGGACCGGCCGGAGGACGTGGAAACCAATCCCGTTACCGGCCGGACCTACGTGATCCTTACCAACAACGTGCGGCGCAAGCCCGAGGAGGTCAACCGGGCGAATCCGCGGGCCGCCAATGAGTACGGCCATATCCTCGAGCTCATTCCGCCGGGCGAGGGCAGGGCGAGCGATCACAGCGCACTGGAGCACCGCTGGGAGGTGTTTCTCCTCGCCGGGCCGCCGGACAAGGGAGGCAGATATGGTGCGGGAATTTCCGCGGCGGGTTGGACCGCCTGCCCGGACGGGCTCGCTTTCGACAGCAAGGGACGCATGTGGATCGCGTCCGACCAGGGCACGGCGCAGTCGAAGATCGGCATCGGCGACGGCATGTGGGCTACCGACACCATCGGGCCCGGCCGCGCGGTTACGAAATTCTTCTACCGTACGCCGACCGGCGCCGAGATGACGGGGCCGTGCTTCACGCCTGACGACAAGACGCTTTTCCTGTCGGTCCAGCATCCGGCGGCGGACGACCCGGGCTCCACCTTCAACAAGCCGTCGACGCGCTGGCCCGATTTCAAGGACGGCATGCCGCCGCGGCCTTCAGTCATTGCCATCACCAGAATCGACGGCGGCGATATCGGCACTTAGCAGTCCGGATTTCGCGAACGAGGGTTCACGCTGCGGCGAACTCGCCCCGCACCGACCGACCATGCTCGAGTTCGGCCTCGATCCGGTCGAGCACCGGAACGAGGTCGGCAACCGTTTCGATTACGAAATGTGCTCCTGCGCGCCGCAGCGACGAGCGCGCGGCCGAGAGCCTGCGATCTCGCTCCGCTGGTTCAAGGGCGTTGAACTCGTCGCGGGTGAGCCCCATCGCGTTGCCGGACGCGGTCACTCCTACGGTCCAGCATCCCGCCGCCAGACCCTCGGCAATACCCGGGGCGGTGTCGTCTATCTTCACCACCGCGCGGGCAGGCCAGACCGCGAGATCGAGGAAGCATCGGTACATGCCGAGCGGCGTCGGCCGCCCCTGCGGCACGTCGTCGCAGCATACGACGGTGTCGGGACGGAAACCCTCCGCCGCCGCTCTCGCGATGACTTCCCGCATGATCGTCCGGGTATAGCCGGTCGTCGTGCCGATCTTCATGCCGCGGCGCCGCAATTCCGCGACCGTTTCCAGGACGCCGGGCACGAGTTGGGAACGCTCCGCGGCGGCGCGCGCGCTCATCGGCTCGAACAGGGCGAGGGCGCGGTCCGCATCCGATTCTGAGAACGGCGCCCCGTGCCGCGCCTGCCAAGCCGCGTCGACGCGCGGCAAGCGGGCGAGCGCGACTATGTGGTCGCGCTTCGGAAGCCCCATCGGGACGCGGGCCTCGGCCACGGACAGCTCGATGCCCCAGTTGCGGAAGAGCTCGACGAACGCCCCCATGGGGGCGAGGCTGCCGAAATCCACCACTGTGCCGGCCCAGTCGAAGACGACGGCCGCCAGCCGCTGCCCTGCTTTCTCGGTCATTTCAAGCCTCCACGGTTCAGTCCCACGACGCGATCGCCTCCTCGCCGATTGCGAATCCGGTGCTCATGCCGGTGCCGCTCGTCACGCTGACTACGCGCACCCCGGGGTCAGGCGCATCGATGAAGCATGGCGCCTCCGCACTCGGGTAAATTCCAATCCAGCGCTCGACCACCCTTGCCTGATCGACTCGTATCAGGCGCTGCATCTCGTCCAGTATCAGCGTCTCGACCTCGGCCGGGGCGAACGGATCGGGACTCGAGCCGTAGTGGTGCGAATCGCCAACGACGAGCGTGCCGTCGGCCGAGCGGACGATGATCAAATGGATACCGTGGCGGAGCTCCTGCCCGCACTCGGATTCCAGAATGCGCTGCAAAGCCGCTGCCGCCGGCAGGCGTGCATAACCCAGGTAGCGGGTGAAGCTCAAGTCTCCCATGACCGGCGCGGTGAGCGAAAATCCATTCGATCCTGCGACGCGCAACATCTGCAGCTTGCACAGCGTGACGTTCCGCTCGCGGAACGCCCCCGGAAAGAGGGTGCGCATGTCCGGACCGGGGCACACTGCGATGCGTGGCGCGACGACGACGCCGTTCGCGGTACGCACGGTTCCCGGCTCGACCTCGACTGCTGCCGTGCCCCATCGAAATTCGACGCCGTATCGGGTCTCGAGGAAGGCCGCCAATTTCGGGAGTGCCTGCCGCGGCTCGACGCGCAGCTCGTGTGGACTGTAGGCGACAGCATGCGCGGTTTCGGCGCGCAACGCGGGCGCGCGGTCCTGCGCCTGCGCGATCGAGAGGCGCTCGAGGTCACGGCCCATGTCTGTAGCGAGGAATTCTTCGAGAACCGCGGCCGCGGCGGGCCGGCGAGCTAGAAGGAAAAGCCCGCGCTGGAGCACTGCGATACCGGCCTGAGGGCAAATCTCCGACCAGATGTCGCGGCTGCGCAGTGCGCGCTGCCAAGTGGGTCCCGCCTCCTGCCCGGTTACCGTGATGAAGCCGAAGTTGCGGATCGACGCGCCGACCGCACGCGACTCGCGGTCCAGCACGAGGACCCGCCACCCGCGCCGGCTCGCGGCAAGCGCCACCGCCAATCCGACGATGCCCGCGCCGACCACCGCGAGGTCGAAGCTTCCGGAACGCGTCACCCCGCCAATGCTCCAATGAAGTTGCGCGCGCTCATGTCAGCCGATGCCTCAGGTATGCCGAACCGAGATCGAGGAGAGTGACCGTGACGATCACGATGATGAGTACAGCGCAAGTCCTGGCGTACTCAAATCCCCGAATCACTTCGAACAGCACGACCCCAATGCCGCCCGCGCCGACCATACCTACGACCGAGGCGGAGCGCACATTGGATTCGAAGCGGTAAAGCGTGTACGAGATCCAGAGTGGCAGAACCTGGGGAATGACCCCGTAAGCGATCTCGACCAGGCGGTGGCTGCCTGTAGCACGGATTCCCTCCACCGGCCGCGGGTCGATCGCCTCGACCGCCTCTGAGAAGAGCTTGGCGAGCGTCCCGGTCGTGTGAACGAAAAGGGCGAGGACGCCGGCGAAGGGGCCGAGGCCGACGGCGACGATGAAGAGCATCGCAAACACCATCTCGTTGATCGCGCGCAGGGCATCCATCACGCGTCGCACCGGCTGCCGCACCCACGCCGGCGCAATGTTCGACGCGCAGAGGAGTCCCAGCGGCACCGCGGCGATGATCGCGAGCAGCGTGCCCCAGAGCGCGATGTGGAGCGTGACGACCATCTCGCGAACGTAGAGGCGCCAGTCGCGAAAATCGGGCGGAAAGAAGTCGGAGGCGTACTTCGCCATATTGTCCGAGTGACGCAACAGCGCGAGCGGATGAATCTCCGCCCCCTCCCACGCCCAGGCGAGCAGCACCACGGCCGCTCCCCAGCCGGCGTACCAGCCGATCCCGTGTCGTGTCCGCGCGGCGTGCGCCGCGAGCAGGGAGAGAGAGGGGCTCGACGCGCTCACTTCAGGTCAGCCAGCTTGCGGTCGATGTCCGCGAGGGCTTTGGACTTTTCCGCAGCCGGCATGCGTTCGTCGGATTCGATCTTCACCCGGTCCTTGAACAGCTCGAGCTGGCGGATCGGCACGAGCTGGGCGTTGCTCGATTCGCGGAATCCGCCGTAGTTGTAGATGTTCTTGAGCACGGCCTTCTCCGCCGGATCGGACTTCGCGTAGTCGAGCACGAAGCCGCGCACCTTCGCCTTGACGGCGGGGTCGAGGTCCTTGCGCCAGACGAACGGGTCGCTCGGGATGAGGGGACTCTTCCACACGATCCGCAGCTGCTGGTACAGGTCCGGCTTGCTGGCTTCGAGCCGGCCGACGTCCTCGGTGTTGTTGGTCGCGACGTCGAGCTGCTTCGCAAGGACCGCCTGCAGGTTCGCGCCGTGACTGGCATTGCGCACAGTCTTGAAATGGTTGCGCGGCTCGATCTTGTTCTGGGCGAAGACGTAGTACGATGGCACCAGGAAGCCGGAGGTCGAATTCGGATCGCCCATCCCGAAGTTGATGTTCTTGCCGTTGCGCAGCACATCCTCGAGCGTGTGGTACGGGCTGTCCTTGTGGGTGATCAGCAAGGAGTGGTAGCCGAGCGAACCGTCGGCATAGACGATCTGCGCGAAGATCTCGCCGTTCGCTCGGTCAACGGCCTCCATTGCGGACTTGTTCCCATACCAGGCGACCTGTACCTTGTTGAATCGCATTGCCTCGATCACGCCCGCATAGTCAGGTGCGTAGAACGACCTCACCTTGAGGCCGGTCTTCCTTTCCATGTCGCGGAAGAATGGCTCCCAGCGCTCGCGCTGCGTGCTCGCCGAGTCGGTCGCGATAATGCCGAAATTGACCTCTTGCCCGACCGCGGTGGCTGCGGCAGCACCGAAGACAAGACAAAACAGCAGTTGCTTGATCATGTTGTGGCCTCCTAATCGAAAAGTAAATTTAGCCGGCAAGGGCAAGGTGCCCGTCGGGACTAGGTGACTCGGTGGCCGGAGCATCCTCCTCGCCGAACAGCTCGTCTGCCTCGCTGCCGTACAGGTCGCGCAGGAAATCCGTCGTCAGGCCCGCAGTCGGCCCATCGTAGACGATGCTTCCGCATTTGAGCCCGATGGTCCGCGTGCTGTAGCGGCGCGCGAACTGGACCTGATGCAGGCTTGTCACTACCGTAATGCCGTGGTTCCGGTTCAGATCCGCCAGCAACTCCATCACGCGGCGCGCCGATTCCGGGTCGAGCGAGGCAATGGGCTCGTCGGCGAGAACAACGCTCGCGCCCTGAACCAGCGTGCGGGCAAGCGCTGCCCGCTGCTGCTGCCCGCCAGACAGGGTGGACGCGCGTTGAAACGCCTGCGGGCCGAGGCCTACGGAAACCAGCGCGTCGAGCGCAGCGAGCTGCTCGTCGCGCGTGAAGCGGCGCAGCAGCATGCGGGCGAGCGGAATTTGCGGCGCGAGCCCCGTCATGACGTTATGGAGGACCGAGATCTGGCCAACCAGGTTGAACTGCTGAAAGACCACGCCGATCTGCCGGCGCATCCGGCGCGCATCGGGCGCGAGCCGCCCCTCCGCGTGCAATACCCGGCCGGAGATATGCACCGTGCCGGCGTCGGCGGTCGTTAATCCCGCAAGGATCCGGATGAGCGTGGATTTTCCGGACCCCGAGGCACCGAGCAGCGTCAGCATCTCGCCCGGCGCCACGGAAAACCCGACGTCGCGCAACGCAGGCGGCTGCGAGCCGAATCGCTTGGTGATGGCGGTGGCCCGAACGGCGTCGCCCTGCATGCGCTGGAACGATATGCGCGGCACATGAAATTTCTGTGACAGCGACGGGTATGCGGAAACCCTGCGGTTAAAATCAAGCTGTTATGACGTCGGGGCGGCTGAGCTTGTGTGTACTGCGCGGAGGAGGGGCCGCGAGTGTGATCGGATGACCCCCACCGAGTTGAAAGACCGGGTCCTAGCCCTGTACCAGGCCAGGGGCGGCATGGAATACGAGGGGGAGGGCGTGTCGCAGCTCGGGCATGCCGCCCAGTGCGGAGCGCTGGCGCGCGCCGCTGGCGCCACTCCAGAACTGCAGCTTGCCGCATGGCTTCACGATATCGGCCATCTGCTCGCCGGCCTGCCGGGAACTCCGACCATCAGGGGAATTGACGATCGCCATGAAAGCCTCGGTGCAGCGTTCCTCGCGGAAGCACTCGGCCCCGAGGTGGCGGAACCCGTAGCCTTGCACGTTGCCGCCAAGCGCTACCTGGTTGCCGTCAATCCCGGCTACTACGACGGCCTTACAGCGGACTCCCGGCGAAGTCTTGTGCTGCAAGGCGGCCCGATGTCCCCTGCCGAGCAGGAGCGGTTCAAACGCCAGCCCTGCTTCCGCGACGCGCTGCGCCTGCGAGCATGGGACGAGGCGGGGAAACTCCCCCACCCGGTTACGGGCAGTCTCATCGAGCTCGAACACGTCCTATCGGGTGTATGCGCCCGACAAGACCGCGCGCCGGATAAGCCGGAGCGTTAAGGCGTCTACCTTTGGATCTGGTGACCTGCGGCGCGATACTCGCCGCCCTCGTCGGGGGCGGTGCGCCTTGATTGGCGCGCGGCTTGATCGGCACAAAGGGAAACTTATCCAATTAATGAAGATAATTAATTGGACTTATGAATACGATGGACTCAACATTACGCCTCGCCTGCCGCAGTTGGCGGCTGGCGCCAAGGAGCTAGTATGTTCTGGTTGGCGATACCCTCGAATTGGCAGCCCGCGAAATGGTGCACCTACGCGCTGTTGTTGCTCGTTCCGGGGACTCTCATCGTCCTCCCGCTCATGTGGCTGGTGGGGCCGCACCTCGACAAGGGTACCCGGAGCCGGTGGCAGCCCAAGGTCGCTGCCGAGCAATACCTGGACGACGCTACCGATCTTCCCGACCTGGAGCGTCGCATGCGGGTGCTCGAACGCGTAAGCGGCGGACCACCATTCGTGACGTTCAATCACTGATCTCGCCAGGTCGGTTCGAGGACTCCACCGCGGCACCCGCTGCCGGCCGCTGCGTCGGCGAATTGCCCTTCTAGACCCGTATACCGGGTCACCTGCTTCCCGCCGATTCGTCAAAGCATTGAAAGAGATATCACCGGTGCCCGGACCGGCGTGTGATGTCTTCAACGGCCACCCCAATAACCGGGCGCAATCGCTGGCTCTGAACCCGCGCGCGAACGGCGTGCCATAGTCTCCTTTTGAATGTCGATTTCGGGCCGGCGCGATCGACCATGCAGTGGAAGGCGAAGCTCATGTGCCCCGCATTCCTTACGCCTGAGCACGCGGTGAGCGCAGGAGAAGAGGGATGGACCCCAGCGCTATTAAGCGGGCATGATTTGCCATCAAATAACTGACGAGGAGGCTATTCATGAGCTACGTGGATGGATACGTGGTACCCGTACCCAAGAAGAAGATCGAGACCTACCGGCGCCTGGCGCAGAAAGCGAGCCGGGTCTGGCGGGAACACGGTGCGCTCGAGTATCGCGAGTGCGTGGCCGACGATGTCAAGCCGGGCAAGCGCACCTCGTTTCCGCGGAGCGTCAAGCTGAAACCCGGCGAGACAGTGGTATTCGCGTATGTCGTGTTCAAGTCGCGCGCACATCGCGATCGCGTCAACGCGAAGGTGATGAAAGACCCGCGCCTGGCCGACATGATGGACATCAAGGCCCTGCCTTTCGACGCCAGGCGCATGTTCTGGGGTGGGTTCAAGACTCTGGTGGGATTCTGAAACGTCAAGGAGCAAGTCATGCGATTCCTGCTGTTGTGCTGTTTTAACGAGCGATCCTGGAAAGGGCTGACGGATCCCCAGCGCGATCAGATCATGCGGGATTACGGCGAGCTGATGCAGAGTCTCGACCGGAGCGGTCGCCATCTGGCTGGGGCAAAGCTGCAACCCAGCGCCGCCGCTGCGACCGTACGCGCCGGGAACGGCAAGCTATCGGTAACCGACGGTCCCTTCGCCGAAACGAAGGAACAGCTCGGGGGCTACCACCTGATCGAGTGCGAGGACTTCAACGAAGCGATTTCAATCGCAAAGCGCATTCCGACGATTCCCTATGGCGGGGCGGTCGAAGTGCGCGCGCTGGAGACATAGGCCGACTGACCGTCGCCTGTCATCTGGCGAGACGATCTCCGCAGACGCGGGGCGCCGTCATTCCTCTCAGGACTTCGAGAGCGTGAGCACCTCGTCGTATACGAGCTTCAAGCCCATCTCGAGCGGCTTTTCCTTGCGCCTGACGATGCCGAGCTGGCGCATCAGAACGGGCTTCAGGGGACGCACTTGCGTGCGGCCGTAGACGAGGATGCCCTGCTTGCGCTCCAGGGGCAGGATGCTGACGCCTACATCGGCTGCGACCAGGGTCTTGATCGCCTCGGTGTTGCCGAGCTCCATGATCGGCCTCAGCTCGAGGCCTGCCGTCTCGAACCAGTGCGCGATGATCCGGTAGGTCTGGCTCGACCGCTGGCTGAGGATCAGATCGCGTCCGGCCAGGTACTGCGGGGTGACGTGCTGCGGCAGGTTGCGCTCCGCGCCGGGAAAGAAGGCCATCATCGGATCCTCCCGCAGCGGTTCGATTTCGATCGCGGGATGTTCCTTGACCGGCATCGTGACGATTCCGATATCGAGATCGTTGTCGAGGATACGCGACACGACGTTCTCCGTGGTGCCGACACTGATGACGACCTCGAGCTCGCGATGCGCGCGTCGCAGCCGGGCGAGCACGGGCGGCAGGAGATAGGTGCACACCGCCACCGACGTTCCCAGACGCGCCTTTCCCAGCCATCCTTCGTCGCGCTGGCGCCGCATGGCGGCGAGGGTTTCCTCCACGTCCTGCGCCAGCCGCCGCGCATGCTTGATGAGCTCGTCGCCCGCGGGGGTGGCATAGGCGCGCTTGCCCATGCGCTCGACGAGTTGCACGCCGAGACGTTTTTCGAGCTCGCGGATCTGGAGGCTCACTGCGGGCTGGGTGAGTCGCAGCTTTTGCGCGGCGGCGGAGAAGCTGCCGAGGGCAACCACCTCCCGGAGTGCCTGAAGCTGGTCGAGGTTGAGGCTGCGCATGAGCGATCAAAGATTATCTTATTCGAATCATGATGACAAT
>DATFWO010000117.1:0-6486 GCA_035259205.1 Burkholderiales bacterium | reverse complement strand
CGCGGACATGGGCGCCGAGGTCACCAAGATCGAGGCCTTTCCGGAAGGCGACGGCTCGCGTCGGTTCGACCCCAAGGTGAACGGCGAAAGCTACTGCTTCGCGGTGCTCAATCGGAACAAGCGCAGCCTCGCGCTCAACATGAAAGACGCGCGCGGCAAGGAAATTTTTCTGAAACTCGCCCGCGACGCCGACATCGTCGTCGAAAACTACCGCCCCGGCGTGACGCGTAAGCTCGGTATCGACTACGAGGCGATCAGGGCGATCAACTCCGACATCATCTATTGCTCCGTCTCGGGCTTCGGCCAGACCGGGCCCTACAGCCAGAAGGGCGGATTCGACATCATCGCGCAAGGCATGAGCGGCATCATGACCATGACCGGCGAGCCTGGCGGGCGCCCCGCCAAGGTGGGCATCGCGATGAACGACATCGCCGCGGGCTCCACTGCGCTCTATTCGATCCTCGCCGCCTACATCAAGCGATTGAAGACCGGCGAAGGCGGGTACCTGGACACGTCGCTCCTGGAAGCGGGTCTCGCCTGGACTTTCTGGGAGGCCGGCGCCTACTTCGGCGGCGGCGAGATACCCGTTGCCACGGGCACCCGTCATCGCCGCTCGACACCGTACCAGGCCTATCGCACCAGGGACGCCTACGTCACGGTCGGCGCGAACAACGAAAAGCTGTGGACCGCCTTCTGCCGGCAGGTGCTGGAGCGGCCCGAGCTACTCGATGACCCGCGGTTCAAGACGCTCGCCGCGCGCCTCAAGAACATCGATGACCTCCAGCGGGAGATCGAGAACGTCTTTGCGGCGCAGCCGACCGCGCATTGGGTGAAAAAGCTCGATGCGGCCGGCGTGCCTGGCGGCCCCGTATTCACTTATGAGGAAGCGCTCAACAACGAGCACTCGCGGGCGCGCGGGATGGTCGTCGAGATCGACCATCCCAAAATCGGGCGCATGAAAACGCTGGGGAGCCCCGTGAAATCCAGCACCGAGCTCGTGCGCTCCCGCACTCCCGCGCCGTGGCTCGGGCAGCATTCCTCCGAGGTGCTCGAGAACCTCGGCTACGACAATGGGCAGATCGACGCGCTGTTTGCGGACGGAATCGTGTTCGACGGATACCGGGTGAAGGCGACCGCCGAAAATCCGTGAGTCGTAATTGGTGATTCGACCCAACTGCACGATGCCTTTGCCGCCCAGTGCAGAGACTCGCCTATCCCGTGCAGCTCGTCTTGCTGGGGAACTCCGCCAGCGAGGCGATGGCGCGCCGCGTGCCGCCTATTGGCCGTCCAGGCCAGGATGGACGGAGTCCGCACGGCCGAACATCGTTTCAACCGGACGACCCGAGCGGGCTCTTGACGCCGGCTTGTTCATGCGATCATTGTGTACCGGCGACGACGTGCGATTACCGAGCAGAATGGGACGAGTGACGTCTAACCCCCGCGTGCAGAACGACGCTCCGCTGTCGCACGCGCGTCTGACGCGGCCACGTTAGAGCGCGCAATAAAGGCGGCTCCGATGAGCGACCAGACCTTCTCATACCTCGAACGAGAAGGGTGGCAACGCAACGCCTCCGAATACGACAGCGTCGATCTGCCGGCAACTCGTCAGGCATTCGCGCCGCTTCTCGATAGTGTGGGCATTCTGCATGGCCGTCATTTGCTAGAGATTGCTTCGGGCACCGGACACCTGGCAGCAGACGCCCTGGCCCGCGGTGCGACCGTCGTTGGAGTTGACGTGGCCCCAAACATGGTCGCGCTCGCGCGCCAGCATGTCCCCGGTGCGAACTTTCGTGAGGGCGATGCAGAAGCTCTCCCGTTCCAAGACAAGCAATTCGATTCGGTTTTGTGCTGTTTCGGTTTGCTCCATTTCGCCCGGCCTGACCAAGCGCTCCGCGAAGCGGCACGGGTGTTGAAGCCCGGAGGGGTTCTCAGCTTCACGGTCTGGTGTGCACCAGAGCAAGGAGGGGAGTTCTTTGGGCTCATTCTCAAGACTTACCAATCTCACGCGAGTATGGACGTTGGGTTGCCGCCAGCGCCGCCGATGTTCGGTCTAGCGGATCCAAGTGTGCGCGACCCGATGCTCACGCAAGCGGGATTTCGCGAGATTCGAGCGCGAAAGATTGCCATCGTTTGGCCCATCCGCGGGGCGGAAACGCCGTTCGACTTCGTCCTCAATGGCGCGGTTCGCACGCGGATGGTCTACGAACGGCAGACGCCGCAAGTCCAGCAGCGTATTCGTGACGCACTGGCTGCCGCCACGGCCCCACACGTGAGTGCTGGTGGCATTCCGTCTCCGGCAGTACTGGTAACGGCCACGAGAACATGACTTGCATTCAACAACGCGCTCTAACAGGGGCGAATCGCGTCATGACATCTGGCTTCCGAGGATCAAGTCACCCGGCCTTAGATGGTCTTCGGCTACAAAGAGAAACTCATGTCCAAGGCAACTGATCGGCTGGACCGAATGATCGAAGGTACTCATGAGCGCTCGGCTAGCGCTGAGGCGATGATGCTTCCCGTCGTTAGTGAGTACAAGCACGGCTACGTAAAATGCATTCATCCGGTAAACGAGCGCTTCATCAACGCAAGCAAAGTCGTTTTCGGCGGATACATAGCAGCGCTCGTCGATGACGTGAGCGGGCACACCGCGAAGACAGTGCTTCCCGATGACAAGACATACTCCACGTCAGAACTCTCGGTCAGTTTCTTTCGACCCGCTCTTGCAATGAACGGGGAGCTCCTGCTCGAAGGGTTTCTCATCAATGAAAGCCGTCGTTCTTACCACGTCGAGGTTACGATCAAACGAAAAGACGGAAAGCTAATCGCTAAGGGGCGCGCAATCTATGCGTTATCAGATCGACGGTCCAGTGACGCCCAACTCTAGTTCGAGCGCACGCGTCGCAAGCAGTGCTTGCGGGCGCCGCTCACCATGTCGTTAGGCTGCGCGGCATGCGTTTCGACATTTACGGGAGGGATCAGGTCGACGTCATCCGCGATGGTGATCGATGGAAGGTGTACGGTCTTGGGGACGGCAAGCGGACTCCGCGTAGTGACGTTGTTATTCCAGCGGAAGTTGCGCCTGATGAGATCGCGCAGTATTTGGACGACTTATTCCATGAGCTTGCCAGACCGGGCCAGACAATTCGGCGCATCGGCTAGGGCCGACGCGCATCCTAACCGCCGCATGAACGCCGACCGCGTCGCTGTGGGTTAAGCGGGACGTTAGCCGCGCGCCGACGGCTATGGGCAGCCTCGAACATCGCCCCGCTCACCCGTCACTCGTCACCCTAATCACGGAGAGACCTACTCCGGCGTCGCCTCCAGGAAGTTGCTGTCCACCGAGCAGGCCTTCTTTCCGCGCGAGACGGTCAGGCTGCCGTTGATCTTGCCTTCCATCCCGCAATAGCGCATGCGATCGATATTGCGGAAGATGAAACGATACTGATTGTTGTCCCGGTCGATCAGAAAGTCGCCGGTCTCGTCCACCAAGGTTACGACCGTGGCGTTTCCGGTGTCCTTCCAGCTGCTGTACGCATCGCCGCGGCGCACGTCCATGGAACAGGTGCGCGGCTTGGTCTTGCCGTAGAACGCGAAGTTCATAATCCTGCCGCCGCGCGCCTCGATCGCGATTCGCGCCTGACGGTCCTCGGTGCCGACCATGCAGTCTATGCGTTCGCGCTTCCCGGCAGGCTCCTTGACCTTCTTCTGTTCCGCCGCCTGCACCAACAAGGAAGTTGCCACCAGCATTACCGCCAGGGTTGCCGCAAGCCATGGTTTCATCGTGTCGAAAAGTCTCGGTTTCACTCTGAGTCCCTCGTGTTTGATGGATGGCTCTGACTGTTATGAAACTCCCTGTGACAGCTTCCCGCAGTATAGATTCCGTTGTATGGGGGCCGCCGTTAGTTGGCTACGATGCCCGCATCCTTGATCACCTTGGCCCATTTTTCGAATTCGGATTTCATGTAAGCACCGAATTCTTCCGGCGTGCTGGTCCTCACTTCCAGCCCTTGGGTGAACAGCGTCTGCTTGACGTCGGGCGTTTGCAGCGCGCGCACGATTTCGGCATGCAGCCGGTCTACGATCGGCCGCGGCGTGCGCATGACGGTGACGATGCCGTACCAATTGTCGGCCTCGAAGCCGGGAAGTCCCGCTTCCGCGACGGTCGGCAGCTCCGGCAGCACGGCCGAGCGCTTTGCAGTCGTGACCGCGAGGCCCCGGATCTTGCCCGCCTTGACCTGCGGTACCGCGGTCGGAGCAGAGGAAAACACGAGCTGCACCTGCCCCGCGATGAGATCGACCATCGCCGGTGCCCCACCCTTGTAAGGCACGTGCACCATCTTGATACCGGCCATGGTGGAAAAAAGCTCGCCGGCAAGGTGGCCTGCGTTGCCTGCGCCCGACGAGCCGTAGCTCAGTCCGTTTGGCTTCGCCTTTGCCAGTGCGATCAGCTGGCGCACCGAGTTCGCCGGCACGGACGGATGCACGACCAGCACGTTACTTTGTGACGTCGCCCAGGTGATCGGAGCGAAATCTCGCAGCGGATGGTAGGTGAGGCCCTTGTAGAGGTTCGTGTTGACCGCCAGCCCGCCGAGCGAGGCGACCATGATCGTATAACCGTCCGGCGGCGACTTGGCGAGTATCTCGGAAGCGATGCTGCCGGCTGCTCCTGCGCGATTGTCCACAATGACCTGCTGTCCGAACACGGCGGCGAGCTTCGGGCCTACCACGCGGGCCACGATATCGAGGCCGCCGCCGGGAGCGTTCGCGGCGATGAAGCGCAGCGGCCGGCTCGGATAGGAAGCCTGTCCCGTGCCCACCGCCGGGTCCGCCTGCGCCGCGGCTTCCCGAACCGGGCTGAGCGCGCCCGCAATCGCGAGTAGCGCCGCCAAAGCTGTTGCATGCGAGCGAATAGTCTCCTCCAGCGCGTACAGTTATGATTTGCGGGTTGACGGCCGCGAGCCGCCGTCAGCCACGGAGAATATCAGATTTCCAAAAAGACATCGGAGATAACGATGGCAACCGGCACGACAGCGAGAGTACTCGCCCTGGCGATCGGCGCGCTGACTTTGACTCCGGGCGTGGTGCTTGCTCAGGCCTTTCCCGTCAAGACGATCCGGATGATCGTACCGTTTCCGCCCGGCGGCGGCGTGGACTACATCGGGCGCATCGTGGGCAAGGGCATGGCCGATCGCCTCGGACAGCAGGTCGTGATCGACAACCGCCCCGGCGCCAACGCCATCCTCGGTCTCGAAGCGCTCAAAGCGGCGGCGCCGGACGGCTATACGATTGCGGCGGCGTCCGCCGGGCCTCTCGCCGTCAATCCGTTCCTGTACAAGAAGCTGCCGCACGATACCGTCAGGGACTTCACCTATATCGCGAACATGTGCAGCTTCCCGCTGCTGCTGGTCACGCACCCGTCGCTGCCGGTAAAGAATGTGAAGGAGCTGATCGCCCTCGCCAGGGCGCGGCCGAACGAGCTCGTGTACTCCTCGCCGGGAGTCGGCAACACCGGGCATCTCGCTGCGGCGCTGTTCGACTCGATGGCAAAGACAAAAACCGTGCACGTCCCCTACAAGGGCACTGCGCCCGCCGTGCTCGCCGTGCTGTCCGGCGAGGCCCAGCTCACGTGGAGCAGCATTCCGACGATACTCCCGCACGTGCGCGCCGGCCGCGTGCGCGCGCTCGGCGTGGGCAACGCGCAGCGCCTGCCCTCGCTGCCCGAATTCCCCACTATCGCGGAAGCCGGGCTCCCCGGCTACGAGTCCTACGCCTGGGGCGGTATGATCGGACCGGCCAATATGCCGAGGGATATCGTCAACCGGCTGAACCGGGAAATCGTCGAAACGCTCAAGCAGAAGGACGTGATCGAGCGCATGCTCTCGGAAGGCACCGTCCCGACGCCATCGGGGCCTGAGGAATTCGCCGCATACATGAAGACCGAATTGAAGAAATGGGGCGAGGTGGTGAAGCTCGCGGGCATACAACCTGAGTGACTAGAACCAGTCTCAAAGTAGCCGCGGAATCACACGGAAATACACGGACAGGAATCCGATTCGGTTAGTGTGCCGTGTCATTCGAAAACTTCTGTGTGCTTCCGTGTGCTTCCGTGGCTGTAATGGATTCTGAGATACCTTCTAGAACCGACGGCAGCGGCAGGTGCGTCTCCGGCTGTTGAGGACATCCGAAAGGAGGCAAAGCCCATGTTCCAGAAAGAGCGCTTCATCGAGGATTGCCGCGCTGCGCTCAAGGAGCGGGAAGCACGGGCCGCCATCCAGGAGCTGGTGACGCAAGCGGTCAGCGATCCTGCCGGGATCGTGCGCGAGCTGGGCGAGCCGACGATGTCGGGCGTGAACGTCATGCACAAGGCGGACGACCTCACGATACTCAACCTGTGCTGGGGGCAGGGGATGTATATCCAGCCGCACGATCATCGCATGTGGGCAGTCATCGGCATCTACGGCGGGCGCGAGAACAACGTCTTCTACC
>DATFWO010000116.1:0-46731 GCA_035259205.1 Burkholderiales bacterium | reverse complement strand
CCCTACGGCCGCACCGCGGAAAACCCGCTGCCCGCCTCGCTGCTGAAGGAGAAGTTCGACAACTGCGCCGGGCGGGCACTGCCGGGAGAGCGCATCGGGCCGCTCTATTCCGCGATTCAGGGATACGAGAACCTCAAGGACGTGCGCGAGATAACCGCGATCATCGCGGGGGAAACGGGCGGCGCACACGCCGCAGCGGCGTAGGAGGCCGCTTTCGACCATGAAATATCCGGCGGCTGCGATGGCGCTGCTCTTCGCCATGAGCGGCGCTCACGGAATCGCCCTGGGCCAGGCGGACACACCCGAGGAACGCGCACGGGCGGTCGAGCGCTACTTCCAGGAGGTGTCGATGCGCGACCTGCTGAACGACATGGTCAAGGAGGTCTCGCGGCAGATTCCACCCGAACGGCGCAAGGCGTTTGAGGATGCCCTGCTGCGAAACGTACGGCTGGAGGTGGTCGAGACGGCGGCGAAGCAGAGTCTCGCGAAGCATCTCACGGTGGCGGAAATCGAGCTTTTTACGGAATTCATCCGGCGCCCGGAAGGCAAGTCGGCGATGGAGAAAATGAAGTACTACATGGCCGATCTGATGCCTGTGATACAGCAGGAGTTGATCAGGGCGATAAAGATCTCGGCCCCGAACCAGCCATGAGATTGACGAGCGGGGTCGGGCAGGGCACCGGTCGAACCGCGGCCTTCGAGCAAGGCTCGACCGGCGACGGAACATCAGGCGGCGGCGCGCGTCTCGGCCCGAGAAGCCTGCCTCCAGCGTGAAATAGAAAGTGCCCCCCTCGCCGGGCGTGGATTCGGCCCAGACCCGGGCGCCGTGACGCTCGATGATCCGCTGCACGATGGAAGGCTCACGCCGGTTCCTTCGTAGTCCTCGGTGCGCTGCAGCCGCTGGAATACGGCGAACAGCTTGTCGTAATGACTCATGTCCTGCTCCGGTACCGTCCTTTAGCCGCAAGCACAGGATGGATAGCAGGCGTCCTCCAGTTGGCGTCCAATTGGACGGCATCCGGGAATTCTGTATACGCTAGGGATCACGCATTCGATGCAACCACGCAGAAAGGAGAAGCACCATGAGTATCACCCGGCACGGCATCGTCGATCGGCCGAACACGCTGCCGCGCATCAGCGGTGCCGTCGTGCACGGCGACACCGTCTATCTGCAGGGCGTGACGCCCGATCCCGGCGGTGACATCACTTCGCAGACCCGGCAGGTGCTGGAACGGATCGACACTCTGCTCGCGATGGCGGGTACCGAAAAGTCGAAGCTGCTCTCCGCCCAGGTGTGGCTGTCCGACATGCGTCTGTTCGAGGCCCACAATATCGCCTGGAACGAATGGGTGGATCAAAACAATCCGCCGGTGCGCGCCTGCACCCGCGCCGATCTCGTGCGCCCGGGGCTCCTGGTGGAAATCATGGTGACGGCCGCACGTTGAAGAGACCGTTGAGCTGCCGATATGCGCAGACGGCGCTACCGGCATTGGCAAGCGATGTGAGGTCAGCGGTGAGTGGGCCTTTACTGATTCCCGCTTGCCGCTTACTGCTTACCGCATTTAACGCGCTCTCCGCAAGCCGCGCACTTCAAAACCGACGCGGTCGAGCTCGTTACCGGCGGCATCGACGAGCGCTACCCGCCGGTTTCCCGGCTGCGGCAGCCAGAAAAATGGGGCATCGGCAGCCACCCGGCGTCCGTCGTCGAGCACGAACGAGGCACCGTGCTGCGCCCCGCGCGCGGCCAGGGTAATGCGCTGGCGCTCGCGCGGTATGTCGGGATCGATGGCGTAAATGGCGCCGTTCGCCGGCGAGTCGATGCGCGGCCGGCCCGCAATAACCTCCACCGGCGTAATCCTTGCCGCCTCGGTGCCGGCGACGAACCATTCCTCGCGTTCGGGCTCGGTCCCGCCGGCATAGGCGATATGCCTGCGCACGATGCCCGGCGGCGGCGCGGCGCGCGCCGGCACGTTCCCCTCATGCAGAGCATCCATCACCTCGCGCCATATGGGCGCGGCCCCCACCATGCCCGAAACGTCGTGCATCGGCGCCCCCGAGAAATTGCCGACCCAGACACCTACCGTGTAGCAAGTGCTGTAGCCGATCGCCCAGTTGTCGCGCATGTCCTTGCTCGTGCCCGTCTTCACGCTCGCCGGGTAGCGGGTGGCGAGCGGGCTGGCGAGGCCGAAAGTCAACGCGCGCGCCGCTGCATCGGAAAGAATATCGCCCACGATGAACGCGGCGCCGGGATCGATGGCCTGCGTGGCGGCCGGCTCGCCCGCGTTTGCCCCGGGGCTTGTGCGGATCGGCGTAACGCGCCCCCCGTTCGCGAGCGCGCGGTAGGCGTTGGCCAGTTGCGCGAGCGTCACGTCCGCGCCGCCGAGCGCGAGCGAATAGCCGTAGTGATCGGCGTCGCGCGCCAGCGTTTCCAGGCCCAGCGCCTTGAGCTGCCGATAGAAGGACTCGTAGCCCACCACCGTCAAGGTTCGCACGGCCGGAACATTGAGCGATGACGCCAGCGCCTGGCGCAGCGACACATGGCCGCTGAAGCTGCGATCGTAATTTTGCGGCACGTACAAGCCCGTCGGCGTGGCGATCGCAAGCGGCGAATCGTCGAGGATGGACGCTGCTGTAAGCAGCCTGCGCTCGATCGCCAGCGCATAGAGGAACGGCTTCAACGTCGAGCCCGCCTGGCGCCGGGCCACGACGCCATCCACGTCGGAGGCACGGGAAAGCTCGCCGCTCGATCCGACCCACGCGAGAACCTCCCCGCTCGCATTGTCCAGGACGATGAGAGCGCCGTCCTCGACGTTGCGTCCCTCGAGCTCCTGCAAGTGACGCCGCAGCGTGTCGATGGCAAAGCGCTGCAGGCGGGCGTCGAGCGTGCTGGTGCGATGCTCGCCGGGCCGGGTTAGCAGCTTGCGCGCGAGGTGCGGTGCATCACCCTCGATATGCGCACGCGGGCGAGGCGCTGAAAAACCCAGCGCTGCGATGCCTTCCGCCACGCGGCATGATTGCTCCTCGCGTCCGAGCAGGATGCAGGCGCGGCGCGCCACGCGCGACGGGGAGGAATTGGGCGCCCGCACGAGCGCGGCCAGCAGCGCGCTCTCGATGCGATCGAGCCCCCCGGCGCCCTTGCCGAGCAACGCCCGCGCCGCTGCATCCGCGCCCTCGATCTCGCCGCGAAACGGCGTGAGATTGAGCCAGGCCTCGAGTATCTGGTCCTTGGTCCAGGCATGCTCCAGAGCAACCGCCTGGCGCATCTGCCGCCACTTGTCGACGAGGCTGCGCCGCCCGCCCAGCTCCAGCTCGGGATGCAGATACGCGGCAAGCTGCATGCTGAGAGTGCTGCCGCCCCGGCGCTCGCCGGAGGTGGTCTGCCGCAGCGCGCTCAGCATCGCGAGCCAGTCGACGCCGCCGTGCTCTCGAAAGCGCTTGTCCTCGGACGCGACGACCGCCGCGATCAGCGCCGGCGATACCTCGCCCACCGCTATCCAGTCGCCGCGCCGCCGGTGCCGGTCGATGCGCACGCGCGACAGCGGCTCGCCGTTGCGATCGAGCAGCCAAGCATCCGAGGCGCGCCACGCGCTGCGCACGGACTCGAACTCCTGGACCGGATACGGCGCTGTCCGGAGTGAAACGACGAGCGCCGCCGCGGCGGCGCAGACCGCACCGGACGCCACGCAGGCCGCGATGCGTCTCATGGCCTCACCGCGATCGGCGTATTGGGGAGCTCGCCGAACATCTCGGGCGAGTACAGCGCTTCCACGCGTGTCGCCGGCAGATCGAAGCGTCCGGGATTGTTCAACCGTGCCGTATATTCGATCTTCAAGCGGCCCTTGGGCACGAATTCGTAATAGGCGCGATAGGCCTCGTGCGTGCGCTCGACGAACGCCAGCCACGCCGCTCCTTCGCGCTTCTCGCCTTGCGTGAGAGACGCCGCATCCCGCCCCAGGCCCGAGCCAAGAATCACGGCCCCGCTTGGAATCGGGTCGTCGATCACGACCCACGTCATGTCGGTCTGCGCCTCCACCTCCAGCGTGACTCGGTAGACGTCCCCGCGGGTGTATCCCGATCTGTCCTTCTGTTCGACCGGAGTAACCGTGCGCTTCACGCTATAACCGGTGAAGAGCGGCGCAGTGAGCGGCACTGCCGCTCGCGACTGCACGATGGCCCAGGGAGCACCGCTGCCGGTGTGCTGGAGTCCGAGGGTTTCGCGCGTCGCCGGCCATTCGAAATCCCGCGTCTGCGTGCGGGCAGCGACATTGACCGGCACCGATTTCTCACCGATCGCGATCACGGTGCTGCCGGCTGCCGGCGTCTTCTCGAAAGCCTGCGCGAAGCGGGCGATCGCCACCGTCCCCCACGCGTTGGCAACGGTCGTGCCCCAACGACCGCGCTTCTGCCGCGACAGGGATCCGCGCAGCATGCGCCCTGCGTCTTCGCGCCAGTCCGGCTCGTCGAGAACGGCGAGCAGCGCCCGGTTGGCGTTGACGTCGGCCGAGACCATCAGCCACCACAGCGCGTCGGAGCGCTCGGTGGAGAAGGTCATCACCGTGCCCTGGAAGTTGAGCCTCGCGCGAAGCAGGCCGAGCGCTTCTTTCAGCCGAGCGTCGCGCTGCGGCAAGTTGCGCACGCGCTTGAGTATGCCGATCCAGTCGATCAGGGCAGACGTCGGCCACAGTGCGGGATCGATGGCGATCGTATCGATCATGCCGGGCTTTGCGCGGCCGTGCCGCGAGAGCGCCTCGATCGCGGCGAGCTTGCGCACCGTCAGGTCCGCCGTAGGCAGCGCGCTTCCACGCACGATGCGGCCCGTGGCAAATGCCTCGAGCCCGCCGAGCATGCGGGTCAGGGATTCCTTGGGCCATTCGCGGCCGGCATCGTCCGCAATCTGCACGAGATAAGCGGTCAGCGCATCGCTGCCCAGGAGCCAGTCCGCGGGAAAATAGCGCGCGAGCCCGTCGCGATCGAGATAGTTCGGCACGCTGGCCGTAACGGCGCTCCACAACGCGTCGTCGCCGAGCCCGATAGCCTTGGAAGCCCGCTGCTCGAGACAGATGTAAGGGTAGCGCGCGAAATACTCCCGCACCGGCGCCAGCTCACCTGCAAGAGTACCCATCACCTCGATCCGGATACCGCCGCGCCCCGGTACCGATCCGGTCGGCCGCTCGATCGGAAACTGCAAGCGTCTATCGAGCTGCGCGAGCGTCGCCTGGTAGACGCGCACCGGATGCACCTCGATCACCTTCTGCGTGGCGCGGAGCCGGTCGCGAGCGGCTTCCTTGCCTACCGCGGTGACCTCCCAATAAAGCTGCTCCACGTCGACGGGGACCTTCACCGGGACGGACACGAGCTTGGCTTCGCTGGCGGCGAGAGCGACCGTCTGCTGGCCGCTCGCCAGCGTCTTTTTGTTCTTGTCATCGGCAGGCCGATCGCCGAGCGTCCACGAGAGCTCCGCGGTCACGGGCTGGGCAGTGGTGTTTCTGAGCGTGAACATCGCGGTGAAATCGTCCTGCTCGCGCACCAGCGGCGGCAGCCCCGAAAACAACATCAGGTCCTGCGTCGTACGCACCGTTGCCGCGCCATGGCCGAACTTCGCGGCTCCCGCTTGGGCGACCGCGACGATGCGAAAGGCGGTCAGCGCATCGTTGAGTGGCACGTCCACCGCGGCCCGCCCCTGCTCGTCGAGGGCGATGCGGCCCTTCCACAGCAGCAGCGTGTCGAACAGCTCGCGTGCGCCGGCGCGCCCGCCTCCCCCACCCGGCGGCTGCGCCTTCTTCCCGAAGTGCCGCTTGCCGATCACCTGGCCCTGCGCGGTCGCGGTGAGCACTTCCACGGGCCGCTCGCCGAGCAGCGCCTCGAGGATGTTCCACGAGGCATTGTCCATCAGCTCGAGGAGACCTTCGTCCACCGCGGCGAGCGCAATCTCGCCGTTCGCCGCCGGTTTGCCGTTGCCGTCCGTGACTTCGACTGCGACGCGGGCCGCCTCGCGCACCCGGAAAGTCTCCCGCTCGGGCACGACCTTGACGTTCAAGGCGTACTCGCGCCGCCCGACCTTGATCTCGGCCATGCCCAGCTTGTAGGCGGGCCGCGCCAGATCGACCAGCGCAGTGGGACGCGTATCGCGTTCCACAGGAACTTCGTCCACCAGCCCGAGCCAATAGCCGACGCGGTAGATCATGCGCTTGAGCCACGCGTAGCGCCCGGGAATTTCGGGATCGACGCGCCCGCGCACCGCAAAGGCCGACACGAACACGTTGGGTCCATAACTCCCGATTACCGGGACATCGATGACCGGCGACTTGCCGTCGAGTGTCACGACCTGCTGGGAAAGTACGCCTTCGCGCTCGACGGTCACGAGCACCGTGGCCTCGCGGAACGGCATGCGGACCTGGAACCGGGCGGTTTCCCCCGGCTCGTAGCGCTTCCTCTCGGGTATCAGGTCGATGCGATCGTGATTTTCGGGCTCGAACCACCAGTCGTCATCGCCCCTCACCCACAGGCTGGAGTTCGACGTCGCCTCGCGCGCGCCGTCGTCCTTCGCGCGCGCAACCAGGATCACCTCTCCCGAAGTCCGGGGCTTCACCGAGCAAAGCAGCAGGCCGCGCGCGTCCGTCTTGCCCGAGCACCCGGAACCGATGCGCCGCGTCTCGGTCGTGGAATCGTAGGCATAGAACCCGCCCAGCAGCCGCCGGCGAGACGAATAAACCTTGCGCTCGTAGACGTCGACCCCGACGTCCCGCCCCGCCAGCGGCTTGCCGAGGGGATCGAGCGCAACCACCTGCACGCGCACGCCGCTCCTGCTTGCAGCCCAGCCTTCCGGCTTGATGCCGAGGTAGACGCCCGCCGGATGCAGCGGAACGCGGGCGGCCGTCGCCAGCAGCTCGCCGTTCGGGTCGCTGTACTCCATCTCGACGAGCAGGCTTGCGGGGCGTTCTATGGGTGGCAGACGGTCGATGGTGACCGCAGCCGTGCCGGCGGAATCGAGCGTGAGAGCGCGCGCGGTCGTCGGACCCGAGCGGTCGGCTGGCGCCTGACTCGCGCTGTCATCACTCTCCGGATCGAAGCTCGCCCAGAGATCTTCCGCCGCACCCGTCTGTATGCCCTCCTTCACCGGCGAGCCGCCGAAGCGGAAGTCCGCGTAATCCGCAAACGAGACCGCGCGCGGCTCGACGCGATAGCGGATCTTTACCGGCATACCCCCCGCGGGGCCCCCTGACAGGTAGGTCACCGCCGCATCGAGCTTCGCGGTGGCTGGCCTGATGAGAGGCTCCTTCGGAGGCGCAAGGACGGCGCGCATCAGAGGCACGCGGTAAGCTTCGACGCGGAACTGCGCGTTCGACTGGATTTCTTTGCCGGCCCACGTCAACCGGTAGAACCCGAGCTTGGCTTCCGCCGGAATCTTCCACACGCTTTCGGCGACGCCCTGCGTATCGAATTTCACCTCGAGCTTATACTTCTGGCCGCTTCCGACGTGCTGGATCTCGGCGGCGCCGGGGAACTCAGCGCCTGCCGGCACGCGAAATCCGGCACCGGTCGGAGCCCGGGCGATGTGCTTCATGCTCACCGTCTCGCCCGCGCGGAACAGCGTTCGGTCGAATACGGTATGGATCGCGAGCGGATGCTTGCGGTAGTCGTCCGCGCGCAGATTGAAGTTCCACGGCCTGATCCCCTCGTTCCAGTCCGAGTAGGTGAACGACAGGTCATCGCCGAGGCGCGCAAAGGCGATCAGAACGCGCCGGTAGTCTTTGCACTCGGCCACATCGGCCGAAAGAGGCAGCTTGTCCCCCACCCTGGCGATGCCGTCGTTGCCGGTCTCCCCCTCGAACCACAATTTGCCGTTGCAGTCGCGCACCGTGACCCGCGCGCCGGCGACAGGCTTGCCGCGATCGAGCGTGGTCACCCACACCAGGGAGCTCTCTCTTCCATGCTTGAGATGCACCGCGAGATTGGTGACCAGTGCGCTGGTTGAGACGTAGTAGGGCTTGTCTTCGCCGTGGAGCGCGCGCCCGAGGCGCGGGCTCACGAGCTCCACGATGTAGAAGCCGGGCTTGGGCAGCGGTATTCCAATCACCTCCATCGGCTTCTCGGCCCCCGCCCGAGGGAGCTGGAATGCGACGGCCTTGTCGTCCTCGCGTATCGCCGAAAGCTCGCCCTCCCGCGGGACGTTCTCAGAGGCTTCGCGCTGATCGTTGGTCAGGAAGGCTCGAAAGCGCTGGATGATCCGGACCTCGTCATCGGCGATGCGTACGGAGCGGCCGGGAATGGGTTTTTCTCCGTTCGCCGGCAGCTCGACCCTGAACCCTTGCAGTGCCGCCTCCACGTTGCGCACGGTCACCGGAAGCAGCGGCTCGGCGTTGAGCTCGAGGATGCCGAAGCGGCCGGGAAACTTCACAAGCGGCGGGTGCTCGTCGGTGCCGGTAGCAAGCGGAAAGGCGGATTTGTTCTCCGGCTCGCGCCCCGCGTCGTCGCGAAAGGACCATGGCAGGTCGACGGTCAAGCGTGCCTTCTCCGGGAACGGGCCCTTGAATTCGACGGCCTCGACGGTTTTCACGTTGGGGTCGATATGCGGCTCGTAGGATGTTCCGTGCTCGCCCTTGAGACGGATGCGCGCCGCGGTGTCGCGGGGCACCGGCGCATTGAACTCCAATGCGATCGGCGCCACCGGCAGGCACGCCGCATCCTTGTTGACGCGCTGGCAGGTGAGCTTGACGATGAAGGCGGGCCGGACCCGGAAGGCTAGGCGCTGTGGTGTTTCGCGCGCGATGCCGGTGGCGGACTGCACCTGCGGGCCGAGCACCACCCCGATTTCAGCACCGGCCGGCAGCCGCCGCGCGCAGCGCACGCCGATCACCGGCAGGGCGCTGAAGCGCTTGTCCTCGACCTTGAAGGCGGCGAGCGGCACCATGCGCCGCCGGCCTTTGAAGTAGACGCTGAAGAGGTGGTAGGCGCCGTAGCGGTTGGCTGCCATCAACTCGCGTGTTTCCTTCTCGGAGAGGAGCTTGAGCGGTATGCGCTCGTTGATGCCCGCTGCCTCGCACCAGGCATCGCTCAAGCTTCCCGGCGCAACCGGCGCGTCGAGCGCGAGCAGGAACGCCTGCTCTTCGTCGACCTGCTCGTCGCTTTCGCGCGGCAACGACGTCAACACGGCGGGACCGCCGGTATGAAAAGCGAATGCGCGCTGGCCTTCCACCGGCTGCCCGCCGGCGGACTTGAGATCCGAATTGATCGTGAACTGGCAGCGCTGACCGGCGGGAAGATCGGCGTCGAAGTCGTAGACCCAGTTCTTCTGGTCCGACCAGCGCCCGCGGCCTTTCAGACGCTCGGCGTCACCCTCGCAACGCACCGTAAAGGGTTCGGGCAGGCGCGGATCGCCGAACGCGACCATCGGCTCGGTAAAGCGCACCGCGACCTGGCGCACACCTTTCGCCTGACCTTGCGGAGTGAATACCTCCACCTGGGGCGCGGCGTGGGCGACGGCGGCTGCCAGCACCGCGGCCAGAAAAACGCCCGCAACTCCCCGGACCCACGCGAACCTTGCCGCCACCGTTACCCCCGTTCACTATCCGGTTTGCCACCCGGGCGAACGCCTCGTCGCCGCATTCTATCCCTGCCGCGGCTTGCGTCAGCGCATGTCCGTTCTGGCGGCAGTCGCGGCCCCGCCCCGCCAAAGCCATGCGGCCCAGATCAGCAGAGCGATTTCCAGGGCGAACGACCAGTGCAGCATGAAATTCAGCCACCACGGCTTGTACGTGCCATGGACGGTGAAGAGCGAAAACGGTCGGTCCACGAAGGGCGCCAGCCACCAGATGCGACCCACGATGCTGTCGAGCAGAAGGTGGACGAAGCCGTTGAACGAGAAAATCGTTGCAAGCGCGGCGCCCGAACGCCCGGTGCGGCCGAACCCCAGCCAGACGACGGACGCAACGAGCAACGTGCCCCACAGGATGGGGAAGTGGGTAATGTAGGTGTGATGGTGGTGCAGGCGGTGGTCGACAAAAGAGTAATAAATGATGTCGAGATCCGGCGCGATCGCCCCCAGGACGCCGGCGCACAGGAACGTCCTCGCACGCCCGCTCCAACCGGCAAGGCGGGGAAGCAGCAGCTTCGAGCTGATGTAGCCCGCGGGGATGTGACCGATGATCATGCGCGCCTCGAGAACACCGTCCTAGCGCAGGCTCACCGTGTGCTCCTTCCACGACGGGTCCTGCCAGCGCTGGAAGGCGGAGAGGGCGCCGGGATCGGCCGCCCGACTTGCGACGGCAAGCGTATCGAGGCGCACCAGCTCGAAATTGCGCTGGTACTTGCCCTCGGCCCTGGCTTCGCGCGCAACGAGCATCTGCTTGCCTCCCGGCACCCACCCTGCGAATTCGGCGTAGCCCAGGTCAGGCGCCGTTGCGGCCGGAGGCAGCACGCGCACCGTCCAGCCGCCGGGCTCCTTGCGGAAGACCCACAGCTCGCACCAGGTGTCGGTGGGCTGCACGGCCAGAGTCAACGCGTTCCCCTCGCGATTCAGCGTTGCCGAGTGAGCCCAGACGATACCGTACGTGCAGCGCCGGAGGAGCGGCGTTTCGGCGTCGTTCGCCCCGATCAGCGAGATACAGGTTTCACCCGGCCCGCCCGGCGCGGCCTCGATGCGGGCCCTGCGGCCCGCCGCCGCGGGCGAAGCAGGCAGCGCCGCCCATCGCGACGCGCTTACCCGCATCGCCGCATCGTTGTATGCGGGGAGATCCTGGTCCGTCAATTCGGATCTCCTGACCGCTGCAAATTCCGCAAGGGCCCGGCTGGCGGCGGCGTCTGCCGCGCCCCCCGAACGCGCCCGCTGGTGCGCGAGGCTCGCCCACACGCCGGCACGTCGCATCAGCACCCGGTTCATCATGAATACGGGCAATGCCGACGCATCGACGCGATCCAGCACCTCGGCCCGCTGCTCGTCAACGCGATTGCGCTCCAGGGGTCCCAAATCGGGGTTGACGCATTCCTGGCGCGTCAGCGCCAGCGCGGCGCGGGCGCGTTGCTCTGCGCTCGACTGCATCGCGAGCACGCGCCGAAACGCGTCGCCGTCGTAGCAGATTTGCATGCGATCCGCGCGCTCGTGATTCGAAAACCTGACGCCGTAGCGCGCCGCGACGTCCAGATGGGCAGACAGGATCGCCGCAGTCTCCTTGTTGTGGGCGCTCCCGGAGGACGCGCGGCGCGCCAGGCGATCGGCAAACGTCCCGAGCGCGTCCAGGGCTTCGATTCCGGCCCCGCCGCGAAGCGTGGCCGCGGGAGCCGCCTGGATGTAGGCCGCCGTGAACCCGATACCCAATGCTTCCGCTCCGGGCGTGTCACGCACGAACCGTACGATGGCGAGCAGCTCGGCTGCACCGTCCTCGCTCAGCCTGACGCGACGCGCGTGGCTCACGTGCACGTAACCGCCCCGCTCCCGCCGGTAGTCGTAGACCTGAAGATAGTCCATGCGCTCGCCGCGCACCTCGACTGCTTCTCCCTGCCACAGCACAGCCTGCTGCCTGGCCGAATCGCGCGGAGCCCCCCGCAGCGCGGCTTGATCCTTGACGATGATCGCCGTTTCCGGCGTCGCCGCGTCGCCGGAGGAAGCAAGGCCTATTTGCAGCAGAGTAGCCGCGACGGCCATCGCCCTACGCAATCGGATCATCGCGCGTCCTTCGCCGCTTGGGGTTCGCTGTCGCCGGCCTGCGGCTCGGCGCCCGCGCCGGGTACGCGCTTCTGCCCGCCAAGGAGCGTTGCGGCGATGAAGCCGCCATCGGCAGGCGGTGGGGCGATGATGACCTGGACCTTGTCGGAGAGCTTGTCCGCCAGTGTCTTTTGCACCAGCAGCGGATGCCGGGTGAGAAGGGCGCCCTCGCGCGCCATTTGCTCAGCGTTCGCCTTGCCCACTCGTTCCAGGCGGTATGCCTCGGCATCGGCGAGCTTCTGGCGCGCTTCGGCTTCGCCCGTCGCCTCGATACGGCGCGCCTGGGCGGCACCCTCCGCGCTTCTGATGCGAGCCGCCTTCTCGGCCTCGGCTTCGAGGCGGCGCTGCTCGATCTGGCGTTCCTTGAACGGCAGCACGTGCTTCATCGCTTCTTCCTGCGCTTTCGCGGCGATGATCTGGGCGCGTCCCGCGGCCTCGGCCGCTTTCTCGCTGCGGACCTTCTGAGCCTCTCCTTCGAGCTCGGTTTCCTTGACGCGCTTGTCCTTCAGCTCCAAGGTGTAGCGCATCTTCTCGCTGGCGAGCTCCTCGGCAAGCAAGCCCTCCATGCCGCGGCGGTAATCCTGCGGCAGATCCACCTTCCCCACCTGCACCGCGCGCACCACAATGCCGTCTTCGGCCAGTTTGGATTTCAGCTCGCCCTCGATCGCTTGCTGGATCTCGACGCGCTTGGTAGAGAAGATTTCGCGCACCGTGTAGCGGGCGAAGATCTTGTAGATCGCGCCCTGCACTGCCGGCTCGACGATCTCCGCGCCGATGTCGTCGGGCAGACTCTTCGATATCGCGCTCACCCGGGCCGGGTCGAGCGCGTAGCGCACCGACAAATCAACGCCAAACGAGAGCCCTTCGACCGATTGCAGCGGGGCCGGACCGTCCGCGCGCCGGATCTGTCCGGGCTGAAACGTCCTGTCGCGCAGGGAATACAGGCGCATTTCGTGCAGGCCGGGCACGACGAAGACGCCGCCGTCATGCCATTCGCTCGTGCCGCCCGTCAGCCGGTTGACGCGCACACCGACTTCACCACGGCCCACGTTTGCGATCGGAGGGTGGGTGTACAGGAGGTAGCCTGCGATACCGGTTACGCCCAGCGCGAGCAGCAGGCCCCTTGCGCCGGCGAATCCCGAAAGGGTGCGCGCCGTACCATTTCTTGCGGCGTTCGCCGTCATGCTGGCCAGTCCGGCCGCGCGCCCGCTCGCCCAGTTTCGAAGCAGCCGGACAATAGCTTTCAAACGATCCAACACGAGAGTCTCCTTCCTGTTCACACCTGGTTTTTCGCCGTTTCCCGGACGCTCCGGGCCAGAAACTGGGGACCGGCATCCGCTCGCAGGTGCCGCGTCGCAGCGAACTGGCTGCGCTAGCCCCAGCCACCGGCCCGCAGCGCCCGGCCCCGAGTCAGGCCGCGAGCGTTACGACGAGAACGATCAGCAGGGCCGCGCCTACCGAAACGGCGGCGCCGACTGCGAATGCCTGCCCCGCCAGCATCAGCATTTCTACGGTGACCTGGCGGGTATTGATCATCATGGGCTTGGATTGGGTTTGCATCTGGGCTCCTTGTCGGCCGCGCGTTATTGCGCTGCCACTACATTGGAGCCCGGGAATCTGCGCGGTTGTGGGCCCGTTGCTGGCAATCCGGCGATCAATTCTGGCAACAATATGGCAGCTGCCGGTGGGCCCTTTTCGCGGGCTTTTTTGCGTTAGCATGGTGTCGTAGGCATTGACACGATTCTCATGCGCCGCCGCATCGCCATCGTCGAGGACGACCCCGCCATCCGCGCCAACTACGCAGACGTGCTCGGGAAGCACGGCTACGAGGTGGCAGCCTACGGCGACCGCGCCCAGGCGCTCGCCGCGCTCAGGCTGCGCCTGCCCGACCTCGTCCTGCTCGACATCGGACTGGGCGACGAGGTGGACGGGGGCTTCACGCTGTGCCGGGAGCTGCGCACGCTCTCCGCGGCGCTGCCGATCATCTTTCTCACGGCGCGCGACAGCGACTTCGATGCGGTGTCGGGGCTGCGTATGGGAGCCGACGACTACGTCACCAAGAACGTGAGCCTGCCGCAGCTCCTCGCACGGGTGAGCGCCCTCTTCCGCCGCGCGGAGCTTGGGCGCGATTCCGCGCGAAGTGAAGAGATCGTCCAGAGAGGCCCGCTCAAGCTCGACCTCAACCGCTTCACGGTCGGCTGGCGCGGCGGAGACGTGGATCTGACCTTGACCGAGTTCTGGATGGTGCACGCACTCGTCAGGTTTCCCGGTCACGTAAAGAACCGCGAGCAGCTCATGAGCGAAGCGCACGTCGTAGTGGACGACAGCACCATCACTTCGCACATCAAGCGGATACGCCGCAAGTTCGGCGCGGTCGATCCCGGCTTCGACCGGATAGACACCGTATACGGCGTAGGCTACCGGTGGCGCGCCGACGAGCCCCCGACATGATGAAGCGCACGCCGCGCCGTCGGGTGTTTTGGAAGAAATGGCGGGAACCCTAACTCACCACAGGCTGCCGGCGGTCGGCCTGCGGACCAAGCTCGTGCTGGCGGCCTTGGCGCTGCTGGTCATTCCCTGGGCCGGCTACTCCTACGTCAAGGCAATCGAGCGCCTGCTGCGCGAGAACCAGCAGCAGCAGCTGGTGGCCACCGCGCGCGGCGTCGCCACCGCGCTGCAGGACCGGCCAGGATTCATGGGGACGCCCGCAGATGGCGCGGCAGCCGGTGCGAGAGCGGCGACGGACCAAGTACAGCTCCTCATCGCCGGCCTGGCGCGGCCCGGACTGCGCATCTGGGTCGTCGACAGGAAGCTCTGGCTCGTCGCGGTCGCCGGCGACCTGAAAGGTCCCCTACCGGCAGCCCCCGGCAGCGTCACGTTCGGTCCGCTCGAGGGCGCGGTGCAGGCAGCGCTGCGGCCGATCTACGAGCGCCTGTACCAAAGACCTGCGTCGCCGACGGAGGAATTCATCCCCAACGACGTGGTATTCGGCGGACCCGAGATCGAGCGCGCGCTCGACGGGGCTCCCGCGTGGCGCCGCCGTCCGGGGCCGGGGGGACGAGCGGTGATACTCTCGGTCGCCCATCCGATCTGGGTCGGCGAGTCCGTCGTCGGCGCGGTAGTGGTCGAGGAGAATACCGATGCTATCGTTTCGCTCCGTAATCGCGCCATGGAGCAGCTAATCGCCGTGACCCTGATCGCGTTCTCGGTCGCGGCGCTAGTGCTCCTCCTCTTCGCGTCGCGGCTCACCTCGCGGCTGCGGCGTTTGCGCGACGAGGCCGAGAACGCCATCGACTCGCAAGGCCGCGTGCGCGCGCTGGTCGCGGGAGAGCACGCGCGCGACGAGATCGGCGATCTTTCGCGCAGCTTCTCGACCGTGCTCGGCCGGCTGGCGCAGTACAACGACTACCTCGAAAACCTGGCCGCGCGGCTCACGCACGAGCTGCGCACGCCGATCGCCGTCGTGCGCTCCTCTCTCGACAACGTGAGGATGCAGCAGATGCCGGGCGAGCTCGGCGTCTACGTTGGCCGGGCCGAGCACGGGCTCAACCGCCTCGAGACCATACTCACGCGGATGGGCGAAGCGACGCGCCTGGAGCAGGTGGTCCGCAGCGGCGAGCGCGAGCGCTTCGACGCGCGGAGCGTGGTGGCGGGCTGTGTCGCGGGCTACGCGAGCGCCTACCCGCAGCGGCGGTTCGCATTGAAGATGACCGAGGAGCCCGTGCCGCTCACCGGCGCTCCCGATCTCTTCGCTCAAATGCTCGACAAGCTCGCGGCGAATGCGGCCGACTTCGCGGAGGGCGAGACTCCGATCGAGGTCGCGCTCGAACGGGACAGCGGCGAGGCGCTGCTCCGCTTCAGCAACACGGGGCCGTTGCTCCCCGCCGAAATGAAGGACCGTCTCTTCGAGTCCATGGTCTCGGTGCGCAAAGAGCGCCGCGCCGCAGAGCCTCACCTCGGCCTGGGACTGTTCATCGTGCGTCAGATCGTCGAGTTCCATGGCGGGAAAGCCGGCGCAGCCAACCGGCCCGACGGCAGCGGCGTCGTCTTCGAGCTGCGCTTCCCCCTCGCATACTGAGGCGGATTCACAGGTAAAATCCGCGGCTTGAGCCGATCGTTCACCTGTGCCCAACCCTCCTTCCCATGCGCATCTTCGTTCTAGGAACCGGCGCCACGGGATCGCTGATCGCGCGGCTGCTGGTCCGCCAGGGCCACCAGGTAACGTGCGGCGATCGCGACGCGGTGCGCGCGCGGCGCTTCCTCGGCAGGAAGTCGAGCGTGGTGATCCGGGAGGTGAACGCGCGCAACCTGTGGAGCATCGTGAAGGCCGCGCGGGGCTGCCACATGATCGTCAACGCCAGCCCGGCCGTCCTCAACAAGATCGTGCTGCGCGCCGCGCTACGGCTGCGCGCCCATTATCTCGACTCGGCTTCGCATCAAACCGACACACCCTTCCATGCCGAGCAGCTGCGTTTCGCAAGGCAGTTTGAGGCAAAGCGCCGTACCGGTGTGATCGATGCCGGCGCGGCCCCCGGCCTGACCAATTTGCTGGTCGTGCGCAGCGCGGAGCTCCTCGATGCGATCGAGACTGTCCAAATCAGGCTCTACGAAAGCACCGGCAGCGTCGAGCCCGTGTCGCAATGGTCCTCCGATGCCGCCTTCGACGAAGCGGTATCGCGCCCGCGCGTCTATCGCGATGGCCGCTTCCGCTTTGGCCCGCGGTTCGGCGAGCGGGAGGTCTTCCGGTTTCCGCCGCCGATCGGCCCGGTCGGCGTGGTGCTGGCGGCGCAGGACGAAGCCGTCACCCTGCCGCGCTTCGTCAAGATGCGGGAGCTGGACGTGAAGATCGGAGGCAACGACTTCGAGCGCCTGCGCCGCTGGTATCGCCAGGGCAAGCTGAGACGATCCCACGGTCCCGGCGCAGCGCGCTTTCCGCAGACGCCGACGCCGCGCCAGCTCGCGCGGCTCGTGGCACGCGGCGCGCTGTTCCACGCGCGGTTCGCGGTCGCGGTGGTCGTGCACGGCGTCAAAGGCGATCGGCGGGCTGTGGTGCGCTGGGATGCCGCCTTCCCCACCTTGCGCCAGACCCGCCGGGGCGAGATCTACACCTCCCCGATCGCGTGGGCGACCGCACACCTCGCCGCGCTGTTCGTGAAGCATTTCCCGCGCGCCCTGCCCGGCGTGCATCCGCCGGAGGCGCTTCCCGCTCCGATCCGCCAGGCGGTGCTCACCGGGGCGCGTCACTACGGCATCCGCATCACGAGGCGGATCACCCTCCTCGAGCCGGTGGACGACGAGGAGTATTAGGTTCCAGTCATGCGCTTGCGCACCCTGCACCTCGTCGTCGGCGTCGCCGGCCTCATCGTGTTCGCAGCCACCGGCCAGTACATGCGCCTGGTGCACGCCGGTTTGCAAGGCATGCCCGATGGCCCGCGCCTGTTCTTTCGCTCGGCGCACATCTACCTGCTCTGGTCATCGCTGCTGAACTTCGTACTCGGGTGCTACTTCGACCGCGTGCGGCACGGCGCTCTCCGGCACGTTCAATCGTTGGGATCGCTGGTGATCCTCGCCGGCCCGTTCATGCTCTGCGCGTCGTTCTTCGTCGAGCAGTACAACCCCGGGCTGCTGCGTCCGATCGGTCAGCTCGCCGTCTTTCTCTCTTTTGGCGGCGCCCTGCTTCATGCAATTAGCGTGGCGGCCTACCGCGCTAAATCAAAGACGTGATGGATCGCCTGCGAAAATCCAGCTGCACGGTCGCTCCCCATGATTCAAGCTGAACCGTTAATAAACTTTCCAGCCAGGAGGTAATTGATTCGTGGATTATTTCAACGTAAAGCTGGCTCAGGATGAGATTGCCCTAATAGTAGTCTGCGACATATGCTCTTCGTCCGCCATTGTTGAAGATTTGTTCGATCAGGGAAGACGCGAATGTTACGCACGGTTTCTCGAGAAGATGAAGCACTATTTTGCTGAAGTGCAGGTTCAAGCTGCAGCGCATAGTAAGTTTGCGCTTTACAAGTTCACTGGTGATGGATGGATTTTCCTTTTTCCGACCGAACGCAACGGTGCCTACGTAGTCGGATTCATGCGTGATTTTACCGCTTGGTTTAAACGGGTATTTGCGGAAATGATCCAGCCCCACCTAGACCATCTCCCCACAACTTTGGGTGTTACGTTTGGTGTGGCAAAAGGATCCTTGCATCGTTTGACCATGTATGGAAGGCATGAATACTTCGGGCCTGGTATCAACATCGCTTGCTGGCTTCAAGGCGCAGTCAAGGTGAAAGACAAAGCACCGGCCTACAAAGCTTTGGTAAGTCAATAAGCAATTGACGAAGACTTCGCCGCAGCTCTCACTGGACACACAGTAACGTCCACTGCGTGCAAACTGCGAAATACTGGGCGCGGCGTCGCGCTTAAATGCAGTAAGGTTCAGTTTTCGTAATTGGCACGCGTCATCCTGTGGGCTCACCTGCACCGCGCTATCCGTTACCCAGTTTCCTATTGCCCTGAGCCCGCGGCAGCCGATCATACTCCGCTGCACGCGGCCGGCCGGCTCAACGCGAAAATGTTCTTTGCCAGCTCCACGAGCGCGGTTGTAGCATCGACGCATACGTTGTCTATTCCCGCGACAAAACGCAGATGATCCACCACGAACTCATGACGAAGGAAATGGCCGACGAATATCTGGAAGCGAGCCGGTTGCTCGCCAGACGTTTCGTTCCGCAGAAGAACCACCGGCCGCCCGTGAGCTCGGAATGACCGACGTCCGCAAGGCCGATCCGACCGCCCGCCGCTACGCCGTGTTCCTGCTCCTAGTCGGCACCTGCGTGGGGGCGCTGCTGATCGCGGGCTTCGATCGATATTACGCTCCATTACACGACTGGATGCTTTCCAATCCGGAAGCGTCGGCGCCGCGGATCAGGCTGGTTTTTCTGCTTCTCGTGGTGTTCCTGCTCGCGCCGATGCTGGCGTTCGCGGCCTATTTCTGGTCGCTCGGCACAAGGATCCTTCGAGCGCGGGAGTTTCCGCCAACTGGACTCCGCGTCATTCGCGATACTCCGGTCGTCACCGGCGCGAGGGCGGTATTCCGGGGCCGCCTGCTCAAAGCGCTCGCGCTCGGCTGTGGTATCGCTTCGGTTGTATTGGGTATTCTATTCTGGTGGTTGGTGTCGCTCATCGCAGGTGCGGCCTGATCGCGCGTCGCAATCCGCTCAGAAAACCCTGGTTGAGCCGCAGATGCGGCGTCGTGGCGTTATCGGGTCAAGCGTGATAAGTACCTGCGTATCGGCCGCGGGCAGCAGATAAAGTTACACTTATCACCTGTCACCCATCGCGTATCACCACAATCCGGACCGGAGCAACCATGGCCAAGGCCAGAAGCGGCAATTCCGAGGGCAGATTCGACGTGCTGTGGCCGCTGTCCCGGCGGGCGGTGACGGGCGCCAGAGCGGCCGGCCGGCTGCCGGATTTGAACGACAAGGTCGTGTGCGAGCTGTGGGACGTGATTTTCCGCGGGGAGACGATCTACCCGCTGGTGCGCGAGCACATCAAGGCGCGCTTCCCGCGCGTGAAGTTCGTCGGTTACGAAGAGTTCGGCAATTTCCACGGCGCTCGCGAGCACCAGGTGACCGCCACGATTCCCGAGAAGCTGCGCGCGCACAAGGCGGATGCCGTGATCGTCGGCATAGGCGCCTGAGGGAGCTGCACGCCCGCCGTGTTGCGGGCCGCGGCGATGGTCGAGAAGCTCGGCATCCCGACCGCTTCCATCATCGGCTCGGGCTTCCTCAAGCAGGCCGAGGTGATCACGAAGGGCCTGGGGCTGCCGCTCGCGATCGGCGTCTACCCCGGCGCGCCCATGGTAGACAGCGAGGAAACGCTCAGGCGCAAAGTCGAGGAAGACCTGGCGCCCGGGCTGCTCAGGGGCCTGACCGGCGAATCGCCGCGCGAAGCGGCCGTGGAGGCCGAGCCCGAGCCGGGGGAGGTGATCTTCAGCGGCACCTACGACGAGGTGCAGGAGCACTTCCTGCGCAAGCTGTGGACCGACGGCCTCCCGGTGGTGCCGCCGACGCGCGAGCGCGTGGACACCTTCCTCAAGTTCACCGGCCGCGAGCCGGAGGAGGTGCTGCGCGTCATTCCGCAGGAAGGGCGCGAGGCTTCCATCCACAGCATCGCCGTGACCGGTGTCCTCGCCGGGTGCCGGCCCGAGTATATGCCGGTGCTGGTCGCGATCGTGGAGGCCATGTGCGATCCCCTGTATCGCGTCGAGGACAGCGGCTCGACCCCGGGCTGGGAGCCGGTGGTCATCGTCAACGGCCCGATCGTGAAGCAGCTCGATTTCAACTCCGGACAGGGCATGATGCGCGTTGGGCGGCAGGCCAATACCAGCATCGGGCGGTTCGTCCGCATGTACCTGCGCAATATCTGCGGCTTCCGCATACCTCCCGGCGCCGGCGACAAGGGCAGCATCGGCCAGAGTTTTCTCGTGGCGATGGCGGAAGACGAGGACAGCGCGCGCGAAATGGGCTGGCCCACCTATGCCCAGGACCGCGGCTTCAGGCCCGGCGAGAACGTCGTCACCGTGCACAGCGTGGTCGCCATCACCTCGCCCATCTACAGCGGCGGCGACCGCGCCGAGCAGCACGTGCAGCAATGGGCGGACGTGATCGGCGGGAGCTTCACCTACTGGGCCCACACCGGGTTCAAGACGGGGCTGTGGAGCCCGCTGATCGTAGCGGGCCCCAGCATCGCGAAGGTTATTGCCGGTGAATGGACCAAGGACCAGGTGCGCCAGTATCTGTACGACAATCTCAAGGTGACGGCCGCTCGCACGACCCATCACGCACGCATGACCAGCACTCCGACCTTCAGTCTCGAAAATCTCGTGCGGGACGGCATATTGCCCCCGTCCTATGCGGCATCGAGCGATCCACAGCGGCTCCTCAACGTCATCATCAAGCCGGAAATGGTGGAAATCCTGGTCGCCGGCGATCCCGGCCGCAACCAGTCCCGCGCCTACATGAGCAACCACGTCCAGGGACCGCCGACCAGCCGCCGCATCGAGCTGCCGCGCGACTGGGAGCAGCGTCTCGCCCGGAAATGACACCCATGACCGCCACCGACAGCGAAATCCGCGTGCTCTCCCCGACCGGCGTCTGTGGATCGGGCTTCATCGAGGCGTCGTTCGAGCGGGCACTCAGCCAGAAACCCCATATCATCGGCTGCGACGCGGGGTCTACCGATCCCGGTCCGGCCTATCTCGGAGCGAGCAAGACCGCGTTTCCCGAGGATGCGATCGAGCGCGACCTGCGGCTGATGCTGTGCGGCGCGCGCCGCGCGCACATTCCCCTGCTGATCGGCTCGGCCGGCACCGGCGGCAACGACGCGCAGCTCGACATCATGTATCGGCTCACGCGAAAGATCGCCGCCGAGGAACAGCTCAAGTTCAAGACCGCGCTCATCCGCGCAGAGCAGAAGAAGCCCTACCTCAAGCGCCGGCTCCGCGAAGGCCGCATCAAGCCGCTCGATCCGGCGCCGCGCTTCGACGAGGCGACGATAGAGCGCAGCGAGCACATCGTCGGCATGATGGGCGCCGAGCCGTTCACGCGCGCGCTCGAAGCGGGCGCCGAGGTCGTGCTCGCCGGCCGCGCAAGCGATACTGCGATCTTCGCGTCGTTTCCCCTCATGCGCGGCATCCCGGAAGGCATCGCCTGGCACGCGGCGAAGATCCTCGAGTGCGGCGCGGCCTCCTGCGTCACCCGCAGGACTCCCGATTGCATGTTCGCGTGGCTCACCCGCGACCACTTCGTCGTCGAGGCTCCCGACCCCACCCTGCGCTGCACGCCGCAAAGCATCGCCTCGCACAGCCTCTACGAGAACGCCGATCCGTTCCGGCTCGTGGAGTGCTCCGGCACGCTCGATCTCACGCGCTCCCGCTACGAAGCCGTCACCGATCGCGCGGTCAGGGTCTCCGGCAGCGAGTTCATACCGGCGGAGCGCTACACCGTGAAGCTCGAAGGCGCCGAGAAAGCCGGCTACCAGAGCGTGCTGATCGGCTCCGTGCGCGACCCGTTCATCATCCGGCAGATCGACGACTGGACGAGCCGGCTTACCGAGAAGATCCACTCGCGGGTCGCCATGGTGTACGGCGAGCGGCTGAGGCCCGCGGACTATCTCTTCAACATCCGCATCTACGGCAAGGATGGCACGATGGGACCGCTCGAGCCGGTGAAGGAGATCCGCTCGCACGAGCTTGCCCTCGTGTTCGAGGTGACTGCGCCCACGCAGGAGGTCGCGAGCACGATCGCGCAGATCACACGCCACCAGGCGCTGCACCTGCCGATACCGGAGTGGAGCGGCCTAATCACCGCGCTCGCCTGTCCGTACAACCACCTCGACCGCGGCGCGGTCTACCGCTTTAACGTCAATCACGTCGTGGAGCCCGATGACCCGTTCGAGATGTTCCCGATGGAGCTGATCGACATCGACGGGTCGAACGAGAAGCGGCTCGCCGCATAAACGCCCTCATCCCTCGTCCATGACCGCCCTCGCCCATCTCGCCCGCCTGATCCGCAGCAAGAACGCCGGGCCGTTCGAATTGACCTTCGACATCATGTTCGATGACGCGGCGACGTATCGACGCGTGAGAGAGTCGGGCGTACTGACTCGGGAGGCGATCGCCCAGCGCTACGGGCTGGCGGCCGAGAAGGTCAAATTCTTCTACTGCGACAACGCGTACGCGATCAAGGCTTCGATCCCGCGCCCTCACGTGCAGGGCGACCCCATGGATAGCGACAGCCATGGCGGCCAGCAGTATGCGCCGCTGATGGACATCGAAATCCCATGATTGGCCGCGACGGGCCGTGCCGAGCGCTCAAAATCACCATGCGGCCAATCATTATTCGTAGCAAGGAAGATCGATCCTGGAGGGCCAGTTGAAAACCTATGATGTCGTCGTTGTGGGAAAGGGCAACGCCGCGCTGTGCGCCGCGCTCGCCGCGCGGGATGAGGGAGCGACGGTCGCCGTGCTGGAGGCTGCCAACGAGGACGAGCACGGCGGCAACAGCCGGTTCGCGGGCGGGGTGATGCGCTTCGCCTACGGCTCGGTCGAGGACCTGCGGCGCGTCACCGACATCAGCGACGAGGAAGCCGCCAACAGCGACTTCGGCACCAACACGCGCGAGCAATTTCTCGACGTACTCTACACGCTGACGAGCTACCGCACCGATGCCGACCTTTCCGAGATCCTCGTCAACAGCAGCCTCGACACGATGGCCTGGCTGCGCTCCAAGGGCGCGCGCTTCATCCTGAATCACGGCCGGCAATCGGGGATCGTCAACGGCAAGCGCGTCTACTTCGGCAACATGCCGATCGAAGTCAATGGCGGCGGCGCCGGACTGGTGGATTACCTCGACGCCTCGGCGAAAAAGGCCGGCGTCGAAGTCTTCTACGAGACGCGGGCGACCTCGCTCGTCTACGACGGCGAGCGCGTTTCGGGCGTAAAGGTGCGGCAGAAGAGCAAGGCGGCCGAGTTCAGCGCGAAGGCGGTGGTGCTCGCCTGCGGCGGCTTCGAGGCCAATCCCGAAATGCGCACGCGCTACCTCGGACCCGGCTGGGAGCTTGCCAAGGTGCGCGGTACCCGCTTCAACGTGGGAGACGGCCTGAAAATGGCCCTCGACATCGGCGCCGCACCCTACGGCAACTGGTCGGGCTGCCACGCGACCGGCTGGGACCGCTATGCGCCGGAGTTCGGCGACGTCAACGTGGGCGACCAGTTCCAGAAGCACAGCTACATCTTCGGGCTGTTGATCAACGCCGAGGGCAAGCGCTTCGTGGACGAAGGCTGGGATTTCCATTCGTTCACCTACGCCAAGTACGGCGGAGAGGTGCTGAAGCAGCCCGGGCAGTTCGCCTGGCAGGTGTTCGATTCGAAGGTGAAAAACCTGCTGCGCTCCGAGTACCGCATCAAGTTCCTGACCAAGGTCAGCGCGAACACGCTCGAAGAGCTGGCGCCGCAGCTGGAAGGCGTGAACACGGAGCAGTTCCTGAAGACCGTGCGCGAGTTCAACGCCGCCGTGCGCAAGGACGTCAAGTTCGATCACACGATCAAGGACGGCAAGTGCACGGTGGGCATCGAGCCGAAGAAATCGAACTGGGCGCAGGCGCTCGACACGCCGCCGTTCGATGCCTACGCCACGACGTGCGGCATTACCTTCACTTTCGGCGGGCTGCGCATCGACAAGGAAACGGGCCAGGTGCTCGACGTGAACTTCCATCCCATTCCGGGCCTGTACACGGCGGGCGAGATGGTGGGCGGGCTCTTCTACTTCAACTATCCGAGCGGGACGGGGCTGGTATCCGGCGCGGTCTTCGGCAAGCTGGCGGGCACGTCGGCGGGCAAGGCTGCAAAAGGCGGCAACTGAACCGCCAAGGCCGCCATGAAATGAATTTGCGCTTTTCCAGATTTCCGGATGGTCGCGGCATCTTGGCGGTTCAATTGGGGTTGATCTTTGCAGCATCGGGCGGCGCCGCCGCGCAGGAATATCCCGTCAAACCGACACGCCTCATCGTGCCCTACGCCGCCGGCGGCAACGCCGACATACAGGCGCGCATCTTCGGTCAGAAGCTCACGGAAGCCTACGGCCAGCAAGTCGTCATTGACAATCGCGCGGGCGCGAACGGCGTCATCGGCACCGAGCTCGTCGCCAAGGCGCCTCCCGACGGCTACAACCTCGCTTTCGTCGCCAGCGGCCACGCCATCAACCCGGGCATGTACGCGAAGCTTCCGTTCGATCCGTCGCGCGACTTTGCTGCCGTCGCGCGAGTGAGCGCTGCGCCCAACCTGGTCGCGATCACGAACGCACTGCCCGTGAAGACGGTGAAGCAGCTCGTGGCGCTCGCGCGCTCGCGCCCCGGCCAGATGAGCTTCGCCTCCGCGGGCAATGGCTCGCCGGGTCATCTTTCAGGGGCGTTGTTGAACACGCTGGCCGGGATCGACATCGTGCACGTTCCGTACAAGGCGACCGCGCAAGCGCTGACCGACCTGATGAGCGGGCAGGTGCAAGTGATGTATCCGACGCTGACTTCCGTAATGCCGCACGTGAAGGCCGGGAAGTTGCGCGCACTTGCGGTCACGACCCGCAGCCGCTCAGCTCTCGCGCCCGATCTGCCGACCATGATCGAATCCGGGATTCCGGGCTACGAGACGACGCAGTGGAACGGTTTCCTCGCGCCTGCCGCAACGCCGGCAGCGATCGTCACACGCCTCAATGGCACCCTGGCCAAGAGCGCGCAGGCGCCCGACGTGCGGGAGCGTCTGGCGGCGCTGGGCGTCGAGCCGTTCCCGAGCAGCCCCGATGAATTCAGCCGCTTTATCGCCGCCGAAATCGTCAAGTGGGGCGAGATCATCAAGGCGTCCGGGGCGAAAGTCGAATAACAATTCAGGAGCCCGCAATGAGCAGCCACGAAGCCACCGCCGACAATCCCTACACTCGGGGCATTGCGGAGTTCGTCTCCGGCCTCAAGTACTCGGCCATTCCGGAAGAGGTCCGGCATCGCGTCAAGCTGCTGATGCTCGACTCGCTCGGCTGCGCGCTCTACGGCGCGGACCTCGAGTGGTGCCGTATCCTGCAGGACTCGCTGGGGAAGGTAGACTCGACCCGCGAGTGCGTCATCTGGGGCACGAAGAAAAAGCTCTCCGCGCCGCACGCGGCGCTCGCGAACGGCACCGCCGTTCAGGGCTTCGAGCTGGACGACGTGCACCGCGCCGGCGTGCTGCACGTGGGCGCGGTCGTGATACCGGCCCTGCTGGCGGTCGCCGAAACGAAGGGCGGCATGAGCGGCAGAGAGTTCCTGACCGCCGCGGTCGCCGGCTACGAAATCGGACCGCGCGTCGGACTGTGCATGGGCCCCGAGCACATCGCGCAAGGATGGCACTCCGGCGCGACGCTCGGCGTATTCTCCGCCGCGTCCGGCGCGGCACGCGGGCTCAAGCTCAACGCGGCGAAGACCGTGCACGCCCTGGGCATCGCCGGCACCCAGGCCGCGGGCCTCATGGCGGCGCAGTATGGGGCGATGGTGAAGCGCATGCATGCCGGCCGCTCCTCCCAGAGCGGGCTCTACGGCGCGCTGCTTGCGGCGAGCGGCTTCACCGGCATCGTCAACGTGCTGGAGAGCGAGTACGGCGGGTTCTGCACCACTTTCTCGCGCTCGAACGACCGCTTCGACTTGAAGGAGCTGACGGCAGGCCTCGGCGAGACCTGGCAGACGATGGGCGTCGCGCTGAAGTTCTATTCCTGCGTCGGGAGCAATCACACGACGCTCGACGCCATTCGCGACATGCAGCAGGAACGCCGCTTCGGCGCGGCCGAGGTCGCAAAAGTCTCGGTGCACGGCTCGCAGGTCACCATGGACCACGTCGGCTGGAAATACGTGCCGCAGGGCCTGACCTCGGCGCAGCTGAATCTTCCCTACTGCGTTGCGACCTGGCTGCTCGACGGCGACTGCTTCGTGGACCAGTTCACCGAGGGCAAAGTGGCGGATCGCGCGCGTATGGCGCTGGCCGAGAAAGTGGAAGTCCACCACGACGAGGACATCACGGCCAGAGGCGCCAAATTCCGCCACATGGTGCGGGTGGAAGTGCAGTTGAGGGACGGCACCAGGATGGAGCGCACGGTGGAAGCGGCGCGCGGCAGCGAGAAGAAGTTCGCCGCCGACGGCGATATCGTGGAAAAATTCGAGAAGCTCGCGGCCAAGGCGCTGCCCAAATCGCGCATCGGTAGATTGCGCGACGCGATGCTGGGGCTTGAGAAGCTCGCGGATGCTGCCGAGCTCGCCAGGCTCATGGTCCGTTAGAGCCATGAGCGATGAACGGTTAACGATGAACGGTTAACGATGAACAGTGAACATGAAGCCCTGAACTGCAAGGTCGACTTCACGACTCACACTCTGATACGGGGTCTCCAATGAGTATGGCGTTGCGTACGGCATGCGCGATTCTGCTCATGGCGGCCGGGAGCGCCGCTGCCCAGACCTATCCGGCACGGCCGATACGCGTCATCGTGCCGTTTCCGCCGGTAGGCGCGGCCGATCTGTTGACGCGCACGATCGGGCAGAAGCTCACCGAAGCATGGGGCCAGCAGGTCATAGTGGACAACCGCCCGGGCGCTGGCGGCAACCTGGGCGTGGAGATCGCGTCCAAGGCCGCGGCCGACGGCTATACCGCAGTCATGTCCGCCATCACAACCAACGCCATCGGCATGGCGACCTATACCAAGCTCGGCTTCAATCTCGAAAAGGATCTCGCTCCGGTGTCTCTCGCCGGAAACGTGCCGCATGTCCTGGTGGTGCACCCCACTCTGCCCGTAAAGAACGTGAAGGAGTTGATCGCGCTCGCCAAGGCACGCCCGGGTGAGCTGGTCTTCGCCTCGCAGGGCCCCGGCACCCTCTCTCATCTCGAGCAGGAGCTGCTCAAGATGATGGGCGGCTTCACCGCGCTGCACGTGCCGTACAAGGGAAGCGCTCCCGGGCTCGCCGATCTCATTCCCGGAAACGTCCAGCTTTTCTTCGACAGCATCCCGTCCTCGCTGCCGCACATCAAATCAGGGCGGATACGCCCCCTCGGCGTGGCGTCGAGCAAGCGCTCGCCGGCGCTGCCCGAAGTGCCTGCCATCGGCGAATCCCTGAAGGGGTTCGAGGCCGACAGCTGGTTCGGTCTCCTGATGCCGCTGGGTGTGCCGCGCGATATCATCGTGAAGATGAATGCCGAGGTTCAGCGAATACTCGCCACCCAGGACGTGAAGGACCGGCTCCTCGCGCAGGGCGGCTTCGCCGTCGGCGGGACGCCCGAGCAGCTCGCGGAGCGGATCAAGGCCGACGTCGCCAAGTGGGGCAAGGTCGCCCGCGCGGCGAACGTGAAGATCGATTAACTACCAGCCACGGAAACACACGGAAGGGCACGGAAATTGAAGCGCGATTCCAATCGTGTTTACGTCCGTGTGATTCCGTTTGGTTCCGTGGTCAAGGCCCTTTTGCGTGCGTGAAGATTTTTGCGACGCGGTAGCGCGCATCGACCAGGAACGGCTGTGGCGGCGCCACGCGGAGATGGCGCAGATCGGCGCCATACCGAATAACGGCGTCAATCGCGCCGCGTTTTCGAGCGAGGACATCGCGGCGCGCAAGCTGCTCCTGTCGTGGGCTCGCGCCCGCAACTTCGAGGTCGGCATGGATGGCGTCGGCAATCTTTTCGTGCGCCGTCCCGGCCTGGACGCGGAGGCGGCGCCCGTGATGACCGGCAGTCACATGGACAGCCAGCCGCGGGGCGGCCGCTTCGACGGCATCTACGGCGTGCTCGCGGGGCTGGAGGCGCTCGAAGCCATCGACGCTGCCGGCGTGAAGACGCAGCGGCCGATCGAGCTCGTCGCATGGAGCAACGAGGAAGGCGGGCGATTCCAGCCCTGCACCATGGGCTCGGCGGTGTATACCGGGGCGCGCCGCCTCGACGACTTCCTCGACACGAAGGACAACCAGGGCGTGCTGCTGCGCGACGCGCTAAGGGACACCCTCGCTGCGACACCCGATGCGCAACCCCGCGTGTTCAATGCTCCCGCTGCCGCATACCTGGAGGCACACATCGAGCAGGGTCCACTGCTCGAAGACGCGCGCAAGGTGATCGGCGTCGTCACCGGCATACAGGGGCTACGCTGGTTCAACGTGGAAGTGTCGGGCAAGACCGACCACGCGGGCACGACCCCGCTCGCGCTGCGCCACGATGCGCTGCGCGATGCGGTCGCCATCATCAACGCGCTCCACGAGCTGACGCGCGACCCGGCCGACACCATCCGCTTCACCGTGGGCCGCA
Organism: Burkholderiales bacterium; assembly: GCA_035259205.1. Classification (GTDB taxonomy): domain Bacteria; phylum Pseudomonadota; class Gammaproteobacteria; order Burkholderiales; family SG8-41; genus SG8-41. The sequence goes on along the minus strand of DATFWO010000116.1, from coordinate 18,172 downwards.
TGCTCGTCACGCCCAATTCACCGAATTCGGTGGCGAGCCATGTGCTGTTTTCGGTCGACTTGCGGCATCCGGACCCCGCGACGATACGGCGCCTGGGCGAAGCGGTCGAGCCGCTCGCAAGAAAGGCGGCGACGCGCTGCGCGGTCAAGATCACGCCCACGCTCCATGATGACCCTTGTGTTTTCGACCCCCGTGTCGTCGAGGCCGTCGAGCGTGCGGCGAACGACATCAAGCTCCCGAGCATGCGGCTCCCTTCCGGTGCAAGCCACGATGCCATGTACATGGCGCGCGTGTGCCCGACCGGCATGATCTTCGTGCCGTGCGAAAAAGGCGTTTCCCACAACGAGGCGGAGAACGCCCGGCCCGAAGACCTCGCGGCCGGCGCGCGGGTGCTTGCGGCGGCCCTGCTGGAGCTTGCCAGCGTCTGACCAATCGAGCGTGACTGATACGACGTGACTGATACGGCGTGACTGATGAACCCTGATGAAACGTGACTGGTGGAACGTGACTGATACTGCGTGAGCAGAGGTCAGTCTGCAAGCCGCTTCCTCAGGAAGAATATCGCCGCCGCGATCGCAGCAACGACGATGACCAGCAACACAACGGTCCCTGCGCTCGGGTCCTTGAAGACCGCAGTGGCTCTATTCACGAAAACGGTCATCGCGATAATTCCCGGGGCGAGGCCGATGGCCGTGCCGAGTATGAAATCACCAAAGCCGATGTGCGATGCGCCGGCAACGAGGTTGACCACGGTGAACGGGGCGATAGGCACGAGGCGGACGACGCTCATCGCCAGCACGCCTTGCCGGGCGAGACGCCTGCTCAGGCGATTCAATCGTGCACCGGCAAACCGCCGCACCGTCTCCCGGCCGAGGCGCCTGCCGAGACCATAGACGGCGCCCGCGCTGATCGTCGCGCCGCAAATCGCGTACAAAGGACCGATGAGCGGACCGAACACGACTATGATGACCAGATTAAGCACGGTGACTGGGAACATGACCAGGCCCGCGATCACGTACGCCGCGGCGACCGCGAGCGGTGTATAAGGTCCCTCGCGCAGATGATTGGCGAGCGCCACGAGCGATTCGAGATCCAGCCAATCCCGTAGCGGCGTCCACCGCCAGGCTGCAGCCAGCAGAGCGAGCAATACCAGCGCGAGCACCACACCCGCCATCTGCGTTGACGCGCACCGCCTGCGTTCCGCCGGTCCCGCACTACCGCCAGCCGCATTTTTTCTCGATTGGGCGCTCACCCCGATTCGACGTGCGCCTCCCGCCCCCGGTTCCGAGCTGCGCCGTTCGGCCCGGCCGTGGGCGCGGCACCCTGCGCGCCCACGAAGTGGGCTATGATTTCGCAATCGAAGAACCCGAGGTCAGGTCATGCGGCGCCTGACGATTTCGGTGAATGGATGATCATGCATCTGCACCCGCACACCTGAACAAGAGAACTGCCGCACGGGTGCAAGGCCAGTCGGGGAGGAGGCCTCATGTACAAGCATGTGCTATTGCCTATCGACGGCTCTTCGCTGTCGGAGCTCGCTGTGAGCAATGGCCTGCAGTTCGCCAAGGCGATCGGCGCCAGGGTGACCGCCTTCTATGCGGCACCCGAGCGCCAACCCGAATCCCTGGAACACTGCTGGGTCGACGTGCAGATGCCGACGCTCGAGGACGTCGGGGCCGCGGAAGCGCAGCAGTATCTTGCAGCGATAGCATCGAAAGCCAAAGACGCCGGCGTGCCGTGCGAAACGCTCTCGCTGGAGCACGCCTCGCCGCACCAGGCGATCATCCACGCCGCACAGGTGCGCGGGTGCGACCTCATCATCATGGCTTCGCACGGCAGGAAAGGAATCACGGGCGACCTGGTGGGCAGCGAAACCGCCCGCGTCATCACCAACTGCAAGATACCGGTGCTCGTTTACCGCTGATGCACCCTACGAGTGACGAATACTGGTGACGATTCATGGTGACGAGATACGGGTGACGAGATAAGGGGTCGTCGACGCCAGTTCATTTTGGGCTTTACGGTCAACGTGTAGCGCGCGTCGTGCGTTGTCTTCGCATGCCTATCGACCCGAGACGGCATGTCGCTATAATGCGCGCTTTTGTTCACGGCTTATTCGGGCTCGTGACAGGTTAAGAAGGACTTGACTTGCGCCGCTCGGGACAGCTTCAGGCACCCGTTTTCGTCACCCTTATTCGTCACCCGTAATCGTCACGCTTTTCGCCATGGTCTTGTACGCCCTGACGATCTTCACGAGCGCGTTCCTGCTGTTTCTCGTCCAGCCGATCATAGCCAAGCAGATCCTGCCGTGGTTCGGCGGTTCGGCTGCAGTCTGGACGACGTGCCTCGTGTTCTTCCAGTTCCTGCTGCTCTTCGGCTACACGTATTCGGACTGGACCACGCGCAAGCTCTCGGCGCGCAGCCAGGTCGTGCTGCACATCATCCTGCTCATCGCCAGCCTCGCCGCGCTGCCCATAATCCCGCACGCCGGCTGGAAGCCCGCCGGGGGCGAGGATCCGATCTGGCGCATCCTCGGGCTGCTTGCCGCCACCATCGGGCTGCCCTACTTCCTGCTCGCGACGACCGGGCCGCTGGTGCAAGCCTGGTTCGCGCGCAGCTTTCCCGCGGGAACGGTATACCGGCTGTTCGCGCTGTCGAACTTCGGCTCGCTGCTCGCGCTCGTGGCCTATCCGTTCGCGGTCGAGCCATGGGTCGCCACGCGCGAACAGTCGTACGGCTGGAGCGCCGGCTACGTCGCCTTTGTGCTCGCTTGCGCCGCCGCGGCGATATACAGCCTGCGTGCCGGCAAGGGGCAGACCGCCGAGAAAAACGCGACCAACCGTGCTCTGTCCCCAAGGGATGACGCGACCCCGGCCGACGGTCCCGCGCCGCAGTCAAGTGAGTACGCGGTGTGGATCCTGCTCTCCGCGATGGGCTCGTTCATGCTGCTGGCGGTGACCAATCACATCACGCACGACGTGGCCTCCGTGCCGTTCCTGTGGATACTCCCGCTCACGCTCTATCTCCTGAGCTTCATACTGTGCTTCGAGGGCCGCGGCTGGTACCGCAGACATGTCTTTCTCATCCCGCTTCTCGCGATAGTGGGCGCGATGGCGTGGGCGCTCTACTACGAACGGGGAGTCGTGGACGTGAAGGAAGCCCTGCCCCTGTTTTGCGGCGGCCTGTTCATCATGTGCATGTTCTTTCACGGCGAGCTCGCGGCGCGGAAGCCTGCTCCGCGCTATCTCACCGCCTTCTACCTCATGGTGTCGCTGGGCGGCGCGCTCGGAGGGCTGTTCGTCGGATTGGTCGCGCCGAAAATCTTCAATACGTACTACGAGTTCAGCGCGGGCCTGGTGGTGACCTTAGTGATCGCCGCCTGGGTCACACGCAGCAGCATGCACGCCGTGGCGCCCATGCTCGTGCTCGCCACCCTGGGCTTCAGCGGCTTCTACATCTATCGCTACATCGAGACATTGTCGAAGGACACGCGCGTGATGACGCGCAACTTCTACGGCACCTTGCGCGTGAAGCAATCCGAGGCCGACACCGAACCCGACGGCACGCGACGCCTGATGCACGGCGTGATCATGCACGGGGAGCAATATCTGGGCGCCCCGCGCCGTCGCGAGCCCACGAGCTACTACGGCGCCACCTCGGGCGTCGGCCGCCTGATGAAGAGTCTTCAGGGCGCACCGCTACGTGTGGGCGTCGTGGGGCTGGGGACCGGCACGATGGCCGCCTGGGGACGCCCGGGAGACGTCTACCGCTTCTACGAGATCAATCCGCAAGTGGTCGCTATTGCGCGCAGGGAATTCACCTTCCTGAGCGACAGCGGAGCCCGTGTGGAAACGGTTCTGGGCGATGCGCGGCTCACCATGGAAGGCGAGCCGCCGCAACACTACGACGTGCTCGTGATCGACGCTTTCTCGAGCGATTCGATCCCGGTGCACCTCATCACGCGGGAAGCGCTTGCGGTCTATCTCCGACACATGAAGCCTGACGGCGTCGTCGCGTTCCACGTCACCAACCGGTTCCTGCGCCTGGCGCCGGTAGTCAAGCGGCTCGCGGACGACCAGGGTCTGCAGGCGGTGCTCATCGCGGACGAGGCGGAGGACAGCGACCTCTCCAAGACCGATTGGGTCATGGTGACCCGCAACACTGCGCTGCTGCAGCGTCCCGAAATGACCGAGCTCGCCGAGGAGATCACCGAGATCCCCGGCATGCGCGTGTGGACGGACGATTTCAACAACCTCTTTCAGATTCTGAAATAGGATAAATCGTCCCAGATACCGCGTCTCAGATATTGCGTCCCAGGTACTGCGCCCTGGTACGGGACGGTTTATCTGGGACGCTTCACCTGGGACGGTTCATCTGGGACGTTTCACTTGGGACGCTCCTACCTGGGACGCCTTACCAGGACGCTCTCACTGCGCCGTCCATCCACCGTCGATCGACAGCAGCGCTCCCGTTATCGAAGCCGCGTCGTCGCCCGCCAGGTACGACGCGAGCGCTGCGACCTGCGCCACGGTGACGAACTTCCGCGTCGGCTGCGCGGCCAGCAGTACGTCCTTGACCACCTGCTCTTCGGTGATGCCTCGCGCTTTGGCCGTATCGGGAATCTGCCTCTCGACGAGCGGAGTCAACACGTAGGCCGGACAGATTGCGTTGACGGTGATGCCGAGCTCGGCCACTTCGAGCGCGACGGTCTTGGTCAGCCCGGCGATGCCGTGCTTGGCGGCGACGTAGGCCGATTTGTAAGGCGATGCGGTGAGGGCGTGCGCCGACGCGATATTGATGATGCGCCCCCACTGGCGCTGCTTCATGCACGGGAGCGCGTGGCGGATCGTGTGAAACGAAGCGACCAGGTTGATCGCGATGATCGCATGCCACTTTTCGGGCGGGAATTCCTCGATCGGCGCGACGTGCTGGATGCCGGCGTTGTTGACGAGCACATCTATTGCGCCGAATTCGGCGATCGCTTTCTTGACCATCGCCTCGATCTCGTCCGGCCTGGTCATGTCCGCGGCATCGTAGCGCACGGCCACGCCATGATCGCTGGCGAGCCGGGCGCGCAGCGCTTCGATGTCGTCGGCGCGGCCGAAGCCGTTCAGCACGATGCTGGCGCCGCGTGCCGCCAACGCTTCGGCGATGCCCTGGCCGATGCCGCTGGTGGAGCCGGTCACCAGTGCGGTTTTCCCTTTCAGCATGTATGCCTCTGCTCGAGGACGCGAAAACTTCGTGAAGAGCGCCGCACCAAGCGGACCGCAGGCGCTATCTGATGTTCTTGCGGGCCCACCCTTCGACGAATCCGGCGATGTCCATGTTGTTCTTCTCCAGCATCATCATGTGGCCGTTGCCTTTGATGCCGATGTCAGGCAGCCGCACGAAGTCGTGCTTGACTCCCGCCTGCGCGAGGAAGCGCGAGGTGCAGTGATCGTAGGGCGCGTGATAGGACGCTTCGCTCACCACAATGAGGATAGGGATGGCCTTGAGGTTGGGCAATTCACGCACCGCTCCGCCCGGCAGCCAGCATCGGACCAATCCGGGCCCCGCCGGCGCGGCTTCGCGCGTCATGTTGAGATCTTTGGCGCTTGCGGCAGCCGGCGCAAAGGTCAGCGGGCCACGGGTAATCCCCCAGGCACGCCCGAGCGCGCCGTCCTCGAACCAGTTGGGTGCGCCGATCGCCGTGTTTTCGTAGAACGGAGGGCCGTTGGGCTCGATCGCCAGTATGCCTTTGACGAGCGCCGGACGCGTATCGGCCACGCCCCAGCCAAACGGCCCAGATTGTGAATGGGTAAGTAGTATGGCGGCGCCGATCTTGTCGAGCAGCGCAACTCCCGCCTCCCGATTGAGTTGCTCGATGACGCCCACGTCCCTGATGTCTTCCACCTGCGAAGCAAAGAACTGGTCGAATACCGGGTCTCCCGGCACGCCTTTGCCCGGCCATTGGGTGTGCAGCTTCGCCTGCGGATAGTCGCCGTGAAGCTCGGGCGCGGTGAAGCGACGGGACATGGCGGCCGTGTTCGGCCGCCGCGTTTCGCCATAGACATCGGTGAAATACCCTGACCGCGCGCGGGCCGGCTGGTCGACCACGTACACGGCATAGCCCTGCTCCAGAAAATAATCGGCCCAGCCCTTGCGCCCGTCAGGGGTGCCGAGGAAGTTCGTTCCCGTCTGTCCGCCGCCATGCCACATCACGACCGGATACGGCTGCGTCCGGTTCTGGGGGATCTGATACTGGACGTACATCTGTCCCGTCATGATCTGGCCGTCTTTCGTCTTCGTGTAGCGGCCGCCGATGAAAAAATAGCCCTGCTCCGCTACTACCATCGGCCCTGCGCGCGAGCGTTCTCCGGCCGGCATGCTGTTACAGGCCGCGACGGCTAGAATTGCCGCGGCCCCTGCCGCGCGCAGGCTGTTCCGATTCATGCATGTCTCCCTTCCTGACCAGTAAGGCGTGAGCCGTGAGCGGTGAATCGACATTAAGGAACCAACGCGATTTTTCCGTCCGTTCCGCAGTGCGCACCCTGCCATTATCGCTCACGCCGCTGCCACGAATTTTCCGGTTCGATCACAGGTCATCGCAATCCGTGGATCCGCCACTAATGCCTCCGCTTCGTATCCGAAATGCCGCCAGCTCGGCAAGCCGTGTCGCCGCAAAACGACGTTGCAACCGCGTCAGGCACGGTCGCGCGTGATTTTTATCCTCGAGAGGTCATCATGTAATCTACTTATATTCAACAGGTTGGAGCGTATTCCGGTAATCCTCCGCGACTCGTACAGCGTTGGTCCGGTTCTTGCTTTCTAATTTGGCGTGGCAACTCGAGAGCGGTCTTGTCGGGTTGTTTCCATCCGTCATAACGCGAAAGGAGGAGTTCCATGAATAACAAAGCACTCTCGGAACGCAGGCGGACCAGGGATTTCGTCGTTGCGCGCGCCAGCGCATCGACCTGGGTTGTCGCTTTCGCGCGACAGGTTATACCGGGCGCATTGTTCAAGACACGCACAGCGGCAGTCCGCTACGCGACCATGCTCGCCAGCGCATCGGGCCTCAATCGCGCGCACGTCAGGGTGCTCGTGGCCTAGCTCAGGCACGGTTAAGCAAGCGGTGATGGGTGCCGGGTAACAAGTGACTTGACCGGCCGTCCGATCAGACAAGTTAAAGGGTGAGAGAGCCCCGCCGGGTGCGGGGCTTTTTCTTTTGGGTCTTCCGGTATAGTTGGCGCTTTTCCCGGGAGGCCCCTCATGAAGATCGCGCGGACCACGGCGCACACGCTGCGCGTGCCGTATCACTTCCCGCTGATCAAGGAAACCCAGCACGCGCTCGTGACGTTCGTCGAGATCGAGACCGACGACGGCTTGAAAGGCCACGCCTTTTCGGCCTACCCGCTGCGCTTCAGCATCGCCGATTTCGTCAACCGCGAGGCGGGCCCCACGATCGCCGGCATGGACCCGCTGCGGCCCGAGGCGGTGCGCACTACGCTCTACATCAAGCTTTCCAACAAGCACTACATGGGCACGTGGTCGTGCGCGGCGAGCATGATCGACGTCGCGCTGTGGGACATCCGCGGAAAGGGCCTGAAGCAGCCGATCTGGAAGCTTCTGGGCGGGGCGCGCGAGAAGTGCCCCATCTACATCACCTGGGGCCTGCCGCGCTACAGCCGCGAGGAGCTGGTCGAATCGGCGAAGCAGCTGATCGCCGAGGGCCACACGCAGCTCAAGGCGGCGGTCGCCGCGAGCGCCAGCCCGGCAAGCCACATGTTCGGCGAGCCCACCGACGACGACATCCTCGAAGATGCCGCGCGCATCCGGCATGTGCGCGACGCGCTGGGCGACAAGGTGACGCTGATGATCGACGCCAACAAGAACGCGAAGCTGCCGCAGGCGATCCGCCTCGCCAAGCTCCTCGAGCCCTGCAATCTGGCCTGGTTCGAGGACCCCGTGCTCAAGGGAGACCCGCGGCTGATGGCGCGGTTGCGCCGGGAGACCTCGATCCCCATCGCCGCCGGCAGCAGCGGGACTTACGACTTGTCGTATTTCCGCGAGTACTTCCTGAACGAGGCCATCGACATCGCGCAGCCCAACGTGCGCGACATTGGCGGCTTCACCGGCGCGCTGCACGCCGCCGGCGTCGCGCAGGCGTTCAACATCCAGCTCGAGATGGGCGGCAACTTCCCGCACCTCAACATGCATCTGCACGCCGGCGTTCCCAATGGCGGGCGCATCGAGTTTCACCTGGGCGGCTGGAAGATCGGCGAGGCGCTGTTCGACGGTGTGCCGGCACCCGTGAAGGGCTGGGTCACGCTACCCGACGCGCCCGGGCTGGGATTTACACCCAAGGCGGGAATTCTCGACCTCGCGGTGAAGGGCTAAGCTTCCGTCTAGGTCTTTCTCTTCTTCGCCATCTCGACACCTCTTTGTGCAAGTAGTTTGGTGTCCACTTTTCGTGGGAAACTCGGCTTTCTAACGGATTGCCGCTAACCCGCGGGCGCCGTCGGCAACCGTCGGGGTCAGCGGCTTGTTAGCGGGCGGGGCTCCAGACTTGCCGAAGGCTCGCAAGCATGAGACCAAACTCCCTTTGCACCTGTGTAGGATTGCCCACACAGTCACCGAGCATAACGTCCACCAAGGTGCGCGGAAGATCGCGAACAACGAAAGGTAGGAGACGGGCGAGCGGCGCCGGAACGTGCCGAATTGGGACCGTCTGATCGCGATTCAGCAGCCTCACCAGGTCGTCGAGGGTCATCGACTCCGGACCCGGCAGGTCGAAGGTCCCGTCCGCACCTCGCTCAAGCGCCGTAATGATCGCCGAAATCACATCGCCGAGAAAAACTGGAGCCACAGTCTGCCGACCGGAGCCGAGAATCGTTACTTTGGGTGCAGCCCTGCGCAACAGGTTTAGAGCGGTTGGCCCTGGACGATCGGGCGGACCGATGATGTGGGTGCAGCGGAACACCACGACGTGAGGGGCGGCTTGGCGAAGAGCTCGCTCCGCGCGCGCTTTGGTGGCGAGATACGCGTTTGATGAACTCTCCGAAGCCCCTACGAAGCTCAAGAAGATGATCCGCGCAGAAGTGCCACTCCGCAGAGCCGAACAGAGCACTTCTGTAGTCGCCTCGTTCGCCGCCTTGTAGTCGCCGCCTTCTGGTTTCAGGTTTCCCGCCAGATGAACAATGCTCCCCGCGCAGGAGATCATCTGACGCGCAGTCGGCGACCGCATCCAATCAGTTACCACCTCTGAGGCTGGCAAATCAGCCTGCTTTCTCACGAGAGCTACCGTTCTCGCCTTCCCTTGGAGCACGGACAAAAGGGCCATTCCTACTTGGCCGCTGGCTCCCGTTATGACCACAGTCTCAAGACTCATCTGCTCTTTCCTCCCGTGCGAACCGCCAGCTAACCTACCTACTTTTCGGAACTGACGGGCAGAATTTGAAACCGTGTGACTCGGGAACCGTCCACAACACGGTACACAGAAGCGTCAGCGGTCGGTGAGTTCCGCAGCCGCCGGCCTTGGCGAGCAGCGCAGGGTTTAGTGAAAGCAGTGACAGTCCCTGTTTGCAGAAGACAGGACTGTTACTGTTTTCACCGCCGGGTCGGGCGGCAAGGCCGCGTGCAACCCAGGCGCTTCCTACCATCATTAGTTCTTCTCGTCCTTGAATCCGATCCTGCCGTGCGTGCCGTCGCAGAAAGGCTTGTTTTTCGAGCCGCCGCAGCGGCACAGAGCAAAGCGCCCGGTTGAAGCGCTTTCGCTTGCAATCGTGTTGCGAAGCTCCGGCCGTCCCGTCACCACGTACGGCCCGTCCGGCATGACGAAAATCGCTACCTCGCCTTCCGGTACATCCTGTTCGGGCACGTCGGCGAAATCGGTCAGCGCGCTATTGCCGCGCTCGTCTACGCCGGAGCCCGACGCGTTTACGGACGAAAACCCGATCTTCACGTGCGCCCCGTCGCAGAAGGGCTTCATCGCCGAGGCTCCGCACCGGCAGAGCACCATGGTCGGCCGGGTCCGGATCGGCCCGCGCCGGTTCGCAAAACGCGTGACGTCGTTCACGTAGTAGGGGCCGTCCGGATAAGGCGTGATGCTCGGTTTGAAGTCCGGATCCACCATCACCGCTCCCGCCGGAATAACTGCGCAAGCACGAGCCCCGTCACGACGATTGCAAGTCCGAGCGCGATGCCCGAAGCGACACCGGGCTTCTGGTACCACGGCCGGAATAGAGGATGCTCGCGCAGGCGGGCAGCGACAAACACTGCAATATCAGGCGGTATTCCGGCCGAAAGCTCGATGAAACGCCCCAGCACTGCTGCCGCGGGGAACGCGCCGCCTTCGAGTAGAACGGGCGTCCGGGGGCCGACCGTGCCCCTGGAATCGTCAACGATGTAGTGGGAAAAGCCCTGCTCCGGTTTCCACCGCAGGGCACGCTCTTTACGGTATTTGTCGTAGGCCAACTGGAAGGCGACCGGCGTGCCGTCCTCCCCGACCCAGACCAGAAGATCCTGTTCGTGGGAAAAGAACCAACGCCGGCGCGGCTCCCCGGCTACCTGACGGGTCTTCGTTATCTCGTAAAGCACGTCGCTGCCTTCGTCCATCGCTCTCTTCCTTCAAGACCCTTCAAACCGCAATGGGATCAGCGCAGAGATCGTTCGTCACCCTTATCTCGTCACTGTTCCGTCAATCGATGGTGACACCGGCCGTTCTCACCGCTTCGCCATACTTCGCATAGTCGGCCCGGATAAGCGCCACGAATTCCTCCGGAGTGGTGACGAGCGGATCGAGGCCACCGATGGCGCGCAGCCGCTCCCGCAGCTCGCCGTCGGCAAGCACCCTGCCTACTTCGCCCCGCAGGCGTTTCACGATCGGCGCCTGCACGCCAGCCGGCGCGAACAATCCGAGCCATGGATTGATCTCGAGACCGGGATAGGACTCGGAGAGCGTTGGCAGTCCCGGGTACGCGGCGTTACGCCTTCCCGACAGCGCCAGCGCGCGGAGCTTCCCGGACCGGATGTGCGGCGCGACCGAGTTGCCGCCGAACATCACGGAGACCTCGCCGGCAAAGAGCGCGACAGTGGCGGGGCCGCCGCCCTTGTAGGGGACGTGCAGCAGGTTGATGCCCGCTCGGCGCTTCAGCATCTCCATGGTGAGATGGTGCTGGCTCCCGTTGCCGATCGAGGCGTAGGCGAGCGGCGGGCTGGCGCGGCGCGCGTAATCGACAAATTCCTGGAGGTTTTTCACCGGCAGCGCCGGATTGACCGCGAGCAGCATCTGCGTCGAGACGAGGGAAGCTACCGGCACGAGCTCCTTGAGCGTGTCGACCGCGAGGTTGCGATACAGATGCGGGCTGATGACGATCTGGCCGTCGGCGGCGAGCATCAGCGTGTGGCCGTCGGGCGCGGCCTTTGCCGTCGCCTCGGTAGCGAGGTTGCCGTTGGACCCCGGACGGTTGTCCACGACCACAGGCTGGCCGAGCGCCTCGGAGAGCTTCGGCCCGACAACGCGCGCCAGCGTATCCGTCGCGCCGCCGGGCGGATTGGGCACGAGCATCCGGACGGGCCGCACGGGAAATTGCGCCCACGCCGGCCCGCAGAGCAACACGAACGCCGCGGCGCCCGCGATGCATCTCACGAACTGCGATACGGGCGCGTAAGCCATGACTGTCTAGAACCTATTTCATATATAGGCACGTGTGCGACGGAGGCGATGTGGGATGCAGGTCGAGAAGGAGAGCCCGAAGCAATATGTCGATATTGCGAGGGCTCCCGACAAAGAGATGCGCCCACAGCGCCCCGTCCCTTCGGGTTGCGGCCAGGACGGTCGTCTGCATCGTTGCCCGGCTTGACCATTTCGACATATGGCCTGCGCCGTGCGCCTCGCATACGGTCCCTCCTGGCCACAACGCATCACGCGCCCATATATGAAATAGGTTCTGCTATCCGCTCGCGTCCGGCGCCGCCAGCGGCATTAAGGCGCTGCACGCGCACCCCACCGACAGGTGACGCCGAACTCGAAGATGTTGGAAAATAGGCCTGTCCGCAAGGCAATGTAGCACGTTGAGGAGAATCCACATGTCCGTCAGTACGTTGTTCCATTTTTCCTTCGCAGTCGACAACCTCGAGCGCGCCCGCGCCTTCTACGGCGGCCTGCTCGGCTGCCCGGAGGGACGCAAGCTTACCGGCCGGGCCGACTTCAACTTCTTCGGCCACCACATCGTGGCGCATCTCGCCCCCGAGGATATCGTCGGGGACAAGGGTCGCAAGCTCTCCGGCGATGCGACGCCGCTGCGTCACTTCGGCGTTGTCACGACCTTGGAGGACTTCGAGAAGATCGCCGCCAAGCTCGCCGCGGGGGGCGCCGATTTCATCAACAAGCCCGACGTCCGCCAGAAAGGCACCGTGCGCGAGCAGATGCTGATGACCGTGCGCGACGGTTGCGGCAACGCCATCGAGTTCAAGGGCCTGCGCAACGTTGCCGATGTTTACAATGCTGGGTAACGAAGACCGTCTCAGATGATGCGTCTCAGATGATGCGTCCCAGATCAGGCGTCTCAGAAGAGGCGCAGCAGACATGCGAAGCCCATTTTGCAGCTACACGGTGACGCCTATCCGAGACGCTTTACCTGGGACGTTTTATCTGGGACGTTTTATCTGGGACGTAGTATCTGGGACGACCACCTATCTGAGACGCAGTTCCTGGGACGCTGTTGTCTCAGTCGACCTTCGCGCCGGCTTCCCTCACGATCGGCGCCCAGCGCTTTAGCTCCGTGCGGATCAGCTCGCCGAAGCGCTCTGGCGAAGAGCCCACCGCCTCCGCGCCGCTCGCCTCGAGCAGCGCCCTGACCTCCGGCGTGCGCAGGGCGGCGACGATTTCGGTGTTGAGCTTGTGAACGATCGCGGCGGGCGTCCTGGCCGGGGCGAGCAATCCATACCACGAGTCCACTTCGAATCCCGGCAGCGTTTCCGCCACGGCCGGCAGGTCCGGCAACAGGCTGTAACGCCGAAGGCACGTAACGGCGAGCGCGCGCAGGCGTCCCGTCTTCACATGCGGCATCACCGGAGGAATGGCGGAGAAGCGCATTTGGATCTGCCCGGCGAGGACATCGGCGACCGCGGGCCCGGCGCCCTTGTACGGAACATGGACCATGGATACGCCTGCGAGCTTGTTGAAGAGGAGCCCGGCAAGGTGTGTGGCCGAGCCGTTGCCCGATGACGCATAGTTCAACTCGCCGGGCCGCGCCCTCGCGTAAGCGATGAACTGCGGAACCGACTGCGCGGCTATCTTCGGATGGACGACCATCATGTAGCACGACGAAGTGGCGTGCGTGATTGGAGCAAAGTCCCGTACCGGGTCGTACGGCAGCGACTTGTTCAGGTTCGGCACGAGCGCGAGGCCGGCGACAGTGTGGGCGAGCAAGGTGTAACCGTCCGGCACCGCGCGCGCGACCAGTTCCGTGCCGATGATCCCTGTGGCGCCACCGCGGTTGTCGACGACGAGCGGCTGGCCCAGCCGCTCGGTCAAGGTCGGACCGATCGCTCTTAGCACGATGTCGGCTCCTCCGCCGGGCGGGTACGGGACGACGATGCGGATGGGTTTGGTGGGATACGCCTGCGCCCATGCCGCGCCTGCGAGACCGCTGAGGAGCATCACGAATGCGAAGGGCAATGCGGTCATCGATTAGAGCCTACGTGGTGTCAAGCAACAAGATCGTTCTCTCCGCAAATAGCGACGCCGGTCCGCGGCGAGAGTCTCAGGCGAGCACCGAATCCACCTAGTGTATTCTAGGATTACCAACTCGGCGCATGCTCCATCATCTGGAAAAGACATGAGACGATTGCTGGTCCGCACCGAGATCGCCAAGTGGGCGAAAGTGGTCAAGTTCGCGAATCTGCGGGAATAGGACATGGATCGACAAGCAGCGGGAGCGACCGAAGCGATCGCATCCTTCATCGCCGGGATGTCCCTCGCCGATCTGCCGCCCGAGGCGCTCGACAAGGCGAAGAAAGCCATCGCCGACACGTTCGCAGTCATCCTCGCCGGAGCCGGCAGCGAAGTCGCGGAGCCGCTGCGCCACTACGTGCAGTCGGCTGGCGAATCCGGCGCGAGGCCCTTGCTCGGCACTGGCACGACCGCCGCCGCCGAAACGGCGGCGCTCGTCAACGGCACCTTCGGGCACGCGCTCGACTTCGACGACGTGCTCTCGATGATGCCCGCGCATCCGAGTGCCGTGGTGCTGGCTGCCGTGCTGGCCAGCCTCGACGGAAAGCGCGTGAGCGGCCGCTCGCTCATCGAGGCATATGCGGTGGGAGTGGAGGTGGGCGCCAAGATCGGGCTCGGGATCACCAACGAGCACTACCAGCGCGGCTTCCATGCGACGGGAACCCTGGCGCTCTTCTCGGGGCTCGCAGCGCTGATGAAGCTCCATGGCTTCGACGTGGCCACGGCCCGCCAGGCGTTCGGAATCGCCGGCTCCATGGCGAGCGGCTTGCGGCGTAACTTCGGAACGATGACCAAGCCGCTGCACACCGGGCTCGCCGCCCGCAGCGCCCTCACGGCATACCGCCTCGCCGCCTCCGGATTCACTGCCGCAGACGACATATTCGAGGCCAAGGCGGGCTTTTTTGCCGCGTACGGAACGGCGGCCTCGGACGTTACCGTCACCGTTCGGGGTCTCGGCCGGCCATTCGTCCTCGTGGATCCCGGCCTTGCGCTCAAGAAGTTTCCCTGCTGCTACGCCTGCCATCGCGGCATGGATGGTCTCCTCGAGCTGCGCGCGCAGCTTGGCTTCGACGCCGGATCGGTCGAAAAAGTCGCCTGCAGGATGCCGCCCGGCGGCATGCTGGTGCTCACCTATCCGCGGCCTGTGACCGGACTGGAAGGCAAGTTCAGCCTCGAGTATTGCCTTGCGGCCGGCGTGCTCGACGGCAACTATGGTCTCTCTACTTTCAGCGACGATGCGGTGCGCCGGAGCGAGATTCGATCACTCTACGCACGGATCGCCGCCACCGAGGATTCAGCGTGCCGGGGCGACGATCCGCATTTCGAGAAGCGCAGCTCGGGCAGCCGCGGCTTCGTCGAGGTCGAAGTGACGCTCAAGGACGGACGCCGCGGCAAGACGCGCGTCGATCATCCGCCGGGACATCCGCGGCGCGAGCTCACCTGGGACGATCTGCGCGCAAAATTCGCCGATTGCGCGGCGCAGACCGCCATTGGCCCGGGACGCGCGCAGCAAGCTTTTGAAAAGCTCGCCGCGCTCGAGCAGATTGACGACGTGCGCAGCATCGTCGATCTGCTCAGCTAGAGACTTGAGACTGGAGAATGGAGACCAGGAGCTTGAGACGCGAAAACTTCCGCCTTCATCCCTCATCCCTCATCCTTGCTGCGGCGACGCTGCTCGCTCCGGGCACCGCCGCCGCAGCCGACTATCCGGCGCGTCCGATCCGGCTCGTGGTGCCCTACCCTCCGGGCGCCAGCAGCAACGACATACTCGGCCGCGGGCTGGCGCAGCGGCTGTCCGCCCGGCTCGGGCAGCAGGTCGTCGTCGACAATCGCGCGGGCGCGAGCGGCACGATGGGCTCGGAGATGGTGGCGAAGGCGCCGGCCGACGGCTACACGCTGCTGATCGCGGTGGCGAGCCCGCTGGCGGTCGGACCAAGCGTTTACACCAAGCTCGGCTACGACCCGGTGAAAGATTTCGCGCCGATCGCGATTTACGCGATGGTGCCCTACGTCATGGCGGTCAACCCGTCGGTGCCGGCCAGCAACGTCAAGGAGTTCATCGCGCTCGCGAAGAGCAAGCCGGGGCAGTTGAATTTCGCGTCGTCGGGGGTCGGCGGCTCGCCGCATCTATGCGGGGAGTTGTTCAAGAGCGCGGCCGGCATCGACATAGTGCATGTCCCGTACAAGGGCGCCGCGCTTGCTGCGATCGATCTCCTCGGCGGACACGTCCAGATGTTCTGCACGGGGATGACGGCGCTCTCGGCGCACATCAAGGCCGGCAAGCTCCGCGCGATCGGCGCGGCGTCGCTCAAGCGCTCGGCGCTGATGCCCGAGGTGCCGACCATCGCGGAGCAGGGCCTGCCCGGCTTCGAAGTCAATTCGTGGAGCGGGCTCATGGCGCCCGCCAGGACGCCCCAGCCCATCGTGCGCCGGCTCTACGCCGAGATGACCGCGATCATGAACGACGCCGACATGAAGAGCTTCGTGCTGAGCACCGGCGCCGACCCGGTGCTGATGGGCCCGGAGGAGTTCGGCGCTTACCTCAAGGCGGACATCGCCAAGTGGGCGAAAGTCGTGAAGGCGGCGGGAATCAAGCCGGAGTGAGGCGTGTCGGTGATGAGTGATTCATCCCCCGAACCGTCCGGCCGGGTGCCATGCCACGCCATTCCTCTCGAACACCGGGCGCAGTGCGAGGCTGAACGATTTCCTGAAATCGTTATAGCCGAGTCGGATGTAGGTCGAAGGGATCGGCAGGAAATCCGGGATCCAGCCGCTCGAGAAGCTGATAAAGCCCGATCGCACCTTCGACGGGTTCTCGCGGTAGTCGATCACAGCCCTGATCAGGCCGTACGGTTGAATAGCGGGAAGGCTCAATCCAAAGTGCGCCTTCACCTGATCGACGAAAGCGGCGTATTCCTTCACCGAAATATCGAGGACGAGAATCAATACATTTTCCGGATTCAAGTTGAGAATCGCCTGCCCGAGCTCCCAGAGAAGGCCCTCTCCCGTGCCGGCCCTGATCACGACCAGCGGGGCCGATCGCATGCGCTCGAGCACCACGCTCTTCCACTCGGAGTCGGTGGCATACATCCGTGTCGCGCCCGGAATCGGTAGTGGCTCGCCCGGCCGGCCGATGGCGATCAGATCGCCAAACGGTCGCAGCACGTCGGCAAGCTGTTCTTCATCGGTTGTAAGCCCGGACTGCAGGACCTTGAAGCTCGTGGAGACGTCCGTGCGAAACGATCGCAGGTAGAGGACATCGGGCTTCGAATCCGCGAGCGGGCTCTCCGCGCCTGCCGCCCTGGCCTTCGCCGCCTGCTGCCTCCCCCTGAAATGGACGAGCATGCCGGCGATCATCACACTAACCCCGAGAAACGCTGCGGGATCGTCGTCCGGCCCTCCCAGCACCGCGTAAAGCACCCCGCCCAGCGCGATCAGGCCGATTCCCGCAAATTTCAATCCTCTTCCCGTTGTGGGCTGTTCAGGCATTACCGGAGACACATGAAGTGTGCAAAAAAACTATCCGCTCGATCGACGGGCTTGGCGTCACCATCGAGCTTTCTGCTCCATGTACTGTGCGCTGCTTCATTGCTTTGGCCGCAGCAGCAGCCAAAATATGAGCGCATGCGTAACGAGTAGCGGTGGGACAACCACTGTCGGGATGAAAAAGGCCGCTCCCAGCGATCCAGGGGCAATGCCCACGCCGATTTGGCCCTGGTAGATTGCGTGCAAGAGGTCGACTGCGCCCCACACGTTGAACACCCAGACAATCGGGATGGCCCAGGATGCGCGAGCTGCAAGCGCCAATGTCGCGACGCCCGCTAGGATGGCTGCAACCAGGTCACCATAGGCTGCCGGAATAGCGAATGCCGGCGAAAGCGAGGGGGCTACGACCCCGGGAATCAGAAAGCTGAGCCCAACAAACCGAAACGTGTGGGGAATTACCAATGGAATGAGGGCATTCTCTCGGCGCATGACGCGGAGTCGCGGCCAGATGTACACCTTTGTGACGATGGCGCAAGCAAGAAAGCTCATCAGGATGCTGAGCCCAAATAACGCGTCGCTGCTCATGGGTCGCCTCCTCTCATGCGCCGGCTAAACGAGTGAATTGAGCGGCGGACCGCCCACGCAAGCGTTGAACCAAACCACAGCGCCGCCCGCGGCGCGTCCGCTCGAACGCGGGGTTGGGCGTCATGCTTCCCGTGCCGTGACTCTTGGCGGCGTCACGCACGAGCGTTCTCCACTAGCGTGGCAATCTGCACGAACTCGACGCTAGGGCGAACGCCGTAGAGACCTGTCAAGCGCTCCAACAGCGCTTCGGTAAAAAAGGCTTTGGCCGCGTCTTCTGAGTCCCAAACGTAAAAGTTCGTGGCCTCACGCTTTCCGGAGTTGACCGTGAAGGCCTTGGAACGTAATCCAGGCATTCCCTCAAACCTCGCGCGTGCTGTCTCCGCGATC
>DATFWO010000115.1:0-57867 GCA_035259205.1 Burkholderiales bacterium | reverse complement strand
ATCCCGGCAGCACCCGGCGTCAATCAGGCAACTGGTGCCCTTAGAGAAAGGCGCATATATTAATAGTTGGGCCTGTTCGGGTCAACGCCATTTTAAGAAATTTCCCCAATTTATGAAGTGGTTAAAGCGCATTGGCCTTCCGGTAGCAGCGCTTCTGCTGCTCCTTGCCATCGTCCCGTTTTTTATCTCGGTCAACGACTACATCCCGCAGATTGAAAAAGCCGCCTCCGAGCGGCTCAAAGACCCGGTCAAGATCGAGAGCCTGCGACTCACCTTGCTGCCGCTCCCGCACCTAACCGTGGGCGGAGTCACGGTAGGCAAGGCGGACCTCACTACCGGCAAGGTCACGGTCACACCCGACCTCTGGTCGCTCCTCGGCTCGCCCAAGGTCATACGCAAGATCGACATCGACAAGCTCATTCTCACTCAGGCGGGGGTGGAGAAGATTCCGCAATGGACCAGGAGCGACAAACCGGACGAGCCGCCCGCGGTGCGGGTCGAGAGCATCATGCTGGACGACGCAGTCGTCAAGCTTGAGAAGACGACCGTCGGCCCCTTTGATGCGCGGTTGCGGATGAGCAGCGCAGGCGGCCTCGAGGAAGCGCTCGTCGAGTATCGCGATGGCAAGCTCAAGGCGATCATCACGCCTCAAGGAAAGGACAAGTACTCGATCGACGCCGATGCGAAGTCGTGGAAGCTTCCGGCAGCTACGCCCATCGTGTTCGACGAGTTGAGCATCAAGGGAGCGGCAACGACCGGCGAGGCCAATCTCACCGACATCCGGGCGAAGCTCTAC
This sequence comes from Burkholderiales bacterium, assembly GCA_035259205.1. Classification (GTDB taxonomy): domain Bacteria; phylum Pseudomonadota; class Gammaproteobacteria; order Burkholderiales; family SG8-41; genus SG8-41. The sequence continues at coordinate 57,071 of DATFWO010000115.1, read as the reverse complement.
GGCGGCACGGTGACGGGCCGCGCCACGGTCGGCTACCAGAAGGGGATGCAGCTCAAGGGCAATCTCGACGTGAACCAGCTGGAGCTGAAGTCGCTCGTCCCGCTCCTATCCCCCGGCACCAACGTAAGCGGCCGGCTCAATGCGAAGCCGGTGTTTTCCGCCAGCGCGCCCAGCGCCGATCGCCTGATGAACGCGTTGCGGCTGGAGACTCCGTTCCGCGTCCAGAACGGTGTGCTCTATGGCGTGGATATCGCCAAAGCCGCGTCGTCGTTCGCCGGCAAGGACGGGGCTAAAGGGGGCGAGACTCGGTTCGACCAGCTTTCGGGCCATCTTGTAATGGACCGGGGAACATACCGCTTCACCCAGCTCAACATAGCATCGGGCTCGCTCTCCGCAGACGGCGCCGTAACGATCTCGCCCCGGCAGGAGCTCTCGGGGAAAGTGAATGCGAAGGTGCAGGCGGCCTCGCTCGCGTCCGCCACCGTGCCCCTTAATGTGGCGGGCACCGTGCAAAGCCCGCTGCTCTATCCCACCGGCGGGAGCATCGCGGGGGCCGCCGTCGGTACCGCCATTGCCGGACCGCTCGGCACCGGTATCGGCGCCAAGGTCGGGCAGTGGGCGGAAGGGCTGTTCGGCGGGAACGAGGCTAAGAAGAAGTGAACGGTGAACAGTCGGTGAGCGGTTAGAACCGCTAACGCCCATTCACAGTTTACCGTTCTCTATTAACCAGCACTTGAGCGATCGCCTTCGCGACGTAATCGATGTTTCCCGAGTTGAGCGCGGGCACGCAAATGCGGCCGCTGTCGATCGCGTAGAGAGAATACTCCTCGCGCAGCCGCCGCACCTGCTCTTTCGTCAGGCCCGAGTAGGAGAACAATCCCCGCTGCTGAACGATGAAGCTGAAGTCGAAATCCGATCGCGCCTGGCGGATTTTGGCGACCAGCTCGCGCCGCATGAGCTTGATGCGCTCCCGCATCTGCCCCAGCTCATGCTCCCACAGCGTCCGCAGCTCCGGCGTGGTCAGAACGATGGTGGCTGCGTTACCGCCGTGCGTGGGCGGATTGGAGTAGTTCGTGCGGATCACCCGCTTGAGATGGCTCAGCGTCCGTGCAGCCTGATCGGCATTCTCGGTGACGACTGACAGCGCGCCGACGCGCTCACCGTACAGCGCCAGCGACTTCGAAAAAGACGTCGACGCAAAAACGACCGGGCAGGCCGCGGTGAAGCGGCGCAAGGGCGCGGCGTCCTCAACGAGTCCGTCGGCAAAGCCCTGGTACGCGAGATCCAGGAAGGGCACGAGGCCGCGCCGATTGACGATCTCGATGAGCCGGTCCCATTGCTCCGGCGCAAGGTCCACGCCGGTGGGGTTGTGACAGCATACGTGAAGCACCACTACTGTGCCGGAAGGGAGCTTCTGCAGCGTTCCGACCATCCCTTCGAATTTCACGCTGTGGGTCGCCGCGTCGTAATACGGGTAGGCATGGACTTTGAAGCCGGCGGATTCGAACAGCGCCTCGTGATTTTCCCAGCTCGGATCGCTGATCCAGACCTCGGCCGGGTTGTTTATTCTGCGCAGGAAATCGGCGCCGAGCTTGAGCCCCCCGGTACCGCCGATGGCCTGCACCGTCACTACCCGCCGGTCGCGCACCGCGGCACTATCGGCACCGAATACCAGCTCCTGTACCGCCCGGTCGTAAGCCTGCAAGCCGTCGATCGGCAGGTAGTTGTGGGGGAGCGGGGTCTCGGCGAGCTTGCGTTCGACGCGCCGGACGCATTCGAGCAGCGGCACTCTTCCATGGTCGTCGTAATACACGCCGACGCCAAGATTCACCTTCCTGGGATTGGGGTCGGCATTGTAGGCCTCGGTGACGCCGAGGATAGGATCGCGCGGCGCCATGTCGAGAGCGGCAAATGGAGAGGAGTTCATGTTCGCGGCAGATGTCAGGGACTAAAGCAGAGGAGGTGCGAGGTGGCCGTTTTCCAAGCGTAATTTTACCCGTTCGCCAGCGCTGACGGCCAGAACCGGTCCCGATCTAGTGGCGGCGAGCGGGCTCGTTGTGGGAAAATTCGCCGTTTGGCTTCGTTTGTACGATGAGCGATTCCGCTTCAGGCTCCCCCGCCGTCGAGCGCCGCCCTCCGGCGCCTCTCCTGTTCCCCGACAGCCCGTATCGTCTGTACCAGACGTTCGAGCCCGCGGGCGATCAACCGGAAGCGATCAAGAGGCTCGCGGAGGGTGCGCAGGACGGTCTGGCGTTTCAGACGCTGCTCGGCGTCACCGGCTCGGGCAAGACCTACACCATGGCGCACGTCATCGCGCGCGTGGGCAGCCCCGCCTTGATCCTGGCTCCCAACAAGACACTTGCGGCGCAGCTCTACTCCGAGATGCGCGAGTTCTTTCCCGACAACGCCGTCGAATACTTCGTGTCGTATTACGATTACTACCAGCCGGAAGCCTACGTCCCCTCGAAGGACCTCTATATCGAGAAGGACTCGAGCATCAACGAGCATATCGAGCAGATGCGCCTCTCGGCCACGAAGTCGCTGCTGGAACGGCGGGATACGATCATCGTGTGCACCGTGTCGGCGATCTACGGCATCGGCGACCCCGTGGACTATCACGGCATGATTCTCCATGTGCGGGAGAAGGAGAAGACCGCCCAGCGCGACGCGATCAAGCGGCTCGCCGACATGCAGTACCAGCGCAACGATCTGGAGTTCCGGCGCGGCGTTTTCAGAGTGCGCGGTGACGTGCTCGACATCTTCCCGGCGGAGAACTCCGAGACCGCCGTGCGCGTGACGCTGTTCGACGACGAGGTCGAAACCATACATCTGTTCGACCCCTTGACCGGCCAGGTGCTGCAGCGCGTGCCGCGCTATACGGTCTACCCCTCGAGTCACTACGTTACGCCCCGCGCCACGACACTGCGCGCTGTCGAGGCGATCAAGGAAGAGCTGCGCGAGCGGATCGAGTTTTTCCAGAAAGCAGGCAAGCTGGTGGAGGCGCAGCGCATCGAGCAGCGCACCCGGTTCGATCTCGAGATGCTCGCCGAGATGGGATTCTGCAAGGGCATCGAGAATTATTCGCGGCACCTCTCCGGCCGCCAGGCCGGCGAGCCGCCGCCGACCCTGATCGACTACCTGCCGCACGACGCGCTGATGTTCATCGACGAGAGCCACGTCACCATTCCGCAGCTCGGCGGTATGTATCGCGGCGATCGCTCGCGCAAGGAAAACCTGGTGGACTACGGTTTCCGCCTGCCCTCGGCCCTGGACAACCGGCCCTTGCGGTTCGACGAGTTCGAGAAGGTCATGCGGCGCACGGTATTCGCGTCAGCAACGCCGGCCGAGTACGAGCACGTGCACCAGGCCCAGGTCGTGGAACAGGTAGTGCGCCCGACGGGGCTCGTCGACCCCCGTCTCGAGGTGCGCCCGGCCGCGACCCAGGTCGACGATCTGCTGTCGGAGATCAACGAGCGCGTCAGAGCGGGCGAGCGGGTGCTGGTTACGACCCTGACCAAACGCATGGCGGAAGATCTGACTGAGTACCTTGCGGAGCACGGCGTCAAGGTGCGTTACCTGCACTCCGACATCGACACCGTGGAACGGGTGGAAATCATCCGCGACCTGCGGTTGGGGCAGTTCGATGTTCTGGTGGGCATCAACCTCCTGCGTGAGGGGCTGGACATCCCGGAAGTTTCGCTGGTAGCCGTGCTGGACGCAGACAAGGAAGGCTTCCTGCGCTCCGAACGCTCGCTGATCCAGACGATAGGGCGGGCGGCGCGCCACATCAACGGCACAGCCGTCCTATATGCGGACAACGTAACCGATTCGATGCGACGCGCCATAGAGGAGACCGAGCGGCGCCGTAACAAGCAGATTGCTTTCAACGCCGCGCGCGGCATCACGCCGCGGAGTGTCTCCAAGCGCATCAAGGACATCATAGACGGCGTTTACGACTACGAGACCGCCCGCAGTCAACTCAAGGCCGCGCAGGACGAGGCACGCTACGACACGATGAGCGAGAAGGAGCTCACGCGGGAGGTCAAGCGCCTGGAGAAGGACATGCTCGATTGCGCCAGGAATCTCGAATTCGAGCGGGCGGCCCAGCTCAGAGACCGCTTGAAGGCACTGAAGGAGCGCCTGTTCATCGAGGCGGCATGACGGTGCAGCCGATAAGAGTCCTCTTCGTGTGCACCGGCAACATATGCCGCTCCCCGATGGCGGAAGGCGTGCTCAGGCACTGCGCCGACAAGGCGGGTCTTGCCGACCGGATCAAAACCGATTCCGCCGGCACGCACGACTTTCACGTCGGGGAAGCACCCGATCCACGCGCGCAAAAGGCCGCAGCGCAGCGCGGCTACGACATCAGCAAGCTGCTCGGGCGGCAGGTGATACGGCGCGATTTCAGCGAATTCGACTACGTCCTGGCGATGGACGAATTGAACATGCGGCAACTGACCCGATTGTGCCCGGCGGAGCAGCGGCACAAGCTGCGGCTGTTCATGGAATTCGCCTACGGCAATACGGTGCGCGAAGTGCCGGATCCCTACGGCGGTACCGCCCAGGACTTTGAAACGGTACTCGACCTGCTGGAGTCCGCAGCGGAAGGTCTGCTCGACCACGTGCGCGTGCAGCTCGAAGACGAGCAGTAAGCGCCGAGTAATCGGTACCGCCGCTTCCTCCGCTCACCGCTTATCGTAATTCAGGGCGTGGCGGCGGGATGCTCGCTCGGCGCCGTCGCGGCAGCCACCTCGACTGGTACGTCGTTTTTCCGAGTTTCGATCTGCACCAACGGCTCCTCACTCGCCGGCTGCAGCGGAGCGCGTTCGCGCTTTTGCCGCGGCACGGGTATCTGCTGTTCCGCGCTCTCCTGCACGGCCTTCACCTTGCTGGGATCAGACTCGACCTGTACCAGGTCCGACGGCCACTCGAGCTTGACCGGTGCAGCAGCGTAGCCGAGCGCAGGCATCGGGGCCGCTGATTCCGGAGGCGCCGCCGCGGGCGTATCCTCGCGCACGAACTCTCCTGCGACGATCGCGGCGCCCGGCACGGCATGAGGCGCCGAAATCGCGGGTCTTGCAGTCGCTTCCACCGGAGCCTCAGGCGCGGCGACGGGATTCGCAGCAGGCGATGGCGCAGGCTGCTGTGGCGCCTGCCGTTCGCCGTGAGCATGCGGTTCACGATGCTGCTGCTGATCCCGACGCGGCTGCTGCTCGGCGCGCTGCTCACCGCCGCCGGGAGCGCCGCGCTGATCGTGCCGGTCGCGTCGCCCGCGCCGACGGCGTCCTCGCCCCTCGCGGCCCTCGCGCTGTTCGCCGTGCTCGCGGCCAGGCTGGGTATCGCCGCCGCCTCCAGGCCTGGGGCCGGATCCCCCTGGTCTTTCCTGGCGCTCCCGGTGCTGGTGCTGCTGCTGGTTCGATTCAGGGCGATGGAATTCGGACCGCCGCTCGCCGTGGCGTTCCTGCTCTGGGCGCCTGCGCCCGCCATCGCGACCGCGCTGTCCCTGCGGCTGCTGCTGAGCGCTGTCGGGCCGCGGCCGCGGACCGCCGTGATGCTGCGGCTGGCGCTCGGGCTCCCGGCGCTGGCCTTCCCGCTCGTGGCGCCCGCGCCGCGGGCCTGGGCCCCGCGGCGCCGGTGAGGGTTGAGCGGCCTCACTGGCTGCGGGAGCTTCCGGCTCGGTGGCGGGTTTGCGTTTGAAGAGGCCGAATATCTTGCCGATGATCGACGGGCCCGCTGGTGCTGGCTGGAAAGCGACTTCTTCCGGCCCGGCCACTGGTTTCGCTGTCGGCATCGGTGCCGGCTGCTGCGGCGTAATGCCCCGCACGGCTGCTTCCGGGCGCGGCGTTGCCGGCTCGGCCGAGCCCACGGACGCTTTCTGCTCCTCGGCCGGCAGCTCCACCATGTTGTAGCTCGCGGGGAGGGGCTCGGCGCGGTTGAGATCGTCGTGCCGCATCCGGGCGACCGTGTAATTGGGCGTTTCCAAGTGGACGTTCGGCACCAGCACGACCGACACCCGGTGCCGGGTTTCGATCACGTTCAGATCCACGCGCTTCTCGTTGAGCAGGAACGTAGCCACATCGACAGGAACCTGGGCGTTGACCGACGCCGTGTTTTCCTTCATGGCTTCTTCCTGGATGATGCGCAGTATGTGCAGGGCGGTCGATTCGGTGCCGCGAATATGTCCGGTGCCGTGGCAGCGCGGGCAGGGATTGTGGGCGGTTTCGCCAAGGGAAGGGCGCAGGCGCTGGCGCGAAAGCTCCATCAGGCCGAACCGTGAGATCTTGCCCATCTGCACGCGCGCCCGATCATAGTGCAGCGAGTCGCGCAGCCGGTTCTCCACCTCGCGCTGGTTGCGGTTGCTCTCCATGTCGATGAAATCGATCACGATGAGCCCGCCCAAGTCGCGCAGCCGCAGCTGCCGGGCGATTTCTTCGGCGGCCTCCATGTTCGTGCGAAACGCAGTTTCCTCGATGTCGGCCCCCCGGGTGGCGCGAGCCGAGTTGACGTCGATCGAGACCAGCGCCTCGGTATGATCGAATATGACGGCACCGCCGGCAGGCAGATTGACCGACCGTGAATATGCCGATTCGATCTGGTGTTCGATCTGGAAGCGCGAGAACAGCGGGACGTCGTCCTTGTAGAGCTTGATGCAATTCACGTTCTGCGGCATCACGTGACTCATGAACTGCCGTGCCTGCTCGAAGACGCTCTCGGTATCGATCAGCACCTCGCCCACGTCCTGGTGGAAATAGTCGCGGATGGCGCGGATGACCAGGCTCGACTCCTGGTAGATGAGGAAAGCCCCGGACTGCTGCTGCGCGGCGCCTTCGATGGCGCGCCACAACTGCATCAGATAGTTGAGATCCCAGTTGAGCTCCTCGGCGGTGCGGCCGATGGCCGCGGTGCGCCCGATGACACTCATGCCCTGAGGAATGGGAAGCTGGTCAATGACGTCGCGCAATTCGTTGCGGTCTTCGCCCTCGACGCGGCGCGACACGCCTCCGCCGCGCGGGTTGTTCGGCATTAGGACCAGATAACGTCCAGCGAGGCTGATGAACGTAGTGAGCGCCGCCCCTTTGTTGCCGCGCTCGTCTTTGTCCACCTGGACGATCAGTTCCTTGCCTTCCTCGACGGCATCCTGGATGCGGGCGCGCCCGACGTCCACGCCCGGCCGGAAGTACGCGCGGGCAATCTCCTTGAATGGCAGGAAACCGTGCCGGTCCGCGCCGTATTCGACGAAGGCAGCCTCGAGGCTGGGCTCGACCCGGGTGATCACACCCTTGTAGATATTGCTCTTGCGCTGTTCCTTGCCGGGGGTCTCGATGTCGAGGTCGATCAGCTTCTGGCCATCGACGATCGCGACGCGCAGCTCTTCCGCCTGCGTCGCGTTAAACAACATGCGTTTCATTGTTATTCTCTCCCGCGCTCTGACACGGGATGGAGCAAACCTGCGAGCCTGCGTTCAAGCGGGCAGCGCCGACTGTCTCAGTCGCTTGGCATCAGCTTGTGGAATATGAAGCATCCGGATGTCGTGCGATTCGCCGTGGATCCGCGCCGGGCGCGGATTCGGAACATTCTTGTCGGTGTCGTGAGCGCGCAATTCGTCTAGTATCGCTACTTCTGAGTGGTGAGCGACATTAACCATCCGATCCAGCAGATCGCAACCCGGGCCTCGGCCTGCTTGGCCCAGCAACCGGATTTCTGCGTATCACTGCTGGCACACTTTTCAGCTTTGCGCGCCGCGGCCTCTGCCGCGGGCACGTTCTGAGCGACGGGGCCGGAATCGCAATGCAACTTGACGCGGCCGGCCCGGTGTATACGCCGAGTGCTGAGAATAGTATATGCAAATGAAAGGGTTAAGTAAAGATTCTGCGAGCTGGCACGAGGTCGAGGTGGACGCCGCCGGCCAGCGCATCGACAACTACCTGACCAAGCACCTGAAAGGGGTGCCAAAGAGCCACATCTATCGCATCCTGCGCAGCGGCGAAGTGCGCGTCAATAGCCGCCGCGTCGGTGCGGAATACCGATTGGAAGAAGGCGACCGCCTGCGCTTGCCTCCGGTGCGTATCGCCTCGCATGCGGGTGCAACGGCGGCGCGGCCCGCGCCGCCGTTGCGTGCTCCCATCATCTACGAGGATGAGCTGCTCATCGTAGTGGACAAGCCAGCCGGCGTTGCGGTCCACGGCGGCAGCGGGATCAGCCATGGCATCGTGGAGCAGCTGCGCGCGGCCCGTCCGCAAGCGCCTTTCGTCGAGCTCGCGCACCGACTCGACCGCGACACATCGGGCGTGCTGATGCTCGCTAAACGGCGCTCGGCGCTGCTCGCGCTTCACCGGCAGTTGCGCGAGGGACAGGTCGAGAAGGCCTATGCCGTCCTCGTAAAAGGGCATTGGAGCGACGCCAAACGCAGCGTCAAGCTGCCACTCAGCAAGTTCGTCCTGAGGTCCGGCGAACGCAGGGTCAGCGTCAGCGGGGAAGGATCGCCGGCGCACACGATATTCCGGCTGCAGCGCGCGTGGCGCGACTACAGCCTGCTCGAAGCCGACTTGAAGACCGGGCGGACGCATCAAATTCGGGTTCACCTTGCCCACCTGGGCTTTCCGGTCCTCGGCGATGACAAGTATGGCGATTTTGCGCTCAACAAGACGCTTGCCCGGCAGGGGCTCAAGCGCATGTTCCTGCACGCGTCCAGAGTGGTCATAACACATCCACGAACGGGGGCCGGCCTTACACTCGAGGCGCCGCTGCCCGAAGAATTGCGGTCGTTCGTTTCGATGCTCGACGCCGGAGAGACAAGCCGTGCGCTTTGAGCTGCTGGTGTTCGACTGGGACGGTACGCTCATGGATTCGGCGGCCGCGATTGTCGCGTCGTTGCAGGGGGCGTGCCGCGATCTCGGTTTGCCGGTTCCAAGCGTCGAGCAGGCACGCTATATCATCGGGCTGGGGCTGGGCGATGCCCTGCGCCACATTCTGCCGGACCTCGACAGCGGGCAGTATCCCGCCGTGGTGGAGCGCTACCGCCACCATTTTCTCGAGCAGCATGCCGGCGCCAGGCTGTTTCCAGGAATCGCCGACGTCATCGCCGGACTTCACGGCGCCGGCTTTCGCCTCGCAATTGCCACGGGTAAAAGCCGGCGGGGACTGGCGCGCGCCCTGGCTGAGACCGGACTGCAGCCCTACTTTCACGCCACGCGCTGCGCCGATGAAGGCCATACCAAGCCCGATCCCGGAATGCTCAAGACGCTGATGGCCGAGGTGGGGATTCCAAACGACAAGACACTGATGGTAGGCGACACGACGCATGACCTGGAGATGGCGCGTGCGGCAGGAGTGGCGAGTCTGGCGGTAACGTACGGTGCGCATCCCCACGACGCATTGCTGGCATCGCAGCCGCTGGCGTGCCTGCACACGGTGACTGAGCTCCGCGACTGGCTCGCGGCTCACGGCTGACGCAACTCGCCAGGGTGAATGGGCTATACTTCCCATTCCTTCCTGCACGAACTGGCCGTGCGATCCCCTTCGAACGTCAAATCTGAAAGCAGGTTGAACCATGGCTGAGCCGAATTCAAGCGATACCGGAACCCAATGGGAACGTCAGGTCCTTGAGAAGATCGCGCTGGCCGGCATCCAGGAGCAGCGCCGGGCGCGGCATTGGGGCATTTTTTTCAAACTGCTCCTGTTCATATACCTGTTTGCGCTGCTCTTCGTCGGCATGGGCTGGCTGGGTAAGAAGGACGCGAGCCCCGGCCGGCATACCGCGCTGGTCGAAGTGCGCGGAGTGATCGCGCACGACAGCCTGGCAAGCGCCGACAACGTGACCACCGGCCTGCAGGAGGCGTTCAAGGACAAGCGCACCGTAGGCGTGATCCTGCGCATCAACAGTCCGGGCGGCAGCCCGGTGCAGGCCGGCTACATCAATGACGAGATCCGGCGTCTGCGTACGAAGTACCCGAATATTCCGCTCTACGCGGTTATCGAGGATATCTGCGCGTCGGGCGGCTACTATATCGCGGCCGCAGCCGACCGGATCTACGTGGACAAGGCGAGCATTGTCGGCTCGATCGGCGTGCTGATGGACGGCTTCGGTTTCACCGGAACGATGGACAAGCTGGGGGTCGAGCGCAGGCTCTTCGCGGCCGGCGAAAACAAGGGGTTCCTCGATCCGTTTTCGCCCGTGGTCGAATCCCAGAAGGAGTACGCGCAACAGATGCTGAGCCAGATCCACCAGCAGTTCATAAGCGTCGTGCGCCAGGGTCGCGGTAAGCGGCTCAAGGAGACGCCTGACATGTTTTCCGGCCTGGTGTGGGTCGGACAGAAGAGCATCGAGCTCGGGCTGGCGGATTCGTACGGCAACGTGGATTACGTCGCGCGCGAGATCATCAAAGCGGAAGACATCGTCGATTTCACCCCGCGCGAGAATGTTGCCGAGCGTCTCGCGAAGCGGTTCGGTGCGGCTATGGGCGAGTCGATGGCTCGCTTCGGGGTATTCAACGGGCTGACCGTGCACTGAGGATCGCGTCCCGGCCGAGCACAAAAACGGTAGGCCTCCGGTTTAGATCCGGGGGCTTTTTTTTCCACTCGGCTATTGTACGGGTCGCGATCGATTCGGTCGGAAGCGTAAGATCGGTTGCGATGCACAGCAGGCTGCTGCTCCGGCAAACTTCGAGCATTGCCCGCAGCACGGCGCCATTGCGGTAGGGCGTCTCGATAAAAATCTGCGCCGCCCCAGAGCGCGCGGCCTCGTCCTCCAGTTCGCGCAGCCTGCGCCTGAGCGCCACGCCTTCGACCGGGAGATAGCCGTGGAAGGTGAAGTGCTGGCCATTAAGTCCACAGCCCATCACGGCCAGCAAGATCGCGGACGGCCCGACCAGAGGCGCGACCCGTATCCCGCTCGCGTGCGCCAGCCGGACGAGTGCGGCGCCAGGATCGGCCACGGCGGGGCAACCGGCTTCCGACATCAAGCCGCAATCTTCTCCTTCCAGCAGGGGGGCGAGCAACGCTGCCAGTGCGCTCTCCGCGGTGTGTTGATTCAGGGTATCGATCCGAACGTTTCGCAACGCGAGCGGATAGCCGGCCGACTTGAGAAAGCGCCTTGCCGATTTCGGATTTTCCGCGACAAAGCGGCGCAGTTCATGAACCGCGCTAAGGGTCGCAGGCGCGAGCACCATTGGGGCATCGGTCTCGCCGAAGCTGACCGGGATCAAGTAGAGCGTGCCCCTGGGAGCCTGAATGTCCGTCACCTCGCCATCCTCATTGTCCAAGCACGGCGACGCCTTCACGCTGGAGCATGGTCGTGAGCTGCATCAAAGGCAGCCCGATGAGAGCGCTCGGATCGTCGGTCACGATACGCTCGACCAACGCGACTCCGAGTCCTTCGATCTTGGCGCTGCCGGCGCAGTCGTACGGATGCTCGAGCTCCAGGTAGCGCTCGATCTCGTGATCGGTGTAACCGCGAAAGCACACCGTCGCTGGAACGACGGCGACCTGGAGCGCACCCGTCGCCGTATTGAGCAAGGCAAGCGCCGTGTGAAATACCACGTCGCGACCGCGCATCGCCTTGAGCTGTTTCACGGCGCGATCGTGGTTTCCCGGCTTACCGAGGCACGCGCCGTCGAGCGCAGCAACCTGGTCGCAGCCGATCACCAGGCAGGCGGGTGCGGCCGTGCCTATGTTGCGCGCCTTTGCCTGCGCGAGGCGCAAAGCTGTCTGGGCAGCGCCTTCTCCGGGGAGGACGGCTTCATCCACCGCAGGCGGCCTGACCTCGAAGGGCAACCGCAAGCGTTCCAATAGGGCACGGCGGTAGGGCGAAGTCGACGCAAGGATGAGACGAGGGATTTTCACGGGAATTGAGCGTGCCGTCTATGGTCCTTATGCGGGGACCGTGGCCACCGGCCGGGCTCTTTCGGGGCTGTGAAGGAATCTCTAAGTCTCTGCCGGACTTGAGATTTTGGCAAAATTCTCTTTGACAGAGCGGTGCAGGCATACTATCATCCGCGCCTTATGTCTGAACAGGCTGGCCAGACTGTCATCGACAGCTTGGAATTCGCCCGAACTGGACAGACGTTGCGCGGCAGCTTGGCGGTAGCCGCGTTAACGCGGTTGCACGATATCCTCTATGACAGCGTCGGGCGTGTCGATTTCGTGGTGCAGGGGGGCCACGATACACGGCAGCGGCCGACTTTGAGCATCGAGGCGAAGGGCCGGTTGCATCTCAGATGCCAGCGCTGTCTTGGCGACCTCGACTTCCCGTTGCAGGTCTGCAATACGGTGCTCCTGGCGAGCCCTGCGAAAACCGTCGCTGGCCGACTGGATGATGACGGGATCGAGGCTATCGAGCCGAGTGCGGAACTCGACGTCGAGGGCTTGGTGGAAGACGAAATTATTCTGGTCCTGCCTTATTCGCCACGGCACCCCGAGGGAGTTTGTCGCCCCAGCCGGAGCCTGGCGCCCGGACAGGACAGAGAAACGGCGTTCGCGACGCTCGCCGTGCTCAAGCGGAATCGGAATTGAACCTGTAACAAGGAGCATGAAATGGCCGTTCAACAAAACAGGAAGTCGCCATCGAAGCGGGGCATGCATCGCTCGCACGACGGATTGTCGAATCCGCCGCTGGCGCTCGAACCGACCACCGGGGAGGTGCATTTGCGGCATCACATCAGCCCGACCGGCTACTATCGCGGCAAGAAAGTCATCAAGACCAAGAGCGACTAGCCGGGGATTCCGCCGCGATCCCGACCGGCGGCGGAAGAGAGGATACAGATGGACGTGACGGTTGCCGTCGATTGCATGGGCGGCGATCATGGCGTGCATGTAACGGTACCGGCGGCGCTGGCCTGTCTGCAGCGTGATCCCGATGCCGCTTGTGTGCTCGTCGGGCAGCGTGTCGCCATCGAACGCGAGCTGGCGCGACTGGGCGCCGCGCCGGGTCTCCGTCTCAGAATCCAGCATGCGACCGAGATTGTTGGAATGGACGAGTCGCCAGCCGCGGCGCTGCGCGCCAAGAAGGACTCGTCGATGAGGGTCGCAGTCGACCTTGTCAAGGACGGGGTCGCGGCGGCCTGCGTCAGCGCCGGCAATACCGGCGCGTTGATGGCGATCTCGCGCTTCGTGCTGAAGATGCTGCCGGGCATCGATCGGCCCGCCATCGCCACGATCCTGCCGACGCTCGAGGGGCATACCTACGTGCTGGATCTCGGCGCCAACGTCGATTGTGCCCCGGAGCATCTGCTCCAGTTCGGCCTGATGTGCTCCGAGCTCGTCAGGTCGCTCGAAAAGAAACAGCGGCCGACAGTGGGGTTGCTCAATGTCGGGGCCGAAGACATTAAGGGCAACGACCAGGTAAAGCTCGCGGCCGAGCTCATGCGGGGCAGCGACCTGAACTTTTACGGCTATGTCGAGGGTGACGACATCTACAAGGGCACGACCGACGTGGTAGTGTGCGACGGTTTTGTCGGAAATATCGCGCTCAAGACCTCCGAAGGCCTGGCGAAGATGCTGGCGACCTACTTGCGCGAAGAATTCGGGCGCAACGTATACACTCGCCTCGCAGGGCTCGTTGCGCTGCCGGTCATCAACGCCTTCAAGCGGCGCGTCGATCCCCGGTGCTACAACGGTGCGACTCTCCTCGGGTTGCGCGGCATCGTGGTGAAGAGCCACGGCTCGGCGGACACTTACGGCTTCGAATTCGCCGTGCAGCGCGCTGTCGACGAAGCGCGCAGCGGCGTCCTTGCGCACATCACCGAACGCATGGCGGCCATACACAAAAGCGCGGCGTGACTTACTACTCGCGAATCACCGGCACGGGCAGCTACCTGCCTGCCAAGGTGCTCACCAACAGCGATCTCGAACGTATCGTGGATACGACCGACGAGTGGATCCACGCACGCACCGGAATTCGCCAGCGTCACGTTGCCGCGGACGACGAGAAGACGAGCGACCTCGCGGCGCACGCGAGCCGCAAGGCGCTGGAGGCGGCGGCCGTCGCGGCCGCCGATATCGATCTGATCGTGGTCGCGACCACCACGCCCGACATGGTATTTCCCGGGACCGCGTGCATCCTGCAGTCCAAGCTCGGCATCAGGAACTGCCCCGCGTTCGACGTGCAGGCCGTGTGCAGCGGCTTCGTTTACGCGCTCGCCACCGCAGACCAGTTCATGCGCTCGGGCAGGTACCGGAACGCGCTGGTGGTCGGGGCCGAGATCTATTCACGCATACTCGACTGGAAGGATCGCGGAACCTGCGTCCTGTTCGGAGACGGCGCGGGCGCAGTGGTCCTCACACAAAGTGCAGCGCCCGGCATATTGTCGAGCCGATTGCACGCCGACGGATCCTACGCGGGGCAATTGTGCGTGCCTGGCAGCGTAGCGCGCGGCCAGATTTCAGGCCGGCCGCTGTTGAAGATGGACGGCGGCGCCGTGTTCAAGTTTGCGGTGAAGGTGCTGGATGAAATCGTCGGGGAGACGCTGACCGAAAATCGGCTGAAGATGACCGAGATCGACTGGCTCATCCCGCATCAGGCCAACCTGCGCATCATTCAGGCGACGGCGAAAAAGCTCGGGATCGGCATGGAGAAGGTCGTGGTGACGGTCGACCGGCATGCGAATACTTCGGCGGCCTCCATCCCCCTCGCACTCGACGACGCTGTGCGCGATGGACGCATACGTCCGGGCCACCACGTGCTGATGGAAGCGGTGGGTGGCGGCTTTACCTGGGGCGCGCTCCTCGCCAGATGGTAATGCGATGAAATTCGCCTTCGTGTTTCCCGGTCAGGGCTCGCAGGCGGTTGGCATGATGCAAGGCTACGCGGGCGCGAGCGCGGTGCGCGAGGTGTTCGATGAAGCATCCGACGCGCTCAAGCAGGACATGTGGGAGCTGGTTGAACGAGGGCCGGCCGAGGAACTCAATTCCACGGTGAACACGCAACCGGTGATGCTGACGGCGGGCTATGCAGTCTACCGGGCCTGGCTGGCGGCAGGGGGGGGCGAGCCCGGCATGATGGCCGGACACAGCCTTGGCGAGTACACCGCGCTGGTGGCCTCGGGTGCGCTCGCTTTTCGCGACGCTCTCCCACTCGTGCGCTTCCGGGCGCAGGCGATGCAGGAAGCGGTGCCGGTCGGGCAGGGGGCCATGGCTGCAATACTCGGGCTGGACGATGACGCGCTGCGCGCCGCATGTCGCGAATCCGCTCAAGGACAGGTGGTGGAGCCGGTCAACTTCAACGCGCCCAGCCAGGTAGTCATCGCCGGGCACAAGGCGGCGGTCGAGCGCGGCGTAGAGGCAGCCAAAGCGAAAGGTGCAAAGCGCGCAATCATGCTGCCGGTGAGTGCTCCGTTCCATTCGTCGTTGCTCAAGCCCGCGGCGGACCGCCTGGCCACCTATCTGGCAGGAGTCAGTTTCAACGCGCCCCGCATCCCGGTCATCAACAATGTAGACGTGAATGCCGAAACCGATGAGCAACGTATCCGCGAGGCGCTGTCGCGGCAGGCCTGCAGCCCGGTGCGCTGGGTGGAAGTCGTTCGCCGCCTGGCGGCGTGCGGCATCGTCCATGTCGCCGAGTGCGGACCGGGCAAAGTTCTGGCCGGATTGAGCCGGCGCATCGAGAGCAAAGTGCAGGGATACGCGATCAGCGACCTTCAGTCGCTGAATCAGACGCTGCAGGCGCTGCGGTCATGATGCTCGACGGCAAGGTAGCGCTCGTTACCGGTGCCAGCCGCGGCATCGGCAAGGCGATCGCGCTGGAGTTCGCGCGCCACGGGGCACGGGTGGTGGGCACGGCAACGAGCGCCACCGGCGCTGAAGGTATAACGCAAAATCTGGCCGCGGCGGGCGGCAGAGGAACCGGCGTGGTGATGAACGTCAACGCTGCGCAGCAGGTCGAATCGGCGGTCGCAGGAATCCAGCAGCAATTCGGCGAAGTCTCGATACTCGTCAACAACGCAGGGATCACGCGCGACAATCTGCTGGTGCGCATGAAGGACGAGGAATGGGACGAGATCATGGCGACCGACCTGAAGTCGGTGTACCGCCTCTCCCGCCTGCTGCTGCGGCCGATGATGAGAGCGCGATACGGGCGCATCATCAACATTACCTCGGTAATCGGCGTTGCCGGGAACGCCGGGCAGACGAACTACGCCGCGGCGAAGGCCGGCATCATCGGTTTTTCGAAGTCGCTCGCGCGCGAAGTCGGCAGCCGCAACATCACCGTCAACTGCGTGGCTCCCGGATTCATCGACACCGATATGACCCGGGCGCTCGCTGCGGAGCAACGCGACGGGGTCATCAAGACGATTCCGCTGGGACGGCTCGGACGGCCCGAGGATGTCGCCGCGGCGGTGCTGTTCCTGGCTTCTCCGGGAGCCGACTACATGACGGGCTGCACGCTGCATGTGAACGGCGGCATGCACATGGACTGATGCCGCGCGTTTTGAATAATGTCATTGAATTGTAACGACTTTCTTGGCAAGCGATTCTGGTAAAATAGCCGGACTTTAAGCGCCCTGTTCCCCGCCGCAGCGGGGTTCTTTTTGAATCAGCCAAAACCGAAATACTTCCTGTAAGAGGAAAGGTAACGTTCATGGAAAACATCGAGCAACGCGTCAAGAAAATTGTTGCCGAGCAGCTGGGTGTCAATGAGGCAGACGTCAAGAACGAGTCCTCGTTCGTCAATGACCTTGGCGCCGATTCACTCGACACCGTGGAACTGGTGATGGCGCTCGAGGAGGAGTTCGAGACCGAGATCCCCGACGAGGAGGCGGAAAAGATTACGACCGTGCAACAGGCAGTCGAGTACATCAAGGCCCATCAGAAGTCCTAACACGTTCCGGAGTCACATTGTCCAGACGCAGAGTAGTCGTCACGGGACTCGGAATCGTCTGCCCCGTCGGAATCGGGGTGCCTGAAACCTGGAAGAACATAGTCGGCGGCAAGTCCGGAATCGCCCGCATCAGCCGCTTCGATCCCGCAGCCTACAGCTCGCAGATCGCAGGAGAGGTGAAGGGGTTCGAGCCGACCAAGTACCTCTCAGCGAAGGAAGTACGCCGCTTCGACACCTTCATCCACTACGGGCTCGCAGCTGCGATCGAGGCGATCAAGGACTCGGGCCTCGATTTCGACCGGGAAAACCGCGAGCAGATCGGTGTCTGCATCGGCTCGGGCATCGGCGGATTGCCTTTGATCGAGCAGACCCACGACGCGGTGCTCGCCGGAGGTCCCCGCCGGATCTCGCCTTTCTTCGTGCCCGGCTCCATCATCAACATGATCTCGGGGCAGCTGTCGATCATGTACGGGTTGAAAGGCCCCAACCTCGCCATTGTCACCGCATGCACGACCGCCAATCATTCCATCGGGGAAGCGGGCCGGTTAATCGAGTACGGAGATGCGGACGTGATGGTTGCTGGCGGCTCCGAGGCCACGATCTCGCCCCTGGGCGTCGGCGGATTTTGCGCGGCCCGCGCGCTGTCCACCCGCAACGACGATCCGGCTACCGCCAGCCGTCCCTGGGACAGGAATCGAGACGGCTTCGTACTGGGGGAGGGCGCCGGCGTGGTGGTCATCGAGGAATACGAGCACGCCAGAGCGCGCGGCGCGCGTGTCTATTGCGAGCTGGTCGGCTACGGCATGAGCGCCGATGCGCATCACATTACCGCACCCTGTGAGGACGGCGCAGGCCCGGTGCGATGCATGGCCAACGCGCTGCGCAATGCCGGCCTGAACCGGGACCAGGTCGATTACATCAACGCCCACGGCACATCGACCCCCTTGGGCGACATCGCGGAAACGATCGCGATCAAAGGCTGTTTCGGCGATCACGCCAGGCGCATTGCCATAAGCTCGACCAAATCCATGACGGGGCACCTGCTCGGTGCCGCGGGCGGGGTAGAAGCGGTCTTCTCGGCGCTTGCACTCCACGAACAAATCGCGCCTCCGACCATCAATCTCGTAGATCAGGATCCGCAGTGCGACCTCGACTACGTGCCCAATACCGCGCGGCGCATGCCGATCGAAGTGGCGCTGTCGAACTCCTTCGGCTTCGGCGGGACCAACGGCAGCCTGGTATTGCGCAGGGTTTGACCCTCCGCTCTGCGGAGCCTTCATGATCCCCCTCAATGGCACCGCGCAAGCCGCGCCGGCTGTCGCCCGATGAAGCGCAAGCCGCGGCGGAGGCTGCTCGCATTTTTCTCCGTAGTGCTGCTCTCCGCCGGACTCGTCTGCGCTGGCCTGGCCTACTACGCGCTTACCGAGCTGCCGGCGCCGACCCTGCCGGCGCAATTCAATATCAAATCCGGAAGCAGCTTGCGGGGAGCCGCCGGGCAACTGGCCGGTGCGGGCATCCTGCGGCATCCCGAATTGTTCGTTCTCCTGGGTCGGCTGATGGGCGAGGCCGGCAACCTCAAGGCGGGTATCTACGAGCTGGACCGTCCGGTCACCCCGCTCGACCTGCTGCGCAAGATCACCCGGGGCGACTACTCCCTCGCGGGGATTACTTTCGTGGAAGGATGGACGTTCAGCCAGATGCGCAAGGCGCTCGACGAGCACGAGGCCTTCAAGCACGAAACAGCCGGCCTCGCCGATGCGGATATCCTCCGGCGTCTCGGCATCGAGGGAGCGACGCCGGAAGGCTGGTTTTTCCCCGATACGTATTTCTTCAGCAACGGCGTCAGCGACCTTGTCGTCCTGCGTCGTGCGCACACTCTGATGAAATCGCATCTGGCGGCGCAGTGGGAGAAGCGCGCTCCGGATTTGCCTCTCGCCTCTCCCTACGAAGCCCTGATTCTCGCGTCGATTATCGAGAAGGAAACCGGCAGGGCGGACGAGCGGGCATTGATCGCCGCTGTTTTCATCAACCGGCTGCGCATCGGCATGAAGCTGCAGACCGATCCCTCGGTCATCTACGGCATGGGGAAGGCGTTCGATGGAAACCTGCGCCGCAACGATCTGGTCGCCGACGGTCTGTACAATACATACACGCGTCCCGGGCTCCCCCCCACGCCGATCGCGATGCCGGGCCTGGCATCGCTCACCGCAGCGCTGAATCCCGCCCGCAGCGATGTCCTGTATTTCGTGGCGAAAGGCGACGGGTCCCACCAGTTCTCGCGTTCCCTCGGTGAGCACGAGCGCGCCGTGACAAAATATCAAAGATCGGGACGACGCTGAATGCGCGGGAAGTTCGTCACCCTGGAGGGCATCGACGGTGCCGGCAAGAGCACGCACCTGCGATGGCTCGTGCGGTTCATTCAGGAGCGTGGGATCAAGGTCAGGGCGACGCGCGAGCCGGGCGGGACCACGCTGGGAGAAGATCTGCGCAAACTGCTGCTCGACGGCGACAGGCAGCTCAGTTCGGACACGGAAACGCTGCTCATGTTCGCGGCGCGGCGCGAGCACATCGAAAAGGTCATCGTGCCGGCGCTGGAGGCCGGGACGTGGGTGGTGTGCGACCGGTTCACCGACGCGACGTATGCCTACCAGTCCGGCGGGAGCGGGGTGGCCTGGGACAGGGTCGCCGTGCTCGAGCAGTGGGTCCAACAGGAACTGCAGCCGGACCTGACGGTGCTTTTCGATGTCGGCATCGACGTTGGCCGGCAGCGCGCAAAAAAGGAAGGCAAGCCCGCCGATCGCTTCGAGCGTGAGGAGAGGGCCTATTTTCGGCGGGTGCGGGAAGCGTATTTGCGGCGGTCTCGGGAGCACCCCGGCCGAGTACGGGTTATAGACGCCAATGCGAGCATCACGGCAGTTCGTAAATCACTTGAGAACATATTTTCAAGCTTTTGTTCTAAATAACTATTTACAACATCATGATACTGCCTTGGCATGCCCGGCAATTGGAGGAACTGTGCGTGCGCCGCGGCTCGTTGCCCCATGCGTTGCTGATCGCCGGTCCTGAGGGCATTGGCAAGCACACATTTACAACGGAATTGGCGAGGACCCTGCTATGCGAACGTCCGCTCGCCCGAGGCACGGCCTGCAATGCCTGCACTGGATGTGCCTGGTACCAGCAAGGCAGTCATCCTGATTTTCGGTTCCTTGAGCCGGAACAGCCCAAGGAATCGGGCGAGGCGGGGGAGGGCAGGGAAAGGAGAGGGAGCGCGCAAATCACAGTCGAGCAGGTGCGCGAGCTTGCCGATTTCATCAATCTTTCGAGCCATCGCGGCGGAGCCCGCGTGGTGTTGATCGAGCCGGCTGAAAGCCTGAATCCGAACGCTGCAAACGCCTTGCTGAAAGGGCTGGAGGAGCCGCCCTCGCAGACGCATTTCTTGCTGGTGACTCATCGCTGGCAACAGTTGCTACCTACGATCCGGAGTCGCTGCCAGCAGATCATGCTGCCGCTCCCCGCCGCCAAGCCGGCGCTCGACTGGCTCGAGTCGCAAAGTTTGCCCGATCCGCCGCTCGCCCTTGCGCACGCCGGGGGCGCGCCGCTGCTGGCCGCAGCATTCGAGGACGAATACTGGCAGGCGCGGGAACGCCTGCTGGAACTGATTGGCGCTTCCCGCTTTGACCCGCTCGACGCTGCGAATGCTCTCCACGATGTGGCGCCGCAGCGGATCGTGACGTTGCTGCAGAAGTGGTCATACGACCTCGCATTTCAGAAGACGACCGGGCGCGTGCGCTACAATCCGGACCGCGCGGCGGCGCTGGCAAGACTCTCGGCACGGCTCGATATGCTCGCAATCGTCCGTTTTCACCGGAGCACCGTGCAGCTACAGCGCTTCGTGCATCACCCGCTGAACGCGCGCCTGTTTGTGGAAGAGCTGCTCCTGGCCTACGCGGAATTGGTGCGCTCCGGCGGCCTCAAGGACGCGGCCTAAAGGCGCGCTGCTGACCGACATGTTGGTCGATTCACATTGCCACCTCGATTTTCCCGAGCTTGCGGGCGAGTTCGATGCGGTAACCGCAGCCATGCGCGAAAACGGCGTCACCCATGCCTTATGCGTGAGCGTTACCTTGCAGGACTTTCCGCGGGTGAGGGCGCTCGCCGAACGCAGTCCGCAGATCTACGCCTCGGTCGGGGTGCACCCCGATTACCCCGATGTGCCCGACGTCACCGTGGAGGAGCTGGTGGAGCTCGCCCGGCACCCGCGTGTCATTGCGATCGGAGAAACCGGGCTCGACTACTATCGCATCAAAGGCGACCTCGAATGGCAGCGTGAGCGCTTTCGCAACCACATTCGGGCCGCCCGCCGCTGCGGCAAGCCGCTCATAGTTCACATGCGAGAGGCGGCCGCCGACACGTTGCGTATCCTGCGCGAGGAGCGCGCGCAGGACGTGGGCGGGGTGATGCATTGCTTCACCGGAACCTGGGAAGTGGCCCAGGCGGCCATGGAGTTGGGGCTTTACATCTCGTTTTCGGGCATCGTGACCTTCAAGAACGCGCTGGCGCTGAAGGAGGTGGCGAAGCAGGTTCCCCTGGAGCGAATGTTGATCGAAACGGATTCACCTTACCTTGCTCCGGTGCCCCACCGGGGCAAGATCAACCAGCCGGCTCTGGTGAAATACGTGGCCCAGGAGATTGCCCGCCTGCGGGGACTGACTTCGGAGCGGATCGGGGTCGAAACCAGCAGGAACTTCTTCCAATTATTCAATATAGAAGAGCAGAATGTTCATGTCACTTATTAGGATCTGGGGAAGCCTTTTCTTGCTGACGTGGGGAGCGAGCGCCGCAGCCGGCGTCTATGAAGACATGATCAGCGCGATCAGGATCGATGATGAGAGGTCGGTGGCGAGCCTGCTCAAGCGAGGCGTCGACGTCGATACCGTGGCGCCTACCGGGGAAACGCTCCTGATGCTCGCAGCGAAGGAAGGCAAACCGGCAGTGGTGAAAACGCTCCTCGCCGCGCACCCCAAATTGAACACGCGCAGTCCGATCGGCGAGACGGCCTTGATGCTGGCCGCTTTCCATGGACATGCCGAAGTCGTCCGGCAGCTGATCGCTCAGGGTGCCGAAGTCAATCAGTCCGGCTGGACTCCGCTCATTTACACGGCGGTACACAATCGGGTCGATGTCGCGCGCATCCTGCTGAGCCACGGGGCGCAAGTCAACGCCCAGTCTGCGAGCGGCATCACGGCGCTCATGATGGCGGCTCGCGAAGGACATTTGCCCATGGTCTTACTGCTGCTCGAGCGCGGCGCAGATATAACTCTCAAGAACGAAGATGGGTTCACGGCATTGCAACTGGCTCAGAATCGCGGCCACCGGGAAGTGGCAACCATGCTGATGCGGGCCGGAGCGAAGGAATAGCGGCGCAGAGCGGACCGTAGGTTTCGGGCCGGATCGCGATATCGTCTGATGCGTATAATGTATATTATGTTAAATACTGGTTCCATCAAGTGCCGATACGATCAGCGGAGTATGAGTCTTAACCGCGGGACTGCCCTGCCTCACTTATGCATAACCAGCCCGAACCTGTAAAATCTGCCTCGTGCGGCCGGCTCGGTCGCTGGTCCGGGATATCCATGGGCGAAGACGAGATCACGCAGTGGCTGGTCAAGCGGGGTCGCAAGAAGAATCTGAGTGTCGAGCTCGCCAAGGAGATCGCTGCCGAGTCGCGCCTGGGGTGGTTCATCGTCCCCCACGGTCAGAAGGGCTACGCGATAGGAAAGGTCAACCTGCGTAAGCTCAGCTCGCGGCACGTCCTGACTGAGGACGATGGGCGGGTAATCACGTTCGGGAGCGTGGATGAGGCCCGGACGTTTCTGCGGGACGAGCTCAATATCCTCGCCCCCCACGTCTTCAACTTCTAGCACTGCTCCACTTCACCGGTCCGGAAGGGTTCGGCCGTTACCGGCCCGCCCTGCTCCGTTTCTTCCGGCAGCGGCTCCATGACGACGAGGTTGCGACCGGAATGTTTCGCCCGATAGAGCGCGGTGTCGGCTGCGACCAGCAGCGTCTGAGTTTGATCGCCGTGATCCGGGAACATCGAGATACCAATCGACAACGTGACCGGGCCGAGGCGCCGGCCATCGTGAATGATCTCGTAGTTACCGATTTCCTGGCGAAATTTTTCCGCCCGCTGCAGGACCGCCTCTGCGGAGGCTTTCATTTGTACCAGAACGAACTCCTCTCCGCCGAAGCGGCACAATATGTCCTCGCCCCGCACTAAGGTCAGCATGAATTTCGCCACGGAGCGCAATACCTCATCGCCCGCCGCGTGCCCATAGGTGTCGTTGAAGCTCTTGAAGTGATCGATGTCGATGATCATGACGCCGAGGTGTTCCTTCCCGCGGCGGGCCCGGCGCAGCTCGCGCTCGAACGATTCCATCAGGTAGCGCCGGTTGTAGAGCCCGGTCAACACGTCGCGCATCGCCTGCTCGTGGAGGCTCTGATTGGCTCGGGTCAGCTCGTCCTCCGCCCACAAACGCTTCGACACCTCCTGCTGCAGGGCGGAGCGCGCGGTTTCGAGCTGGGTGCCGGTTTCGGTCAACCGCTGCTCGAGCTGGGTGGCGAGCTGCTCCAGCCTCGCCGTGCGCTGGCGCAGTTTTTCGATGATGGACGCGTGCTGTCGCTCGACCGAGATCTTGTCGGGAAAATCCGCCCGCTGCAGTGCTGGAAAGGGCTCGGCGAGCGCGGCCGAGACGAGATCCAGGACCTCCGCCGGATCGAACGGCTTGGCGATTACGTGCGCTACGCCGTGGGCCTTCGCGAGGGCGCGCGCCTCGGCCATCAGAAACGCCGGTGCGCAGAATACGAAGCGAGTTTGCGGAGGGACGGTCCCTGCGGACGGCACGGCGAACGGAAACCCTCCAAGGGTTGCAATGAGGACGTCGGCCAGCACCAGATCGGGCTGCGCCGCGCGCAAGTATTCGAGGGCCACGTCCGGCCCGTGTGCCTCGAGCACGCGATGGCCTCCACGACGGAGCTCCGCTGCGGTTGCCCCGCGGCTCATGTCGTGATCGTCGACCAGCAATATTGTCGCCATGATGCGGGCTGAGGTCAGTGGCTTAGTCAGCACCTCTCCTGGGGAATTCCCTGAATCGGGGTTGCACACGCTGCAGATTAGGGGCCACGGCGCGCCAGGGCCAGTTCAATAAGTCACATAGCGTCGGCGGCAGTCGATGAACGGTAGATTCTGGCCGATCAATTGAACGCCGAGATTCCGGTCTGCGCGCGCCCGAGCAGCAGCGCGTGTATGTCATGTGTGCCTTCAAGCGTGTTGACCGTTTCCAGGTTGAGAAGATGCCGTATGACGTGGAACTCGTCGGAAATGCCGTTTCCACCCAGCATGTCCCGGGCGGTGCGAGCGATCTCCAGGGATTTTCCGGTCGAATTTCGCTTCAGCAGCGAAACCATTTCCGGAGTGGCTTTGCCCTGCTCGCGGAGGCGGCTGAGGTGCAGGCAGGCGAGCAGCCCGAGAGTGATCTCGGTCTGCATATCGGCGAGCTTCTTTTGCACCAGCTGGTTGGCGGCCAGCGGACGCCCGAACTGCTTGCGGTCGAGGGTGTACTGGCGGGCCGTATGCCAGCAGAATTCGGCGCTGCCGAGGGCTCCCCAACAGATCCCGAAGCGCGCGTTGTTGAGGCAGCCGAACGGCGCTTTCAGACCCATGGCGCCCGGCAGCAGATTTTCCTCCGGCACGAATACCTGGTCCATCGCGAGCTCGCCCGTGGGCGACGCGCGTACCGAGAACTTGCCCTGGATCTTGCGCGTAGACAGCCCCTTCATTCCGCGCTCCAGTATGAAGCCGCGCACGACCCCGCCGTCATCCTTGGCCCAGACCACCATGATGTCGGCGATCGGCGCGTGCGTGATCCACAGCTTGGTGCCGGTCAGCACGTACCCACCCGAAGCCTTCTTTGCGCGCGATTTCATGCTGCCGGGATCCGATCCGTGGTCGGGCTCCGTCAAGCCGAAGCATCCGAGCAGCTCTCCCTTGGCCATGCGCGGTAGATATCTGCTCCGCTGGTCCTCGCTGCCGTAGGCGTAAATGGGCGTCATGGAGAGCGCGCTCTGGACGCTGCAGGCCGAACGGAAAGCGGTATCGACGCGCTCCAGCTCGCGCATGATGAGGCCGAAGGCGACGTAGCCGATGCCGGCGCATCCGTAGCCCTCCAGGTTGGCTCCGAGAAAACCGAGCTCACCGAGCTCGCGCATCACCGCGGTGTCGAAGTGCTCGTTGCGGTTCCAGTCGGTAATGCGGGGCATGAGCTTTTCCTGCGCGTAGGCGCGCGCCGTATCGCGCATCATGCGTTCCTCCGCGGTGAGCTGCTCCTCGATCAGGAAGGGATCGTCCCAGGCGAACTTCCCGCCGATCAATGTCACCGCTGAGGTATCGCGCATGCGCCGCTCCCGAACGCTGCCCATCGATGCGAAAGTGCCCGGATGCCAGGAAAAAAACAAGCCGGCACGAAATCACGCACCGGCCTGCCTCGTTGATCGCGCAACCTTCCCACCGATCGTTGCGCCCGTGTTCCCTTGCGTATGGATGCCGGCTCCGGCTAGACCTTCTCCAGAATCGCCGCCATGCCCTGCCCGCCGCCGATGCACAGGCTGACCAGCGCGTAGCGCCCCCCGCTGCGCTGCAATTGCCGCGCCGCGGTCAGCGCGAGCCGCGCTCCCGAAGCGCCCAGTGGATGTCCTACCGCGATCGCGCCGCCGTTGGAATTGACGCGGTTATCGTCGAAAGCGACGCCGAGCCCTTTCAGGCAGGCGAGCACCTGGGCCGCAAAGGCCTCGTTGATCTCGATGACGTCCATGTCCTGGATCGTGAGGCCGGCGCGTGCAAGCGCTTTTTTCGACGCTGCAACCGGCCCTATGCCCATGATCCGCGGCGGCACGCCCATGGACGCGCTGGCAATGACGCGGGCAATCGGCTTGCTTCCCGCCTTCTCGCCGGCAGCACGGCTGGCGACCATCATCGCAACCGCGCCATCGTTCACGCCGGAAGCGTTGCCGGCAGTGGTCACGCCGCCCTCGTACAATGGCTTCATGCGGGTCAGCGTGTCGATATCGGTGTTCGGACGCGGATGCTCGTCATCGGCGACCGGTGGCACGGGCCCCTTGCGGGTCGATGGCATTTCCACGGGCGAGATCTCGCCGGAGAAGAACCCTTCCCCTTTGGCGACGGCGTAGCGTTGCTGCGAGCGCAGGGCGAACTTGTCCGCGTCTTCCCGCTTGATCTCGTAGTCGCGCGCAAGATTGTCCGCGGTCTGCGGCATCTGGTCGTCACCGAACTGCTTGGTGAGACGTGGATTCGAGAAGCGCGGCCCGATGGTACTGTCGTAGAGTTTCACGTCGCGGCCGAAAGCGGACTCCGAGCGGCTCATCACCAGCGGCGAGCGGCTCATGCTCTCGACGCCGCCCACGAGAAAAACATCGCCTTCGCCGGCCGTGATCGCATGCGCTGCGTAGACCATCGCTCCGAGACCGCTTGCGCAGTTGCGCTGCAACACCGTCCCCGGCGTTTCGATGGGCAGGCTCGCGGCGAGACCCGCGTGCCGGGCCACGCAGCGGCTGTCTTCGCCCCCCTGGTTGGCGCAGCCCACAATGATGTCCTCGATCTGCTCCGCCTTGAACGGGGTTTTCTTCATGACTGCCTTGATCACGTCGGCCAACAGATCGTCGGGGCGCACCTTCGCCAGCACGCCAGCGTGGCGGCCAAAAGGCGTGCGCAGCCCCTCGTAGATATATGCGTCGAGCATGGGGATATCCTTTCGATATGTGCCTGGGTCACGGTTCCGGAGTCAGCAGTGATACGCCCAACCTGGCGCGCCGCGTGAGCCAGATATTGGGCCGATACCGCGGATCGCCGTAAATACGATACATCGTGGAGAGCACCTTGTATACGCGCTCCCCGCCGAGCACGTCGCCGAACTTGAATGGCCCGTTGGGATAGTTCAGGCCCAGGGTCACGGCCTTGTCGATATCGGCGGGCTGCGCGGTGCGGCTTTGAGCGATCGAGCACCCGATGTTGACGATCATGCAGACGATTCTCTGCGCAATCAATCCGGGACTGTCACGGCACACGGTTACCGGCACGCCGTCCGAGCCCAGCAGCCCGTGCGCCGCATTGCGATATTCCGGATCGGTGAGAGGGGTACCCATGATGGTGCGGCGCTTGGCTACCGGGAAAAGCGTGTCCACCGCCACGGTGCGCGCCGGATCCAGTCCCTGCTCCACGGCACAAGTCGTCGCATCCTCGCCGATCGGCGTCACCAGGCAGAGCGACTTTGGGCCGGGCTTGGCGCCCCCTTTAGGCGTCACGCCGAGCTTTTTCAGCAGCGCAGCGAGCACGGCATGTCCCTGAGGATCGGCCGGGCTCACCCAGACGCTTTCCGGCCGGACGGCGGGCGGCGCCGGCTCCGGCGCCACGATCGGCTTCATTTCGGAGTCGTATTCGTAAAAGCCTTTCTTGCTCTTGCGTCCCAGCACGCCCGCTTCGTAGCGGCTGCGCATGATGAGATTCGGCCGGTAGCGCGGCTCGTGAAAGAACTGATGGTAGATGAGCTCGGAGGCCGGCTGGGTGACATCGAGGCCGGTCAAGTCCATCAGCTCGAACGGGCCCATGCGGAAGCCGCCGACGTCCCGCATGACGCGATCCACGTCCGCGAACGTGGCGACACCCTCGGACACGAGGTGAGACCCTTCCAGGCTGAAACCCCGGCCGACCTGGTTCACGAGGAACCCGGGCGCGTCCTTCAGTCGCACCGGTTCGCGCGACATGCGCCGGCCGATCATCATCAATGCTTCGGCGACCCACGCCTCGGTCTGCAGGCCGTCGATCACCTCGACGAGACGCATCAAGGGAACGGGGTTGAAGAAATGGAAGCCGGCAAAGCGCTGGGGCGTTTTCAGCTTCGAGGCGATGCTGGTTACGGAGAGCGAAGACGTATTGGAAGCAAGGATGCAGTC
Source organism: Burkholderiales bacterium (assembly GCA_035259205.1). Classification (GTDB taxonomy): domain Bacteria; phylum Pseudomonadota; class Gammaproteobacteria; order Burkholderiales; family SG8-41; genus SG8-41. Next base: position 29,233 of record DATFWO010000115.1, on the reverse strand, counting down.
GGGGCTCACGATCGTTTCGAGCTCGCCGAAGAGCTCCTGCTTGGCCTGAAGATTTTCAACGATCGCCTCGATCACGGCGTGACACGACTTCAATTCGGCCGGACCGTTGACGATCATGATCCGCTCCAGCGCGGCGACAGCCTCGTCCTTGCGCATGCTGCCCTTTTCCGCAGCCCGGTCCAGCATCTTGCCGATGAAATCACGCGCCTCCTGCGCTGCGCCCGGCCGGCTGTCGGTCATCAAGACGCGCATGCCGCCGACGGCGGACACTTGCACGATACCGCGGCCCATTGCGCCGGTGCCGATCACGCCGACAGTCAAATCGCTGCGGCTGGCGTCGAATGCCATGCTTGCCCTTTCTGGTAAAGTGAGTCGCTCCGTGACGCTCGAACGTCGGTCCCGGTTGCGGTGTTCGCTGCGGCATGCCGCGCCTGCCGTCGCGCCATATCGCTCAGGCTGCTGCCGTCCTGATTATCGCGTGTTTCGGCTTGATCCTACAAATCGGGAGGTGAGCTGGGAACGCCGGCGGCTGTCATCGAGAGTGCCGCCGGCATTCCGTTGGATGCGCGCCCGGAGGTCCGCCAGGCGATCTACGTCCCCTTGAACTGCGGCTTGCGCTTTTCCATGAACGCGGCCTGGCCCTCCTTGTAATCTTCGCTCTCGTAGCATGCTTCGACCATGCGCTGGCACAGCTCCAGATCGCGCTGGGCAGGGTCCTTGGAGTTCTCGATCAGGGCGCGCTTGACCGAAGCGATGGTGAGCGGCGCATTCGCCGCGATGGCATTCGCATATTCCAGCATCCGGTCTTCCAGTTCGGCAGCCGGCACCACGCGATTCACCAATCCCATCTGAAGAGCTTCCTGAGCCGAGAATTGGCGCCCGGTGTAAAAAATTTCCGCCGCGAATGATGGCCCGACGATGTCGCACAAGCGCTTGATACCTTCAAAGCGATAGCCCAAGCCAAGCTTGGCGGCTGGAACGGCAAAGCGCGCGTCGTCCGCTGCAATCCTGATGTCGCAGTTGACGGCGATGCCTGCGCCGCCTCCGATGCAGTACCCGCGAATCATGGCGAGCAGCGGCTTCGTGCATTCGCGCATGGCCTTTCCGGCGTTGTCCGCCGCGGCGTTGTATTCCTTGACGGCTTCCGGCCCGGTGCGCTTCTCCTTGAACTGCGAGATGTCCGCGCCGGCACTGAAGGCCTTGTCCCCTTCCCCCCTGAGGATGATGAGCCGCACCTCCGGATCGTTGCAGTACGCATCGAGCACCGCGGGCAGGGACAACCACATCTCGTACGAAGTTGCGTTGCGGCGTGCCGGATTGTTGAAGACGATCCAGCCGATGGCGCCATCCTTCCTTGCGACGAGCTTGTCGGTCAGGGTCTGCAGCGGTGCGGTGGGATAGTTCATCACCGCACCACCAGCACCGGCACTTTTGAATGGGTCAGCACCTTGGCGGTTTCGCTCCCGAGCAGCACGCTCGAGAGGCCGCGCCGGCCATGGGATGCCATTACGATGAGATCGCACTTTTGCTTGCGCGCGGCCGCAATGATCTGCTCGTATGGAAGGCCCCCCGGTGCCACTATGGTCGCGCAGCGCACACCGGCCGCCTTGGCCCTCTTCGCCGCCTTGTCGACGATGCGTTGCCCACGCGCGCGGGCCTCGTCACGGAAGCGCTCCCTCAGTTCTGCGCTCGACGGCAGCAGGGTATCGTCGGCCAGCGCCCGAAACTCAGGCACTACGTGCATCGCGGTGACGCGCGCCTTGACGCGCTTCGCGAACGCGATGCCACGCTGGACTCCCTTGTCGGAAAGAGGTGAACCGTCCGTAGGCAAAAGAATATGCTTGAAGATCATACTTCCGCCTCCTAAGTGGATTTCGAGGGCCGCTTGAGCCGCGACGCTCGGCCGATGGACAACGGGTCGGGGTGCATCAGGCTACATCATACTGCGTGGCCAAGACCTGCGGGTAACCGACGCCGGCCAGGCCAACGGTGTCGGACGCTCAGAGGAGTTCCGGATTCAGTGCGGCTTGCCGGTCCGATGGGGAGGGATCGGCAGCGCCACGACTTCGATCCCTTCCTCCACGAGTTCCTCGACCTCTTCGCGGGACGCAGTGCCGCGGATCCTGCGCTCGGGACGTTCGCGATAGTGGATCTTGCGGGCCTCTTCGGGAAATGCGGAGCCTACGTCCTCCGTGTGCTCCATGATCTGCTCGACCAGCTTGACCAGGGTTTCCTTACCGACATTGGCGTATTGGTGGCCCTCGGTAGCGGCTTCGGCCGGCCGCAGGCTCTGGCTGCTCTTGAGGTGCGAAACGTGCGGCAACCGCACGACGTTGGCGTTGCTGCACACCGGGCAGGTGATAAGCCTTCGCTCAAGCTGCTGCTCGAAATCCTCGCCCGAGGCGAACCAGCCCTCGAAGCGATGGTTGTTCTCGCAGCCTAGATCGAAAACGATCACTGGTCCCTCCCGACCGAACCCATAGGGGACTGACGCCTTAGACCGGGCCGAAGCCGGTTTAGCACATCAATCGACAGCAATAATGATGCCATATCCAGTGGTACCACGAAATGTGGGGTCACCTACCCCCCTCCACATCTATTAGTAGACACAAGTCCTACCAAATTGACGCCGAGACCGACGATTTGTCGTCAATGTTAGCGAACCGCCCGACTCTGTGCTGAGGTGAGGAAATCGATGGTCAGTTCAAAAGCTATACGGCACACAGCCAACGGTAGATGGTGTGCTGCGGGGATGCCCCGGGCTGGCGAGACCGGCCGCGATTACTTTCCGAGCGCGATGACCAGCGGCGGTATGATGTCGCCGGCGCCCGGGTGGCGAAATTGGTAGACGCATCGGACTTAAAATCCGTAGCTCCGCAAGGGGCATGTGGGTTCGAATCCCGCCCCGGGCACCAGCATTGACGGAGTTCTGCGGTCCGGGCTCGCTTCTACGTTCCCACGGTAGGGCCGTAGTGCACTGCCAGCCACACTGTGGGCACCGAGGGATCGGTCCAGTCGATCCGGTGCCGCCGGTGAGGCGCGATATCGACGTAATCTCCGGGTTTCATAGCGAGCGGTTCCGCCTCATCCTCGAACCGTATCCTCGCCTCGCCGCGTAGTAGCAATATCCATTCGCCGTTCGGCGGGTCGTACCAGAAGCCCGGCGAGCTTGCGTCGCCATAGGAAACGATGCGCTGGATCTCGAATCCCGGCTTCGACAGCAACTCGAGAAACGCTTCGGCTTCGGAGCTCGGGGGAAGCTCGGAAAATAGGTTATCCATGGTCAGAGTATTCATAGTTTACGGAGAATACCCGCTGGCGGGGTTGAATGGCAAAACAAAGTCGACCGACTAATAGAGCTCGATCGACCTGAGCCCCTTGATCGCCGGTCGTCACCCCCTCGGTTGGAACCTGAATAGGTTCTAAACTGTGCCGAGGTGAGACTATGCCATTGGAATGACCTTCCACGCCGCTCGATTATCGCGCTCCACACGAAGAGCGATGAAGCGCCAGAAACGGCGCAGCGCTGTCCGCACCAGACTACCCTTCCCGTCACTGCTTCACTACATCCACTTCACGCACAGCGACAGCGTCATTGCGTGCTGCGCACGCTCATTGCTTGCTGGTGTGGAAGACGTCACATGTAGACGCAGAACGCCTTATAGCGACTCGGAGTCCAACAGACAGCGAAGCGAGGTGCGTGGATGCGCCTACTCGCTGAATCATGCGCAGATCTTTTTCAATGACCATGTAGGAGGACAGATGATGCTTGCGAGGAAGATTCTTGTGTCCGCATTGCTTGCAGCTGGAACGATAGTGTCCGTGGCGACTCCGCTTCCGAGTGCGGCCGCGAGTTCCGTCGATGTTCAGCTCGATTTCGGCCCGCCACCGCCTCGCTACGAGCCCGCGCCGGCACCGCGCCGCGGCTATGTGTGGTCGCCCGGATACTGGCGCTGGAACGGCCACCGTCACATGTGGGTCGGCGGCCACTGGGAGCGCGCGCGCCCCGGCTATGCCTACCGTGCTCCCGAGTGGGTCGAGCGTGAGGGTCGCTGGCACTACCAGCCCCCGCGCTGGGACAGGGATGGCGACGGCATACCCAATCGCCGCGATCAGCATCCTGACAATCCCTACCGCGGCTAGTCTTCGATGATCCGGGCGCGCCCGCAGTGGCGGGCCCGGATCGACATTCGTGACGACGCTTTCTCGATGGTTCCGTACCGGCGCGGTGTCGTCGGAAATCTACCTGGCATCGATCGAAAACTCTAGGCACTCTCCGCCCGACTTCGTGTCCTACTGACGCAACGCATTGCAACTCGAAAGAGCCGCATTGGTTGCACGGCCCGGTCCGCCGCGCGCGCGCGGCGCCGGGCCGTTTATTTTCACGGTGTCGTCAGCCGTCACTTCGTCAGTCGTCACATTCTCTTGAATTTGGAGGCGGGGGTCGGAATCGAACCGGCGTACACGGCTTTGCAGGCCGCTGCATGACCACTCTGCCACCCCGCCAAAACTGGAAAGCAAAAAGGGAAAGTGGCCGACCGGTCCACTTTCCCTGAAATTCTGGAGCGGGAAACGAGTCTCGAACTCGCGACCTCAACCTTGGCAAGGTTGCGCTCTACCAACTGAGCTATTCCCGCGTGTTCCGCCAAAAATTATAGGCCAGCGCCGCCCAATCAGGCAACTTCCCGCCACGCGAGCGGCAGCGCCACCTTGAGGTAGTACGCCATCGACGCGAGAGTGAGGATCGCCGCGATCCAGATGAGCCAGGTGCCCAGCACCTGCGGGTCGAAGGCGCCGATCCGGTCGTGGTAGAGCAGCAACGGTATGGCCAGCATCTGCGAGACGGTCTTGATCTTGCCCAGGAGCGACACGGCAACGCTGCGCGCCGCGCCGATTTTCGCCATCCACTCGCGCAGCGCCGAAATCGTGATCTCGCGCCCGACGATGATGAGGGCGATAAAGGCATCAAGCCGCTCGAGCTGGACCAGTATGATCAGCGCCGCGGCCACCATCAGCTTGTCTGCGACCGGATCCAGGAACTCGCCGAAAGCGGAAGTCTGGTTGAGCTTGCGCGCGAGCCATCCGTCGAGCCAGTCGGTGAGCGCCGCCGCGGTGAAAACGACTGTGGCGACGAGGTTCTGGTTGGTGCCCGACACCCAGCTCTTCTCGAAATAGAAAATGCCCACGAAGAGCGGGATCAGGATGATCCGCATCCACGTGAGCAGGTTCGGCAGGTTGAGGGGCATCGCCTATCTTAGCTGCAAACGGTGAACAGTGAACAGGAATCGCTGATCGGCGGCATTGTGGCAATCACGTTACTTTCACCGTTCACTGTTCAGTCAGCTCCATTTAATGAAGCTCGTGATAGATCCGCTCGGCGAGTGCGCGGCTCACGCCCTCCACCTGGGCAAGCTCGTCCACGCTCGCGGCGAGCAGCCCGCGCAGCCCGCCAAAGCGCGCGAGCAGCTTCCGGCGGCGCTTGGCGCCGATGCCGGCGATCTCTTCCAAGGTCGACGTCGAGCGCGTCTTGCTGCGCCGTGCGCGATGACCCTGGATCGCAAAGCGATGCGCCTCGTCCCGGATCTGCTGTATGAGGTGCAGCGCCGGGTGGTCCTTGGGCAGGATCACCGGCTCCTTGTTCAGCGGCAGCAGCTGCTCGAGGCCGGGCTTGCGCTCCTCGCCTTTGGCGACGGCGATCAGCGCGACGTCCGTAAGCCCGATATCGGCGAATACCTCGCGCGCCACGCCGAGCTGCCCCTTGCCGCCGTCGATCAGCACGAGGTCCGGCACCTTGCCTTCGCCTCCCACTATCTTGCGGTAGCGCCGCGTCAACACCTCCTTCATCGCGGCGTAGTCGTCACCGGGTTCGATTCCGGCGGAGGGGATCGAAGGCCCGCCATAGCCGATGTCTGTCGATTCGTCGGCTGCGGTGCGATGAGCGGCGCCCTGCTGCGTCCGCTCCATCGCGCCGGCGATAAACGGCGACTTGTCGTCCGTTTTTATCGCAATGTTGTAGCGCCGATACTCGCCTTTCTGGAATGCCGAACGGTCGTAGACCACGCACGACGCCACGGTCGCCTCGCCCATCGTATGGCTGATATCGAAGCACTCGATGCGCTGCACGGTATCGGGAAGGTCCAGCGCCTGGTGCAGTGCCACGAGTCGCGCTTCCTGCGTTGCCTGCAGTCCCAGCTTCTGCTCGGCCCCGAACTGGGCGTTTTGCCGCGCCATCTCGAGCCACGCGCGCCGCGCGCCCGTCGGGTGAGTGATGATCTGCGTGCGATGCCCCGCGCGCTCGCCGAGCAGCTGCTCAAGAGGCTCCGTCTCAAGCTTCGCGTCTACGACGATATGCGACGGGATGCCGTGCTGCAGGTAATGCTGCAGAACGAAAGCCTCGAGCACCTGTTCCGGCGCGGCATCCTCGGCATTGCGCGGAAAAAAGTTCCGGTCCCCGAGGTGATGCCCGCCCCGCACCATCACGAGATTGACGCATACGACGCCCGTTGCACGGCCGGCCGCGATGATGTCCGCGTCGTTGCCGTGCCCGCTGATGAACTGTTTCTCCCGCACCTTGCGCAGCGCGGCGATCTGATCGCGGTAGAGCGCCGCCTCTTCGTACTGCATGCGCTCCGCCGCGCTTTCCATGCGGGCGACCAGGCGCTCGACGACTTCATCTTCCCGTCCCGACAGGAACAGCTCGGCGCTCTTCACGTCTTCCATGTAATCAGCGTCCCCGACCAGGCCGACGCACGGGGCGGTGCAGCGCTTGATCTGATGCAGCAGACAAGGGCGCGAGCGGTTCGCGAACACCGTGTCCTCGCAAGTGCGAATCCGGAAGACTTTCTGCATCAGCTGTATGCTCTCCCGCACCGCCCCCGCGCTGGGAAACGGACCGAAGTATCGATTTCGCGGGTCCAGCACCCCACGGTGAAAACCAAGGCGCGGGTAGCGGTGTCCGCTCACCTCCAGGTAGGGATACGACTTATCGTCCCTGAAGAGTATGTTGTAGCGCGGGACCAGCGATTTGATCAGATTGTTTTCGAGCAGCAAAGCCTCGGCTTCCGAGCGCGTCACCGTGGTCTCGATCGCGGCCACCTGAGCCAGCATGAGCTCGATGCGCGGTGATACGCCCAGCTGCTTCTGGAAATAGGAAGCTACGCGCTTGCGCAGGTCGAGCGCCTTCCCGACATAGAGCACTTCCCCGCGCTGGTTCAGCATGCGGTAGACACCGGGCATGTGGGGCAGCCCGGAAATGATTTCTGCAGGATTGAACACAGAGCTGCCGGCGATGGCGCTCAGTTATCTGCCGCCTGCCGTCGGGCGCGTGACCCGCCGCTTGCGGCTGACAGCGCGGTGCTCAGCGCGAATATCGGATGAGAGGTGCTCGACAATGGCGGCAAACACGCTCCGGAACATTTGAGGAGTAAGGCGTCCCGTCTGAGTATTATAGCGACTGCAGTGATAGCTATCGTAGAGCACGAGCCCCCGCGGCAGCTCGTGGCGTGCGCCGTGACGGAATACGCAGGCGGAGCGCCTGATCCCCAGGGCCATGAGTACCGCGCCGTGTGCGACGACCCCGAGCGCAAGGATCGCAGCGCCATCTGCCAGCGCCGCTATCTCGTCGCCCAGGTAGGGGTTGCAGCGGCGGATTTCCGCCGGGGTGGGCTTGTTCTCGGGCGGCAGGCACTTTACTGCGTTGGTGACGCGGCAATACCGCAGCTGGAGACCATCGCTCGCCTCGGCGGATCTGGCGCGGTCGGCCAGGCCGAAACGGTGCAATGTCTCGTAAAGCAGGATTCCTGCGGCATCGCCGGTAAACGGGCGGCCGGTGCGATTGGCCCCGTGGAGGCCGGGCGCCAGCCCGACAATCAGGAGCTGCGGCCGCCGTACCCCGAACGACGGCACCGGCAGCGCGTAATAGGCCGGATATCCCGTCCGCACGCGGTCGAGATGGCGTGCCAGGCGCGGGCACAGACGGCAGGCAATCGAAAAAACCGGCATCGATCGGGTTCCGTTGGTGTAAACTTCGCCCTTTTTTAACGGGCAGAACAATGGCAAGGGTAACCGCAACCGAGATCCGCGCGGGGAATCTCATCGAGTGGGAAAAGCGCGTTTGGCGCGTGCTCAAGTCCTATCATGTCCACGTGGGAGGACGCGGCGGCGCCTTCATGCAGATCGAGATGAAGGACATCGAATCGGGCACCAAGAAGAACGAGCGCATCCGCACCGAGGACAAGATCGAGCGCGCGATCGTCGAATCGAGGGACATGCAGTACCTGTACAGCGAGGCGGGCAGCTACGTATTCATGGACAAGGAAAGCTTTGAGCAGCTCAGCCTCCCGGCGGAGTTCCTCGAGGGTCAGGCCGGGTATCTGATTCCGAGCATCGACGTGCAGGTGAATTTTCACAACGACCGGCCGATCGGCATCCAGCTCCCGCCGACGGTGACGTTGACCGTGGTCGAGACCGAGCCCAATGTGAGAGGCGGAACCGCGACCGGCTCGTTCAAGCCTGCAAAGACCGACACTGGCATCACGGTGATGGTTCCGCAATTCATCGCGGAGGGAGTCAAGGTCAAGGTCAACACCGACACCGGCGAGTACATCGAGCGAGCATAGGTTTCTGGTATCGGTCGGCTGGCGGCGAACCGGCCTATGAAATAGATCCTATTGTCCGAGCTTTCCTCGCCAAAGGCGGATCACCGCCGTCTGCACCCTCATGTTGCGCCGCCGCTCGGGTTGCAGCGTGATGTGGTCTATCGCGAACCGCTCGTGCAGCATGCGCTCCGAGGCATCCAGCATCTCCGGCCAGCGATCGAGCTCTTCGAGCTCGACGTGCGCCGATAGCGCGACCTTCCCCGGGGTGAGAGTCCAGACGTGGAGGTCGTGCACCGAGATGACGCCCGGAATTCTTGCCAGCGCGCCGCCGATTTCGGCGAGCTCGATCGACGGCGGCACCCCTTCCATCAGCACGTGCAGCGTATCTCGCAGCAGTCGCAACGTCGTAACGAGTATCAGCACCGCAATCACAATCGAAAGTATCGGATCTATCGGCAGCCAGCCCGTCACATAGATTACGGCGCCGGCAATCACGGCCATGAGCGAGCTCAGCAGGTCGCCGATCACGTGGAGGAGCGCCATCCGCATGTTCAGGTTCGCTTCCCCGCGCGACAGGATCAGCGCCACGAAACCGTTGATCACTAGGCCGACGAACGCGACTACGATCACGCCGCCGGCGATGACCGGCCGCGGGGCGAGCAACCGCTGCACCGCCTCGGCGACGAGCAGCACGATGATGCCGAGCATGAACAGGCTGTTCAGGAGCGCGCCGAGCACCTCCGCGCGCTGCCAGCCGTATGAGTGCCGGAGGCCGGGAGGGCGCCGCGCCAGCCAGGCCGCCACTCCCGCGACGGCCAGGGCCGCTGCGTCCGAAAACATGTGGCCTGCGTCGCTTACGAGCGCGAGCGAGCCCGACCACAACCCGCCCACCAGCTCCACCACCGCGTAGATCAGGGTCACGACCAGCGCCGCGACCAGGGCACGCCCCACGGCGCGGTGGTGCGCGTGGTCATGATGCGCGTGATCGTGATGCGCGCTCATGTCAAAGGCAGCTCCCCGTCCCGCGCTCCGATCCCAGCCATGGCGTGCACGGCCTTGGCGTAGCGCGCATCCTCGCGCAGCTTCACGATGTTTACGGCGCGCTTGCGTCCGTGGATGCGCGCGAGCCGCGCGAGGCCCACCGGCGGCACGGCATAGTGCAAACCCGCAAGCAGCTCGTCCACGGCTGCCGGCGCGTTGCATACGAGTATCATGTCGCAGCCGGCGGCAAGCGCCGCTTCGGCCCGGCCGATAATGCCTCCGGCAACGCTCGCTCCTTCCATGCTCAGATCGTCGCTGAAGATCAGGCCGCCGAAGCCGAGCTCCCCGCGCAGGATGCGCTTGAGCCACACCTGCGAGTATCCCGCAGGCAGGCTGTCCACCTGGGGGTATATGACGTGGGCGGGCATGACGCCGCCCAGCCCCGCGCCTATCAGCCGCCGGAACGGAAGCAGATCGACCGCCTCGATCGCGCCATAGGTTCGGTCATCGAGCGGTACCTCGTGGTGGGAGTCGGCGCGCACGTGCCCGTGCCCCGGAAAATGCTTCCCCACCGCGCTCATACCAGCCTGCTTGAAGCCCGTCACGATCGCGCGGCCGAGCTCCGCGATTGCCTGCGGGTCGGAATGCAGCGCCCGGTCACCGATGACGCTGCTGGTGCCATGGTCCACGTCCAGGACCGGGGCAAGGCTGAGGTCTACGCCGTGTGCGAGCAATTCGGCAGCGAGGACGAAACCCACCTCCTGCGCCACCTGCCGCGCCTGGTTGGCATTGCCATCCCATATCTGGCCCAGGGCGCGCATCGGCGGCAGGACCGTAAACCCCTCGCGGAAGCGCTGAACCCGCCCCCCCTCCTGGTCTACCGCGATGATCAATGCCGGATTTCGCTGGGCGTGGATTTCACCGGTCAGCCGCACGAGCTGCTCGGGCGACGAGTAGTTGCGCGCGAACAGGATCACGCCGCCCGCGAGCGGATGCATCAGGCGCTTGCGATCCTCGTCCGTCAGGGCGGTTCCGGCCACATCCAGCATTAGCGGACCGAGAGGAAGGGATTTTCGGCTCATATCTCCTCGTCGTTCATGCCTCCAGCACCACGCACGCGCAAGCGAGGTTGACCTCGTCGCTGATCGTCAGATGGTGGCCGACGATGCCCTGGCTCCGGACCAGGCGCTCGAGATTGGGATGGAATGCGAGGCTCGGCTTCCCGGCCGGATTCTGCACCACGCTGATGCTTTGCAAGGTCACGGGATAGCGAAAGCCGGTGCCCATCGCCTTCGAAAAGGCTTCCTTGGCTGCAAAACGATTGGCGAGAAACAGGACCGGCTTCACGGACTTGAGATAGCCCGGCCATTCGACGGGCGTGAGGACGCGCCGGGCAAAGCGCTCCCCATATTTTTCCACGAGACGCGCGACCCGCTGCGGCTCGACCACGTCGATGCCGATACCATAGATCATGATGCGGGGTTGAGCAGGGCTCTCATTTCGCGCACCGCCTGCGGCAGGCCCACGAACACGGCGCGCGACACGATCGAATGGCCGATGTTCAGCTCGCGGATCTGGGTCAGCCGGGCGATCGGCTGCACGTTCTCGTAGTTGAGCCCATGTCCAGCGTTGACGTACAGCCCGAGGCCAGCCGCATATTGCGCTGCCGTGGCGATCTTGGCGAGCTCGGCCGGGCCGTCGTGCGGCGCCGCATCGGCGTAGCGCCCGGTGTGCAGCTCGATCACCGGGGCCCCCGCTTCGCGCGCCGCGTCGATCTGCGCCCGTTCGGCATCGATGAATAGCGAGACCCGGATCCCGGCGTCCTCGAGCTCCCGGCACGCCTGTGCTGCGCGCTCGAAATTGTGCGCGACATCGAGGCCCCCTTCCGTGGTCAGCTCGGCCCGCCGCTCCGGTACCAGGCAAACGTCGTGGGGCCGCACGCGCAGGGCGAAGCCGATCATCTCGGGCGTCAACGCCGACTCGAGATTCATGCGCGTCTTGAGCAGTCGCCGCAATTCGGCGACGTCGCCGTCCTGGATATGCCGCCGGTCCTCCCGCAGATGCAGCGTGATGTAGTCCGCGCCCGCCGCCTCGGCCGCGATCCCGGCTTCGACCGGGTTCGGGTACCGGGTCCCGCGTACCTGCCGCAAAGTCGCCACATGGTCTATGTTCACGCCCAGGAGAATCATGAACTCACAGCTCGTGAAGATCGCGCAGCAACTGGCGCGTGTGCAGCACCTGGTTGCCGAGGCAGTGATTGATCAGCGCGCGCATCAGGATTTTGCTCTGCTGCAGCGTCGCCGAACTCGCGAAGTTGCCGGACTGCATATCGAGCAGAGTCTGGCCCGCCAATTCTACGCCATTTAGCCCGGAGCGGCCGGGCGCCGCGAGCGGGCCGCGTTCTATGACGTAGACATAGCTCTCCTCTGCAGCGATCGGCGCGCCGTTGTCCGCCTCCCGATCGAGCATGACCGCATATCCCAGATCACCGAGAAGGCGCAATTCGAAGCGGCGCAGGACGGCGGCATGGTCCGCCGTGGCGGCAAGCGCCGCCAGGGCTTCCCGGTACGAGGCGAACAAGCTCTCATGGGCGTCATCGCGCGGCAGCAGTCTCAGTATCAGCTCGTTGAGATAAAAGCCGCACATCAACGCCTCGCCCCGCAGCGGAGCGTAGCTCCCCTCCCATTCCGCGGCCACGAGCGTATGCAGTTCCGACCTGCCCGTCCAGGAAACGAGCAACGGCTGAAATGCCTGCAGAACGCCGCGCAGCGCCGACCCGGGGCGGCGCGCGCCGCGCGCGACGAGCGCGATCCGGCCATGATCGCGCGTAAACGTTTCCACGACGAGGCTCGTCTCGCGAAACGGGTAGCGGTGCAGGACGAACGCGGACTGGTGGTCCTGCCGGACCAGGTTCGCGCGACTCATACTTATTCCGTGTACCCCAGCCGCTTGAGCGCGCTCGGGTCGTCGGCCCAGCCGCTGCGGACTTTCACCCACAATTCGATGTGTACCTTGCCGCCGAAGAGCCGCTCCATATCGTGCCGGGCTTGCGTGCCCACCGTCTTGAGCTTTTCCCCCCCTTTGCCGATGACCATGCCTTTCTGGCTGTTTTTTGCGACCAGAATCGCGGCGCAGATACGGCGCAGCCCGCCGCGCGTTTCAAATCGCTCGATCTCCACGGCCGTTCCGTAGGGCACCTCCTCCCCCAGCAGCCGGAAGAGCTTCTCCCTGAGGAGCTCAGCGGCAAGCACGCGCTCGCTCACGGTAGTAAGCTCGTCCGCGTCGAACGGTGCCGGCCCCAGCGGCAGCAGGGATGTCGTGGCGTCCAGCAGCGCTTCTACTTGCATGCCTTTGCTCGCCGACACCGGAACGACAGCGGCAAAGTCCCTCAACGCCGCGAGACGCTCGATGAATGGCAGGAGGCGCTTCTTGTCATCCACCCGGTCGATCTTGTTAAGGGCAAGCACTGCCGGCAGCCCCGGAGCGATGAGCTCCATGACAGCCTGATCGCGCTCGTCGAAGCGCAAGGCCTCCACGACGCAGATGGCGGCATTGACCTCCTCGATCGCCGCCGAAACCGAGCGGTTCATCAGGCGATTGAGGGTCGAGCGGTGCGCCGTCTGATAGCCGGGAGTATCCACGAAAACGATCTGCGTACCGGGACGGGTGACGATGCCCGTGATACGCAGCCGCGTCGTCTGGGCTTTCGGAGACACGATGCTCACCTTCTCACCCACCAGCCGGTTGAGAAGCGTGGACTTCCCCACGTTGGGGCGGCCGATGATCGCGACGTAGCCTGCCCGGTGCTGCGACGTATCGTCAGGCGCGGCTGGCAAGCTCATAGGCGGCTCGCGCCGCTTCCTGCTCTGCGCTGCGCCGGCTGGTGCCCGCGCCCAGCGAGCGTATCTGCAGCTCGGGAATCTCGCACGCCACCTCGAACAGTTGCTCGTGTGCCTCGCCGCGCGTCGCCACCACCGAGTACTGCGGCAGCGCAATCCGGCGCCCCTGCAGGTATTCCTGCAACAGCGTCTTGGGGTCCTTGGCCGACGTCGCAGGATCGATCGTGTCGATGGCAGCGCCGAGCAGCGTACGGACCACGCGCCGCGCCGCCTCGAAGCCTTCGTCGAGGAACGCCGCTCCAATCACGGCCTCGACGGCATCTGCCAGGATGGAAGGCCGGCGCCAGCCGCCACTCCTGGCCTCCCCCTCTCCGAGCAGCAACTGGCCGCCGAACTCGAAGCGCTGGGCGACCGCGGCAAGGGCCTGCTGGTTGACGAGATTGGCCCGCAGGCGCGAGAGCTCGCCCTCGGTGAGCTGCGGAAATTTGTGGAAAAGCTCGAGCGCCACGGCGCAGTTCACCACGCTGTCGCCCAGAAACTCGAGGCGTTCGTTGTTGGACGCGCTGTAGCTGCGATGCGTCAGCGCGCGACGCAGCAATTCCGGTTTGGTGAAGCGATGACCTATCCGGAGCTCGAACTCCCCGCTGTCCATCACTCGCCGCTGAACCTCCGCTGGCTCGCCCGCTACTTGGCGGAGGTAGGGTTGAAGTCCATGCAGGCGCTCAGGTTGCCAAACAACGGCACTCTGACCGAGTATTCGGCGCTGATCACCACGTCATTGCCTTCCTTGTTGATCTGAATATCGGAGTAGTTTATCGACTTGATGTTTTCGATCGTCGCCCGTGCTGCGAAAGCGCCCTCGATCTCGCGGCGCGTTCCGCGCGATACCGGATCAGCGGCGAGCGCCTGGAACTGTTTCTTGATCGAAAAGTATTCGAGATAGGGAGGACCGACTTTGAGCCCGAACAATATGATGAAAACCAGGATTACGGCAACGAACAGGAAGCCGGTGAGAGTTACCCCTTCTTGTCTGCGCATGATTCCCCTTTCAGTCGATTAACCGTCCTATCCTCCGGAAGTCGTCGAAATTCCACCAGATCATAAACGCCTTGCCAACGATATTCGCCTGAGGCACGAATCCCCAGTAACGACTGTCGCTGCTGCTGTCCCGATTATCTCCCATCATGAAATAGTGCCCAACCGGTACCTTGCACGTAAATCCATGCTCATTGTAGGCGCAATTTTCCCGCAAGGGAAACGAGCGCACACCGGAAAGATGCACGCTAGGCACTTCGGGCTGCACCAGAATGGCATGAGCATGCGTGCCCAGGGTTTCGGCGAGCCGCTGCGTCGAGACGAACGAGAGGCCGGATTCCACGTAGTTGTACTCGCCGTCCGGCTGCACCTTCGCCTCCACGCCGTTTATGAGAAGCCGCTTGTCGCGGTAGGTCACCTCGTCACCCGGCACCCCCACGACCCGCTTGATGTAATCGAGCGATGGATTCTCGGGATAGCGGAATACCATGACTTCCCCGCGTTGCGGATCGTTCACGTCTATCATCTTCACGTTGAGAATCGGTATGCGTATGCCGTAAGTGAACTTGTTCACCAGTATGAAATCGCCCACCAGCAGGGTCGGCAACATCGATCCGGACGGAATCTTGAACGGCTCCACCAGGAAGGAGCGCAGCAGGAACACCACCAGTATCACCGGAAAGAAGCTCTTCGGATACTCGACCCACCAGGGCTCCGGGCGCTCCGGGGCACGATGCTTGCGCAGCCACACATGATCGAGCAGCCATACCGCCCCCGTCACCACCAGCAGCATGAACAGCGCGAGCGCGAAATTCATGTCTCGACCTTCAGTATGGCGAGAAATGCCTCCTGCGGAATCTCGACCGTGCCTACCTGCTTCATCCGTTTCTTGCCCGCCTTCTGCTTTTCCAGGAGCTTCCGCTTGCGCGTGATGTCGCCGCCGTAGCACTTGGCGAGGACGTTCTTGCGCAGCGCCTTCACGTTCTCGCGCGCAACTATCTGCGAGCCGATCGCCGCCTGCACGGCGATGTCGAACATCTGGCGCGGGATCAACTCGCGCATCTTGACGGCCAGCTCGCGGCCGCGATGCTGCGCGTTTTCGCGATGCACGATCAGCGACAGCGCGTCCACGCGCTCGCCGTTGATGAGGATGTCAAGCCGAACGAGGTCGCCTGCGCGGTACTCAAGAAAATCGTAGTCCAGCGACGCATAGCCGCGCGACACCGACTTCAGCTTGTCGAAAAAATCCATCACGACTTCATTAAGCGGGAGTTCGTAGTTCAGCACCACCTGCCGCCCCTTGTATTGCAGATCGCGCTGGCTCCCGCGCTTCTGGTTGGCGAGAGTGATGACCGGTCCGACATACTCCTGCGGAACGAGGATCGTGGCCGTGATGATCGGCTCGCGGATCTCCTCTATCCGGGACGGATCGGGCAGCTTCGACGGGTTTTCGACTTCGAGCACCGATCCGTCGCGCAGCGCCACCTGGTACACGACCGTGGGCGCCGTCGTTATCAGGTTCATGTCGTATTCGCGCTCCAGCCGCTCCTGAACGACGTCGAGGTGCAGCAGCCCAAGAAAGCCGCAACGGAAGCCGAAGCCGAGAGCCTGGGACGACTCGGGCTCGTAGCGAAGCGAGGAATCGTTCAGATGGAGTTTTTCCAGCGCGTCCCGCAACGCCCCGTATTCGTTGGCGTCCACGGGATAGAGTCCGGCGAATACCTGAGGCTTGATCTCCTTGAAGCCGGGTAGCGGCTCCGCGGCCGGCCGGTCGGCGAGCGTGAGCGTGTCGCCCACGCGCGCGCCCTTCAGTTCCTTGATGCCCGCGGTGACGAAGCCGACTTCGCCCGCAGCCAGGGATTCCTTGGCCCGCGACTTGGGCGTGAACACCCCCGTCTGCTCGCAGGTATAGCTCGTCCCGGTAGACATGAAGGAGATCCGGTCTTTCGGGCGGACCGCGCCGTCCACCACCCGCACCAGCATGACCACGCCGACGTAGTTGTCGAACCAGGAATCTATGATCAGCGCCTTGAGCGGCCGATCCGGACTGCCTTGAGGCGGGGGGATGCGGGCGATGATGGTTTCGAGGATGTCCGCCACTCCTTCCCCGGTCTTTGCGCTCACCCGCAGCGCGTCCGTGGCGGGAATCCCGATGATATCCTCGATTTCGGCGATCACCCGGTCCGGATCCGCCTGCGGGAGGTCCATCTTGTTGAGCACGGGGACGACTTCCACGCCCTGCTCGATCGCGGTATAGCAGTTCGCGACCGTCTGCGCTTCGACGCCCTGAGAGGCGTCGACAACGAGCAGAGCTCCTTCGCACGCCGCAAGCGAGCGCGACACTTCGTACGAGAAATCCACATGGCCCGGCGTATCGATGAGGTTGAGCAGATAAGTCTGCCCGTCTCGGGCGCGGTAATCGAGTGCCGCGGTCTGGGCCTTGATGGTGATCCCGCGCTCCCGCTCGAGATCCATCGAATCGAGCACCTGGTCCTCCATCTCGCGGTCGGACAATCCTCCGCACAACTGGATGAAGCGGTCGGCCAGCGTAGACTTGCCGTGATCGATGTGCGCGATGATGGAGAAATTGCGGATGTGGTGCATAAAAGAGGGCTCCCGCGAGAGCCCCCCGTTTCGCTGATGTTTTGTCGATGGCTCGCCAGTCTCTCGAGCCTAGCTCGCTGCCGAATTCATCGCCTTCCCAAGCCACCAGGGGCGCGTCATTCTAACGGAAACCATTCAAGTACGCAGTAGAGCCTGCCCGCGCCTGCGGAGGCGACGAGCCGACGCCGGGAGCAGGCGGCTCGGCCTTGTGGAATTCTCGTGCGGCCTGCAGCGTGCCGGACTCGCAATCAGTTGCGCGATTAACGGCGTCTGCAGGCGACGAGCGCCGCCCCTCGATCAGTTTCCATCCGGACGGAACGGCACGTACAGGGAGTTCGCGCCGCGGCGGATGAGCAGCGCCACGATGCGCCCCTTGTCGAGCTGGCCCATGAGCTGGTTGAACTGTTCCACCGATTTCACGTCCTGGTTGTTGACTGCGAGTATCACGTCTCCGCGCCGCACCCCCGCCCGCGCCGCGGCGCCCTGCACGTTCTCGACCAGCACACCGCCCGAAACCTTCAGTTCCTTCCGCTGCGCCTCGGTAAGCTCCTGCAATGTGAGTCCATGCTGGCTGGGCGTTGCGGCTGGGGGCTTGCCTCCTCCTCCGCGCCGGCCTTTCTGGGCGGCGGCGCGCTCGTCCTGCATCTCGCCGACCACAACCTGCACGTCACGCGCCTGCTTGTTGCGCCAGATCTGCACCGGAACCTTGCTCCCGGGTTTGACGGCGCCGACGAGCCGCGGCAAATCCTCGGAAGAGCCGACCGTCTTGCCGTCGAAGCGCAGAATTACATCTCCAGGCTCTATGCCCGCTTTTTCCGCGGGGCCGCCCTTTTCCACCGAGTTGACCAGTGCGCCCTGCAACTTCCCGAGACCAAACGATTCCACCAGCTCCTTCGTGAGCGGCTGGATCACCACCCCGATGCGACCGCGCGTTACCCGTCCGGCCGTGCGCAGCTGCTGGGCGATCTCGTTGGCTACGTCTATCGGTATGGCGAAGGACAGGCCCATGAACCCGCCAGTGCGGCTGTAGATCTGGGAGTTGATGCCGACGACTTCTCCTCTCATGTTGAACAGCGGCCCTCCCGAGTTGCCCGGATTGACGGCCACATCGGTCTGTATGAAAGGCACATAATTTTCCTGCGGCAGCGAGCGTCCTTTCGCGCTCACGATGCCGGCCGTCACCGAGTTCTCGAATCCGAATGGGGACCCGATCGCAATGACCCATTCGCCGACTTTCAGCTTGTTCGGATCGCCGAACCTCACGAATGGCAGCCCGGTCGCGTCGATCTTGATCAGAGCGAGGTCGGTACGGCGATCGGCGCCAATCACTTTCGCCTTGAATTCCCGCTTGTCGGTGAGCTTCACCGTGATCTCGTCGGCGGCGTCTACGACGTGTGCATTGGTCATCACATAGCCGTCGGCGCTGATGATGAAGCCTGATCCGAGCGACTGCGTCTGAAACTCTCGCGGTCCCGGATTCGGAATGAAGCGGCGGAAGAATTCGTAAAAAGGGTCGTCCTCCTGAAGGTTCGGAACCTGGGGCAACAGGGGGTTGCGCGCCGACTGCGTAGTGCTGATGTTCACCACGGCCGGGCCCTGTCTTTCCACGAGCTCGGTGAAATCCGGCAGCTGCGCGGCAACAGCGACCGGGACGAACATGAACAGCAGCCAGAACCAGCGCTTCAGCATGGGATCCCCTGGAATTTTGTTGTGATCTCGGGAGGAACTTCGGTACCGGCTACCTTGCCGTGGCTGTGGCGCCTTTGAGCTCCAGGGAATTGGCGATTTGCATGACGGTAGCGGCCGGCGCCTCCCCCAGCGCCGTCACCATGTATTCGGCAACCGGTCTCGTGTAGATGTTGACTGCTCCCTGGTGCGACAGCGTCTGCGTCGCCCTGCCATTCGGCATCGGTTCGATGAACACGGAAACAGCCGCCAGCCCGTCGGAAAATACGATATGCGCCACGGGCGTCGCGCGACCCGCAATCGAGCGCTTGAACTCGGTCAGCTTCTTGAATCCCGGCAACCGGCTGACGAGCACCCAGCCGGTATCGGCCGGCGTCTCGGCGACGGGCAGCCCGGAGCGGTCGACCTTCCAGTCCTTCGATTTGGCAGCGTAACGCGACTTCACCATCTCGCGGTTGAAGTTTCCGCCGATCGTTATCTGGGTGAACGCGAAAGACTCAAGCGGCTCTTTCTTTTCATTGTAGCTGCGCGCGCGCAACGGCAAGCCCGAACCCGCTTCGGCACAGAAATTGTGTCCATAGCGCAGATTATCCTTGGGCTCGAGCACGATGATGTAGCACTCGTGGTCCGCGACCCTGTCCATCCCTTCCTTGCGGATGTTGTAGCTGTCGCTTACGCCGGTAAGCTGCTCGGGCAACAGCGCCGGGAACCGGCGCGGATTGCGCTTCTCGACGATCACGGTCTTCGACGCGGGCAGATAGCAGGTGACCTGGTCGTTGGTACGGATCACTTCGCGCGGCGGACCGTCGAGCGTCTCGAGCCTCTCGAACTCGCCGCCGGCGGGATTGACGAAATGGGCGATACGGGAATTTTCGGCCTGCCGGCTGCTGCGATAAACGAACGAGCCGGCGTAATTGAGCTGGCGGGAAGCGCTCGCCATCTTCTTCAGCCAGACAAGCCCTTCCTGGGACTCGGCCGGCTCGGCAGCCACTGCGGGAGCGGCAACCGACAGCCCCAGCAGCACTGCCGGCAAAACCAACTTCACTCCTGTCCCTTCCCCGTTTGCGTGCCCGACACGGTGCGTATATACGGTGCGAGCCCCTGTATCGCAGTGCTCGGAGAGAATTCCTGATGCGCGATCAGGTATTCATTCATCTTCCCTTCGCTCGGGACGCTTGCGAGCTGGGGCGGCGCGGCAACGACAGGGACCGGAGCGACGGGCGGCGCTTTGGCCGCCACGGAAGGCGCGTCCGGTTGCGGAGCAAGCGGGCCGCTGAATGCCACCCAGCCTACGAGCGCGACGGCCGAGAGCGAAGCGGCGGCAGACCACGCGTAGGTCGCGATGGGCCTTGCGGGCCTGGCCCGCGGCGGCGCGAGAACGGTCGGCTCCTGCGCGAGCCGCTCTCTGAGCCGTTCGGAAAGATTTCTGGAGACGATGCGCTCACCACGCAATGCATCGCCGATCAGGTGGAACGCTTCCCAGCACGCACGCGCCTCGCTGTCGTTCTTGAGGCGGGCGAGCTGCTGTTCAGACTGGTGAGCGTCGAGCTCACCGTCCATTAGGGCGGATATCTTGTCCATCTACCATCTCCTGTCTTTCGGGGTACCCAGCAGCGGTCTTAACTTTGCCGCTATCGCTTCCCGTGCTCTGAATATGCGGGACCGGACGGTGCCGATCGGGCAATTCATTATGTTGGCGATATCTTCGTAGCTGAGTCCCTCTATCTCACGCAGCGTAATCGCCGATCTTAGCTCTTCTGGCAACGATTCGAGCGTTTGGTTCACTGTTTCCGCGACTTGCCGGCTCATCATCTCGTTTTCCGGCGTGTTCACGTCGCGCAGCTGGTCGCCGTCTTCGAAGCCCTCCGCCTCCTCGCTGTCTATCTCGGTCGTCGTCGGAGCCCGACGCCCCATCGCCACCAGGTAGTTCTTGGCGGTATTAATGCCGATTCGATACAACCACGTGTAAAACGCGCTGTCGCCGCGGAAGGTGGGCAGCGCCCGGTAGGCCTTGATAAAGGCTTCCTGGGTCACGTCCTCAACTTCGGTCGCATCCCGGATGAAACGCGACAGCAACCGGGCCAGCTTTCTCTGATACTTGCTTACCAGCAGCTCGAACGCCAGTTTGTCGCCTCGTTGCGCGCGCTCGACCAGCTGCTGATCGACTTCGCGATCGCTCATGAGACCCGTCCCTGATGTTGTTATCCAAGTGAACGGCCACCCGGTATGGACTAGGCCCACAGTATACCTTCCGGAGGCCGTCCGCGGACGCGAAGTCTGCGTTAATTCACGGACCGGAAAGCGGAAAATTAGTTCACCGGCGGTCCATCCCATGCCGGTCTGCAGGTCCCCGGCTGGCCCACCCTCTCTGCTAAGATGCCGCGTTTTCGCCGGAGTGTGGAATGCTGCTCGAATTCGAGGTGCTGATCGTCGGTACGGGCCTCGCGGGGCTCACCCTGGCCCTGCACGTGGCCAGCCGCAAAAAGGTGGGATTGATCACGAAACACCTGCTGCTCGACGGGGCCAGCAGCTGGGCACAGGGGGGGATAGCAGCCGTGCTGGCCGGTGACGACACCCTTGAATCCCATATCCGGGACACGCTGGTCGCCGGCGCAGGCTTGTGCGACGAAGCGGTAACCCGCTACGTAGTCGAGCGCGGCCGGGAATCGGTCCAGTGGCTCATCGCCCAGGGGGTGCCCTTTACGCGGGACGCCGGCAATACAACCGGCTACCACCTGACCACGGAGGGAGGGCACAGTCATCGCCGGGTCATACACGCCGCCGATGCAACCGGTCAGGCCGTGCAGGCCACGCTCGAAAGCAAGATCCGCAACCACCCCAACGTCACGGTGCTCGAGAACCACAACGCGATCGACCTCGTCATGGGCGCAAAGCTCGGGTTGTCCGAGAACCGGTGCTACGGTTGCTACGTGCTCGATACTGCGGCGGGAATCGTCAAGACCGTCGCTGCAGACTACACGGTGCTCGCCACCGGCGGCGCCGGCAAGGTTTACCTCTACACGACCAATCCGGACACCGCCACCGGCGACGGCATGGCCATGGGTTGGCGCGCCGGTTGCCGTATCGCCAACATGGAGTTCATCCAGTTCCA
Organism: Burkholderiales bacterium; assembly: GCA_035259205.1. GTDB lineage: Bacteria > Pseudomonadota > Gammaproteobacteria > Burkholderiales > SG8-41 > SG8-41. The sequence goes on along the minus strand of DATFWO010000115.1, from coordinate 7,379 downwards.
CCCGACATGCCTTTATCACGCGCACGCCAAATCCTTCCTGATCTCGGAAGCAGTCCGGGGCGAAGGCGGCTTGTTGAAGCTGCCGGATGGCACGCGCTTCATGTCCCGGCATGACTCTCGGGCAGAACTGGCGCCGCGCGACGTCGTGGCGCGCGCCATCGATTTCGAGATGAAAAAGCAGGGGCTCGACTGCGTGTACCTGGACATCACGCACAAGGGCCCCGATTTCATCAAGAGCCATTTTCCCAACATCTACATACACTGCATGGGGCTCGGCATCGACATCAGCCGCCAGCCGATACCCGTGGTGCCGGCGGCGCACTATACCTGCGGCGGCCTGATGACCGACCTGCGGGGCCGTACCGACGTGCCGGGGCTGTACGCCATCGGGGAGACCGCCTGCACCGGCTTGCATGGCGCCAATCGACTCGCCAGCAATTCGCTCCTGGAATGCCTGGTGCTTGGCCGTTCGGCAGCGGCCGATATCGTCGCGCAGGAAGTGCCGACCCGTCCCGCGCTCCCGGGCTGGGACGAAAGCCGCGTCACCGATGCCGACGAGGAGATCGTGATTGCCCACAACTGGGATGAGTTGCGGCGCTTCATGTGGGATTACGTGGGAATCGTGCGGACCAACAAGCGATTGGCGCGCGCCCATAGCCGGATCCGGCTGCTGCAGGAGGAAATTCACGACTATTACGCAAACTTCCGGGTTACCAACGACCTCCTCGAGCTGCGCAACCTGGCGACCAGCGCCGAGCTCATCGTGCGCAGCGCGACGATGCGGCACGAAAGCCGCGGGCTGCACTACTCGCGCGACTATCCCGATATGCTGCCTGAGGCGCGCAACACGGTGCTTGCGCCTGCTAAACCGTGACTGATACTGCGTGACTGGTAGTGCGTGACTGGGACCGCGTGACTGGTATTGCGTGGCTCACGTTTCACCAGTCACGTTTCACCAGTAACGTTTCACCAATCACGCTTCATCGGTCACGCCACACCAGTCACGGGCGAAGGCCCGCGGGCACCAGCCAGCGATCGAGCGCATCGAATGCCCATTGCAACGCCAGAGCCATGACTGCAGCCGGAACCGCTCCCGCCAGCAGCATCGCGTGGTCGTTCACCGCCAGCCCTGCGACTATGCGCTCTCCGTAACCCCCGGCGCCTATGAACGCGGCTATCGTCGCCGTGCCGACGTTGATGACGGCGGACGTTTTCACGCCGGCAAGAATGGCGCGCGCCGCAAGCGGCAGCTCGACCAGTCGCAATCGGGCGGGCGGCGGCAATCCCAGGGCCTGGGAGGCTTCCTTGAGGGACGGGGAAATGTCCGCCAGGCCGCTGTAGGTGTTGCGCACGATCGGCAGCAGGCCGTAGAGGAACAGCGCCGCAATCGCGGGCAACGTCCCGATGCGATCGAACGCTGCGATGAGAAACGCGAGCAGCGCTAGGGCCGGTACTGTCTGCAGGACTCCCACCGCGCCCAATATCATTGCCTGGGCGCGCGGAGCGCGCTGGGCCCAGATGCCGAGCGGGATCCCGACCGTGATGCTCAACACCAGCGAAACGAAGACGAGCACCAGATGCTCCCCCGTCAGCCGCAGCAGGTCCGGACTCATGAGAGCCGTGATGAAGGTGCGCTCAGGAGTCTTTCCGGCACGGGGGACCGCGGCAGGCGCGTCGGACAGGAAGTCCGCGGCAACCCGTTGAAACGGCAGACCGGACAGCTCCACCGCTGCGTTCATCGCGATCATGCGTCGGGCCGTGATCCTGCCTTCGAGTCGCTGGAGGGCCTTCCAGGTTGCCGGAAATCGATCGGGGACTTCGCGGCGATAGAACAGCACGGCGTCATACGCCGGGAAGAACTTGCGGTCGTCCTCGAGCACGAGCAGCTGGTAGCGCTCGATCTTTGCGTCGGTTGAGTACACGTCGATCACGTCGAGTTGCCCGGCGGCAACGGCCTCATAGGCGAGCCCGTGGTCCAGCCCACGCGGCACGAAAGGAAGCGCGTAGGCCGTCTTCAGCGCCTCCCAACCATCCTTGCGGTTCAGAAACTCCTGCGACAATCCAAGCCGTAGCTGCCGATGGCGCGCGAGATCGGAAACCCGCACGATGCCGAGCTCTGCGGCGCGCGTCGCCACCATGGCGAGCGCATAGCTGTTGGCGAAACCAAGCGGAACATCTACCGCAAGGCCATGCTCCCCCAGCCTGTGGTTTAGCTCTGCCAGCCCCGGCACTTGTTTCATGCCGAGCAATTCGAACGCGATGGTGCCGGTGTATTCCGGATAGACGTAGATCGCACCCGACTTCAGGGCCGCGAACAGGATGGCCGTGTTGCCGAGGCCCTGCTGATGGACGGCCCGCACCTCGCCCGCCCTGGCGGCGGTCTGAGTCACGACTTCCCCGAGCACATACGATTCCGTGAAGCGCTTGGAGCCTACGCTGAGCGCCCCCTGCGCCCAGCAGGAGACCGCCAGCCACGCCAGCAGCGCGCCAGCTCCCAACCGAAGGCGGGGTGCCACGCGCTCAGCGGAACTCAGCCACCCGCGGCCTGGATAAAATGAGCTTGTCATGCAGGTTGACGGTTGATCTATGCGGCCGCCGCTGGCCCACCTTCCAGCGTGCGTCCCGCAGGAAACGCACGCTGGGCGCGGATGAATTGCTGCACGAACGGCTCCGCGGGCCGCTCGAGCAGATCCCGGATTCCGCCTTGCTGCACAACGCGGCCCTCCCGCATCAGTACGATATGGTCGCCGAAGTATCCTGCCTCGTTCATGTCGTGCGTCACGAGCACGACGGTCTTGCCGAGCGCGCCGAAGATACGCTTCAACTCTTCCTGCAGCTCGTAGCGCGTGATTGGATCGAGCGCGCCCAGCGGCTCGTCGAAGAGCAGGAGCGGCGGATCGAGCATCAGCGCGCGCATGATGCTCACGCGCTGCCGCTGCCCCCCCGACAGGTAGCGCGGATAGCGCTTCAAATGCTCGCTGGATAGACGCGTGAGATCCGCGAGCTCCCCGAGCCGGGCGCTAATCCACGAAGACTCCCGTTTGAGGAATCGTGCCAGCAAAGCCACGTTGTCTTCGGCAGTGAGGTGCGGAAACAGGCCGCCCTCCTGTATCACGTAACCGATCCCGTGGCGCAGCCGGAGCGTGTTGTCCGCTGTCAACGCTTCGCCGTCGATCAGTATTCGCCCGGTATCGGGCAACACCAGCCCCACAATCATGCGCAGCAGCGTGGACTTGCCGCAGCCGCTGGGGCCGATCAGGACCGTGACGCGCTTCGAAGCGAACTCGAGGGATACCGGCGCCACCGCCGCCTGCCCGGCGTAAGCCTTGGATACCTTATCCAGTACTACCATGGCATCCCGGCCGAACCCGCTACCGCTGGGCGCAGGCGAACCGCCCTTGGATCGTCGCGCACCCTTGCGAGGAGCGAGCGGTTTCGCTCTCGACGAGGCTAGGGAACAGCGAGTTGAGCACCTGACCGCCGGTTTTTTCCTGTTTGCGCGGGCAGCTCTGCATAAGGCTGAAGACGCGCTCCTGATACTAGCACGACGCCCCGGCGGGTAGCCGCGGGCCAAGGCTGCTGGCACAATTACCGCTTCCCGCCCACCCATCCTCGATTGCATACGCATGAACCCACGAGACTACGACCTCGAATCTTTCTGGATGCCGTTCACCGCCAACCGCCAGTTCAAGGCCGCGCCGCGCATCTTCGTCTCAGCGCACGACATGCACTACACCACCGAAGATGGCCGCAAAGTGCTCGACGGCACCGCCGGCCTCTGGTGTGTGAACGCCGGCCATTGCCGGCCGAAGATCGTGGAGGCGATAAGGCGCCAGGCCGGGACGCTCGACTATTCACCGCTTTTTCAGATGGGTCACCCGGGCGAGTTCCGGGCTGCCACGCTCGTCGCGCAGCTTGCGCCCCGCGGTCTGGACCGCGTGTTCTTCTGCAACTCGGGCTCCGAGGCTGTGGACACCGCCCTCAAGATCGCTCTCGCCTATCACCGGTCGCGCGGGGAGGGCCACCGCAACGTGCTGATCGGCCGCGAGCGCGGCTACCACGGCGTCGGCTTCGGCGGGATATCGGTCGGCGGCATACCGGCCAATCGCAAGGCTTTCGGAAGCATGCTGCCGCGCGTGGATCACCTGCCCCATACCCACAGCCTGCCAGACATGGCGTTCAGCCGCGGTCAGCCCGCCTGGGGCGGCCATCTCGCCGACGACCTCGAGCGCATCGTGGCGCTTCACGACGCTTCCAACATCGCCGCGGTGATCGTGGAGCCCGTTGCAGGCTCAACCGGTGTGGTGGTACCGCCCAAGGGCTATCTCGAGAAGCTGCGCGCGATCTGCGACAAGCACGGTCTGCTGCTGGTATTCGACGAGGTCATTACCGGCTTCGGCCGCACTGGTCAGGCGTTCGCCGCGCAGACCTTCGGGGTGACCCCGGACCTCATCACGTTTGCGAAGGGCGTGACGAGCGGCGCGGTCCCCATGGCCGGCGTCATCGTGCGTCGTGAAATCCACGATACCGTGGTGAATGGCGGTGCGCCGGGCGCGGTCGAGTTCCCGCACGGCTACACCTATTCGGGTCACCCGCTGGCGGCGGCTGCGGCCGAAGCCACGCTGGCGCTCTACCACGAGGAGCGGCTTTTCGAGCGGGCGCGCGACATCGCGCCGCGCTTCGAGCAGGCGGTGCACAGCCTCAAGGGCGCACCCCACGTGATCGACATCCGCAACTACGGCCTGATGGCGGGGATCGAGCTCGAGGCCGTGCCCGGCAAGCCAGCCGCACGCGGCTACGCGGTATTCCTGAAATGCCTGGAGAAAGGCGTTCTCGCGCGCGTGACCGGCGACACGATCGCGCTTTCCCCGCCGCTCATCGTAAGCGAGCAGCAGATCGACGAGATCATGGAAACCTTGGGCACGACGCTTCGCGAGGTTGCATAGGAACACCGTTCGGGCGTCGTCCGAACGTTGAATAGTGCGACTGGGGGTGCGGGGGATTGGGAAGGGCCCTCGGACTTTCAGGAAGGGGCCCAATCCCCCGCTCCTAAATCCGCTGGAGCTCGCGGTCGCCGAGAGCGACCAGGCAGTGATCGACCCACTCTGCAGTCAGTTTTTCCTGCACCGAGTTCTGTTTCAGGCGCGCGTCCAGCGCGGCAAAATCCACCAGGTCGAGGGGCTGGTCCTGGTTGAAGCACGAGAAGACGTAGTTCGTCTTGCCGGTCGCGCGGTCCACGTGCGGCTGCAGGCACTGCGCGCAGATTTCCTTCATCATGCACTGCATCGGTGAGTTGATGGAACCGAATGCGACGTGCCGCGGCTTGAGATAAGGCTTGAGCATATCGTGGCGTCCGCGCGCCACGGCCGCCATCATCCGGTCCGAGCCTATGGCGATGATACGATCGGCATCCCGGAACGGAATCGGCTGGCTGCCCAGGGCCCCGCTGGCGTAGGCGTGCATGCCCTGCACGATATTACCGACGAATGACTTGTCCTGCGGGCGATCGGGCGTGAAGCCGGGCTCTTCGTCGCAGCACCATACTACCGCGTCGGACGCCGCTTCGATCTCAGCAATCTTGTACCGGTCCATCATGTGCTTGTATCCGGCGAAATAGAGCACGCGGCTGCCGGCTCCGCGCATGGCCTGCCCGATCGAGAACAACACTGCGTTTCCGAGTCCGCCGCCTGCGAGGATCACGGTCTCACTAGCCGGAATCTCGGTCGGCGTGCCCGTCGGTCCCATGAGAACTACGGGCTCTCCCGGCTTGAGCTGCACGCACAGATCCGACGATCCGCCCATCTCGAGCACAATGGTCGAGATAAGGCCGCGGTCCCGATCCACCCAGGCCCCGGTAAGGGCGATACCCTCCATGGCGAGCCGGGTAGCATGGGCTTCCGGCGCGAGCGTCTCGAAATTCTGCAGCCGGTAGAACTGCCCGGGCCGGAAGCGGCGCGCCGCGAGCGGCGCCCGCACGACGACCTCGACTATCATGGGTGTCAAACGGATCACCTCGTGGACCGTGGCGCGCAGCTCGTCGTTCAAGCGGGCGATGAATTGCGCGTCGGAAAGCTTCGATGCCGGCGCTCCGCCTGCGAGCACGCGCGAGACGACAGGGTAGCCCTGCTTTGCGCTGCCGATCGCTTTCACGACGTTGCCGAAGTACGACGGATGGACGTCGCCGAAATAGCTCAAGAAGCGGCCGTCCCGGGCTCGTGACAGCAGAACGCGCACGACTCCGGGCTTCGCTATCGCCTTTTCCGGCGTCACCGGATTGCCGCCCTCATCGCACGCCTGAAAGTAGCGCCCGTCGAGCCGGAAATTGGCGGCGTCTTCCCGCGCAAGCACGGTGTTGGGCTGCGTGCCGGCGGCGATCAGGACCGTTTTCGCGGGCAGCTTTGACTGTCGCAGCTCGGTCCATGTCCCATCGTCGCCGCGTTGCTGCACCGCCACCCGCAGCGCCCGGGCGTAGCCATCCGCATCGACATCGATGGCAAGCGGCGTGAGACCTTCGGCAAATCGAACCCCCTCCTCCATCGCCTTGGCCACTTCCTCGTGGTTCAGCGTATAGGACGGGCTATCGATGAGCCGCCTGCGGTAGGCGATGGTCGCCCCGCCCCAGGATTGCAGGAGCTCGATCACGCGCGGCGCGCGCTCTTCGGCCACTGCGCGCATGCGCTCCGCGCGCAGGGCGCGGGCGTGCGCAAGAAACTCGTCGGCGACCTGCCGCTCCTCCTCGTTCCACGCGATCCGCGCTGCCGCTTCGCCGTGTTCCCGGGCGAGCGACTCGTAGCGGCGCAGAAACTTTTCCACCTGTAGCGGATAGTAGGCCAGCGATTCCGTTGCCGTGTCGATTGCGGTCAGACCACCTCCCACGACCACCACCGGCAGCCGCAGCTGCATATTGGCGATCGAGCCCGGCTTCGCCGCCCCCGTAAGCTGCAGGGCCATGAGAAAGTCCGACGCGGTACGCACGCCGCGCGCGAGACCGTGCGGCAGATCGAGCACGGTCGGACGGCCGGCGCCGACCGCGAGCGCGACATGGTCGAAACCCATTTCCAGCGCCGATTCCGCGGTGATGGTGCCGCCGAAGCGCACTCCCCCGATCAGGGAGAACTCGCGCCTGCGCTCGAGCAGCAGCCGTAGCATTTTCAGAAAGTTCTTGTCCCAGCGCACGGTGATCCCGTACTCCGCCACGCCGCCAAAGCCTGCCATTACCCGGCGGTCCAGCGATTCGTTGAGCTCGCGCACGTCGCGCACGGGCAGGAACGGCACGCGTCGACCATGCTCATCGACGCCGGACAGTTCGGCGGGCAACGGCTCGATCTTCAGCCCGTCGATGCCGACCACCACGTGGCCTTCGTTCATCAGGTAGTGCG
>DATFWO010000114.1:0-4133 GCA_035259205.1 Burkholderiales bacterium | reverse complement strand
CCGAGCATGATAGTGGAAACCTCGCCCGGCAATTTTCAGTTCTGGTTCTTTCTCAAGACAGCGATCAACGCCGAGCTCGCGCAGCAGCTGGGCGAACGCATCCGCTACGCCATCAACAGCGACCACGATACTGGCAACCCGACGCAGCCCTATCGTGTCGCTGGCACGGTGAACTATCCGAGCAAGGCGAAGACCGAGCGCGGGCGCACCACTGTGTGGACACGGCTGATCGCGCTCGAACCCGCGGTACTGTGGACGCCAGACGACATCGAGCGCGCCTTTCCGGCAGCGCCGGAGCCACCCAAGCCCAACGGCGGCGGTTCTGCGCCGATTTCAGCGGGTACCGCCGACGAGGCTAGTATCCCAGCAGATACGATGAAGGTGATCCGTAACGGCCCCAGCAAGGGCAACGCGAAGGATCGCTCGCTCGCCTTTTTCAACGTCGTGATGGTGCTCAAGGAGCTTGGCTTCACCGTCGACGGCATCTTCGAACTGCTCGAGCGCTATCCGCAGGGCGTCGGTGCGAAGTACGAGGGGCGCCTGCGGCGCAGGATCGAGAAGGCGTACAACAAGATCGGGGTCGAGCCGGACGACGACGATGTGAGCGGGCCACAGGCGACGACCGCGCTCACCGTGCCAACCCCTGTGTCCATCCCCACGCCGCCGCCTATGCCGGGGCCGCTCGACAGCGTGCACACGATCTTCAAGAAATGGCTGGGCGATGATTACGACACGGGCGTGCTCGATGCCACGCTCGCCACAGGCGCGGCCGAACGGCTAACCGGGGACCCGCTCTGGCTCATGGTGATCTCCGGCCCCGGCAACGCCAAGACCGAGACGGTGCAGGCGCTCACGGGTGCCGGCGCGCTCATCACCAGTACGATCACGTCCGAGGGCGCGCTGCTCTCCGCGTCGCCGCGGCAGTCGCACGCCACGGGCGGGCTCTTACGCAAGATCGGCAATCGCGGCCTACTGGTCATCAAGGACGGGACCTCGCTTCTCTCGATGGACACCAGGGCGCGTGGCCTGATCCTGGCCGCATTGCGCGAGATCTATGACGGCAAGTGGGAGCGCAACGTCGGAGTCGGCGGCGGGCGCACGCTCACCTGGATCGGGCGCCTCGCCATCGTTGGTGCCTGCACCACTGCCTGGGATACCGCCCACGGCGTCATCGCCGTGATGGGCGATCGCTTTGCCATCGTCCGCGCCGATTCCGAGAACGCGCGCGCTCGTGTTCGCTCCGCGCGGAGGGCTACCGGCAATACCGGCCAGGAAGCTCAGATGCGCGCCGAGCTCGCGGCGGCCGTCGGCGGGCTCATCGCTAATGCCGGTACTACGGAGCACCAACTCACCTCAGCTGAGACGGATCGGCTGATCGGGCTAGCCAATATCGTGACCTGGGCGCGCACCGGGGTCGAGCGTGACTACCGGGGTGACGTGACCGACGTGCACGCATCGGAAATGCCGACCCGCTTTGCCAAGCAGCTTACCCAGCTCATGCGCGGCGCGGTGGCGATCGGTATGTCGCCCGCAGCTGCTATGCAGCTGGCGACGCGCTGCGCGCGCGATACACTGCCGCCGCTGCGGCGAAGGATTTTGCTCGACGTCGCCGCCCATCCCAACACCCGCCCGCGCGATGTCGCCCGCCGCATTACCCGGCCGCGCATGACGGTCCAGCGCGAATTGCGGGCGCTGTACATGCTTCGCGTGCTGGAATGTGACGAGCAGGACGTGGTGCAGGGCGGGAAGGAGCACACTCTCGAGCGGTACAGTCTTTCGGACGCGCTCGATCGCGATTTGCTGTTGTCGATGTGATGGATAGCTTGGCCCGGAAATCTGAGTAAGGCTTGATTTATGAGACTGGCCCGGAAATATGAGTGTGGACGATGTTCCTTTTCTCCTTATTATTTCATCTCTCTACTACTCTCATCATCATTTTTCCGGGCCAGTAAGGTTTGCGCGCGCGCGGTCACCGCGCCGCCGATTTTGAAGCAGCACGCAAGCAAGGAGGTGATCCGTGGCGACTGACCAGGGCAAGATTGTTAACCGCGGCGAGGGCACGCCCTCACGCACCGAGCTCGACGCCTTTCTCGCCGATATCGGGGCCAGGAAGACGTCCGCGCGAGGCCGCCTGATCTTCGGCCTCGATGCCACCGCCAGCCGGGAAAACACCTGGGATACGGCGGCCGAGCTTCAAGCCGAAATGTTTCGCGAGGTCGCCGGTGGCGGCGGACTCGACATGCAGCTCGTTTTCTATCGGGGTATCAACCAGTGCCAGAGCACGCCCTGGACGTCGGACGCGAACCATCTCACCTGGCTCATGTCCAAGGTGATGTGCCAGTCCGGGCACACCCAGATCGAGAAGATCCTCAAACACGTCGAGAAGGAGGACAGGCTGCTCAAGGTCGCCGCGCTGACCTTCGTCGGTGATGCCTGCGAGGAGAACCCCCATGTCCTGGTGCAGGCGGCACATGAGCTTGGCCGCATCGGCGTACCGGCGTTCATGTTTCAGGAGGGCGACGACCGCGAGGCCAAGCGCGTGTTCCAGGACATCGCGCGGGTATCCCGCGGCGCCTACTGCCGCTTCGATCCTGGGGCCGCGCATCAACTGGCCGAGCTTTTACGTGCGGTGGCGGTTTATGCGGTCGGAGGCCTGAGGGCGCTCACCCATCGGCGCGATGCCGGTGCGATTAAGCTGCTTAGTCAACTGAAGTAGCTAGGATCAGGTGGAAAAGGCCATGGACCATATCTGGCACGCGCGACCGCAGAAGTGGAACGCCTGGACGGACACGGGCCAGCAAGTGGATGATTGGCGTCGCTACGTGCTCTAGCCGGGTGGCCCCATTCTCGCCTTCCCAGGGCCGTGATGTTTTACTTCTTGCCGCGCTTTCCCTTAAAATCCACGAGACAGCCATGGCGGCCGCCGCGGCTCGGTGGCAGCAATATTTCCGCGACGGCTCCACCGCAGCCTGGAGACGAGCGGGTCGGCGACACGCACAGCTGCTACGGATGGACAATCGATTTCGCGCCGTCTCCTGACCCCTTCAAGCGAGGCAAGGAAAACCGCCAGGCTGCGACCGCGATGTACAGAGAATGGCCGCCAGCGCGCCTAACCCGTCGCCGCCATCCGTCCAGCGTCCCCACGTGATCGCGCGTGCAACGTTGTAAGCCACCCGATGCACGACGACCCGCTCGAGGAAGATATCGCGTAGATCGGGCGGCACCATCCGCGCTGCCTGCATGAGTTCGCGGAGTTGGGCGCCGGTAAGCCGAATCAACGTCACGCTTCCGTCCGTTCGTCCTCGGGCAGCAGGCACAGCACCTTCGCCAAGTCCGCCAGCGAGCGCGTCATGCGGTCGTAGGTCTCGAGTAGCGCATGATCCACCCCATCCTCAGTGCGCAGGCGCGCAGCGACGTGTTCACACATCATTGCGGTCGCGCAGTACGCCTCGAGCAGTGGGAAGATCTCGCGGCCGAAGAAGCCAGCTTTCCTTGCTCCGACGACGGCCTTCCAGGTCTCAGCCTCCGCAGGGGATAAGTGCGCCGGCGCCGGCGGGCGGCCATCTGCGGGGAAGGGGACGACGATCGTTGGGTCGTTCATCGTTAGAGGTCCCAAGGTTTCTTGACAGCCTCGCCGCCGGTTTCCCAGAGCTTTGGTCCCAGAGTGCGGTGCGGATCGCGGACCTGGCCGCGCTTGCCCTCGAGACTGGATTTCGGGGTCAATCGCAAGCTTCTGGCATATGCCAAGGCAACCGAGGCCGTCGTGGTGAGCCGTTTGGAAATTTGGTCGTAACGTTCGGATTTAGGATCGATCTTGATGAGCTCGGCCTCGAGCCGCTCGCATTCCATCATGGCGTTGCAGTAGCGGCTGAGCAGCGCGTGCGTTTCGCGGCTGAAGTGCATTTCCTTCATGGAGGCAACGCTGTCGCGCCAGACCTTGGCCGCGGCCTCGAGCATTCCCGCCGGCGGCTCCGGTCGGCCGTAGTTCAAGGCGTTGCCTATGCCGGCTGCGATGCCCTCCATCTCAAGCTCGGCGCGCGACCTACGGGGCACGTGAACCCTCCGGGATTTTGCCCCTCAAATATGCCCGTTTCCGGGTTTTGGCTAGGGGTAGGGGGTGAAGGACATTCTAC
>DATFWO010000113.1:0-3414 GCA_035259205.1 Burkholderiales bacterium | reverse complement strand
GACGGCGTCCCGACGAGGTACGGGCTGACGATGCGGATCGGCTTCTCGGGATAGCCCGATTGAGCGGCTGCGCCGTTCGCCGTCAGCGCCGCGAACAGCCCGAGCACGACAGCCGATCCGCGATCCATCGAACCTCCTCAGACGCTGAAGGGCTGCTCCTTCAGGAACTTCGTCGCGGTGCCGAGGGTGAACAGGTTGGGCGTCTGAGACGACGGGAGTCCAGCCTTGATCTGGGCGTGAAACCTGACGTAGTCGCCCTTGTAAGCACCGGAGTTCCACACGTGCAGCAACTGCTCGGTGAACGCGCCGTTGTGCGCACCGTCCATCGATGTCTGGTTGTCCTGGCATCCCGAGATGAGTAGGACCGTCGGCTTGAACGACTTCACGATACGGGTCAGGCGCGGGTTGGTCGCGACGTGCGCCAGCATGGTGTCCGGATCGGGCAGTTTTCCCTTGCCGGCTGCTTTGGCAACCGATTTCTGGAGATTGTCGTAAAACGCCTGGTGCGCACGATACGTTGCGTCCGCGACGTCCGGCGGCATCATCTTGGAGCGTGCGTCCTCGGCGCCCGGTTCCGAGCCGGGTCGCGCGCGCGTGACCGTGCCGCTGTGGCAACTGTCCGAAAAGACGAGGATCCGCACGCCGGCGCCAAAGCCGCTCAGTTCCATGTACAGCTCGTCGTCGATCAGCTCCCCGTCATAGAGGCACCAGGTCTCGTCTTTCTTGTCGTCTTCCTCGCCGGTGATGTCGGGCACCTGCCCGCCGTGTCCGGAGTAAGTGAGCAGAAAGAGGTCGCCGCTCTTCAACTGCTTCGCTGCCCCCCGGATCGCGGCCAGGACTTTCGCGCGGTTGCCGTCCCTGGTGAGCAAGACCGTCGACTGCATGCCCTTGCTCTTGGCGATTTTGGCCATGTCGGAGGCGTCCGCCTCGCATGCTTTGAGCGGGCCGCTCCAGCCGGCGTAGTGCGCGGGATCGACCGCATTGAGACCGATGTGTACCGAGAGGCCCGTGGGCTTGGTGATGGTTGCCCGGCGCCCCGACGAGGACGCCTTCTTTTTCCTGGTCGCCATATTCGTCTCCTTGTCGAAAGCCCTCCCGAGCCTAGTATAGTCTATGGTCGTCCGAATTTTCCCGGCGTCTCGCAGGAAATTGCCGTTCTACCAGATTCCTCCACGAATGGATGCGGGTCTTTCGCGGGAACCTACGGAAACCTTTCCGTGTCGCAGGAAATGCCGGCACTTTTCGATGTGACGCAGGAGGTCTTCGTCCATGAGTTCTCACGCATTGCATCACTATCCAGCTACCGGCGAGCTGCCCCGCTGGCTGCTCGCAGGCTTCATTTCGGGCTTCATTTCGGTGCTCCTCTTTCACCAGGGAATGGCCGCGGCGCTCCATACTTTGGGGATGACTCCGCGCGCCCCGTACTCGTTGCAGTCGACCGCACCCTGGGGTATCCCTCAAATGTGGTCGTTGGCGTTCTGGGGAGGCGTCTGGGGCGTGGTCCTGGCGGCGGTGCTGGGCCGCCTGGAAGGCGCCGCGCTGATCGTTGCCGCGGCGATCTTCGGCGCGCTGCTGCCGACCTTGGTGGCGTGGTTCGTCGTCGCCCCGCTGAAGGGTCAGCCGCTGGCAGCGGGAGGAGCGCCCCAGGCGATGATGATCGGCCCCATCGTCAACGCAGCGTGGGGATTGGGCACCGGTATCGGTCTCGCCTTGTTCGGTCGACGCCGCACAGCCATGTAGCGCCTCGACTACCGAAAATCGCGGGCGCAGCGAAATCCGATATCGTCGGCGAGATTGTCCGCGCTCGCATAGGTGCGCCGGGCTGACTTGATCCGCTCTGCCGGGTCGCGCCAACCCCCGCCCCGGATCACCTTCGCCTCGCCGTTGCGCGGCCCCTTCGGGTTGCGCACGTCGCTGCGCGAGAACCCTTCCGCGTACCAATCTGCAACCCACTCCGCGACATTGCCGGCGAGATCGTGCACGCCGTAGGGGCTTTTGCCGGCCTCGTGGCTGCCGACGGGAGCGAGGCCGTCTTTGTAAGCAGCCGTCGCGTTTTGCGCGTAATGCGCGCGGGCAGACGATGGATCGTCGTTGCCCCATGGGTAAGCGCGCCCATCGGCGCCGCGCGCCGCCTTCTCCCACTCGGCTTCCGTCGGCAGACGCCTGCCCGCCCAGCGGCAGTACGCGCGCGCATCGCCCCAGTCTATGCCCACGACGGGCAGATCACCGCCGCGGCGCTGGTCGACTTCCTGCCAGTACTCCGGCGGCCTCACCAGGCCGGTCGCCTGGAGGAATTTCGCGTAGCGCGCGGTCGTGACCTCGTACTTGTCGAGGTAGTAGGCATCCAGATACACCTCGCGCCGCGGCGACTGCTCGTCATCGCCCATCGTAAAAGCTCCGGCCGGGATCATCCTCGCGGGCGCACCGTCGTTGCCGATCGTTTCCTGTGCCGGCCCGCGGTGCGTCCACCACCAATACGTGCCGATGCCGACCAGGACTGCAGCCGCCAGCGCCGTGGCGCCTCTTGCCAGCAACCCCCTGCGCCGCGCGAGAGCAAGGCGATAGACTACATCCGCCACCGTTGCCGCTGCGTCGCCATCCGGTTCGAGCAAGGTCACCGCCTCCAGATAGGGCGGGATGCGATCCTTTGCGACCGGGCGCAGCACGACAGGCAGAACCCTGCCGGCGGGCAGCTCCCAGGTCTTCTCCGCGATCTCGAGCTCCGTGAGCGTGTAGCTTCCGGCGTCGAGCGCATCCGGGCTCACGATAAAGACGAACAAGTCGGATCTTTCGATTGCGGTACGGATCCGGATGTCGTATTCCTCGCCCGGCGGCAGGTCCGTGCGGTCGAAGAACACGGCGTGGCCCTGCGCGCGCAGAGCCAGATAGATAGGCTCGACCCGCTCGCGGTCTTGAGACGGGTAGCTCAGGAATATCCGCATCGTCCGGATAATACTAACGGCTGCGGCACGCAGTGCAAGGGAGCGGCGACTGGCTGTGATACCCTAGGATTCGAGGTTTTGAATTCATCTCCCGGCTGATTGCACGGTACGGGGGATGGGAGGCGACATGCGGCTGGCGCAGACACTCCTGATAGCGGGTGGGCTCCTGGTATCGACCGCCGCCGCAGCCATTCCGTTCTCATCCTTGTTCGCGTTCGGCGACAGTAACTCCGACAACGGCCGCCGGCTGCAGCTTCAGGGCACCAAACCCGGATCGCCGCCATATTTTCAGGGCCGGCATTCGAACGGCCCTGTGGCCGTCGAGTATCTCGCCGGGGCGCTCGGGCTCGGTGGAGGCCAGTTTGTCGATTATGCCGTGGGCGGGGCGCTGTCGGGCCATGGCAACGTGGATCCGGATCCGCTGCTGGGAGCCACGGGCCTCCTCGACCAGTTCAACACCTTCCACTCGAGC
>DATFWO010000112.1:0-56092 GCA_035259205.1 Burkholderiales bacterium | reverse complement strand
TTTTTTCGAGAAAACGCTGTATCTGATAAGCGAAGTCGACCAGGCGGCGCGCGCTTATTTTCTGGGACTCATACAGTTGACGATCCTCGATACCATAACGCTCGCGTTCGGTCTTTGGGTCGTGGGCATGACCGCACCTCTGGGCCTCGGTTTGCTCGCCGCCGTGCTGGCCTGGGTTCCCTACGTCGGATCCATACTGGGCGGGCTGGTGGTAGTGCTCGTGGCGGCGACCGATTTTCCCAACGACCCCGGGCTGGCCGTATGGGTGATCGGATTGTTCATCTTCGTGCGGCTGCTCGACGATTTCATCTACATGCCGCTCACCATTGGCAAGAGCCTGAACATACATCCGTTGGTAGCAGTGCTGATGATATTCATAGGGGGCGCCATTGCCGGCATTGCGGGCCTGATGCTGGTGCTGCCGGTGATGGGTGTTGTCCTGGTGGTGTGCGAGACCATAGGGGCGGTGGTGACCGACCCCCGGCTGATGGCGCGCTACTGGCACGGACGGGCGTTGCGCAAGGCGCAGGTGAACGCGGATCTCTAGAACCTGATAGGTTCTGATCTTTTCCACACAACTTGAAGGAGAAAGAACATGACACAGCCTGGTCGTTTACGCGTTGGCCTTATCGGTGCGAACGGTAGGTGGGGTCCGTGGGCTCATGTTCCGGCGCTTACGCAATTGCCGGAGACCGAGCTTTACGCCGTGTGCACCGCGCACGCGGATACGGCGCAGGCGGCGGCGGACAAGTACGGGGTGAAGCACGCCTACAGCGACGACAAGGCGATGGACGCGGATCCGCAGGTGGAGGCGGCGCTCGTCGCCGTGCGCGTGCCGGCGCACTACGTGCTCTCGAAGAATGCGCTGGAAGCAGGCAAGCCGGTCTATTGCGAATGGCCACTGGGCGCGACCACGAAGGAGGCCGAAGAGCTTGCGGCGCTCGCCCGCAAGATGAAGGTCCCCACGATGGTGGGCCTGCAGCGCCGCGCCTCGCCCGCGTACCTTTACATGCGCGAGCTGATCAGGGAGGGCTACGTCGGGCAGGTGCTGTCGGTGACCATGACCTTGATGAACAGCGGCGTGCTGACGCGCACCGCGGACCGCACCTGGCAGCGCGACGTGACGCTGGGCGCGAACACCCTGACCATTACCTTCGGACACGTGCTCGATGCCATGTGCATGGTCGTGGGAGAGCTGACCGAAGTATCGGCCATCGTGGCCACGCAGGTGCCGCAGTGGTTCGAGACCGACACCAAGAAGTACGTGGATGTGACCGCGCCCGACAACATCATGATCCAGGGCAGGTTGGAAAGCGGGGCGATCGCCAGCGCCTACGTGGGCGTGCATCCGTACCACGGCACCGGGTTCCGGTTCGAAATTTACGGCAAGGAGGGCACCCTGGCCATGATAGGCGGCGGCGAAGCCGGACAGGAGGCGAACCGCAAGATCATGGGCGGGCACAAGGACGATCAGTCGCTGAAAGAGCTGCCGGTGCCGGATCGCCTCAAGTGGGTGCCCGAGCCCGTACGGAAAGTGGGCCGCGCCTACGACGTCGGACAGATGTGGGTCAACTTCTCGAAAGCGATCCGCGCCGGCAAGTCGGTCGAGCCCGACTTCGACCACGCGGTGCGCCGCCACCGCATGCTGGATGCCATTCGCCGCGCTTCCGAAACGGGTCAGCGGCAGAAAGTCGTCTTGTAGAAGGCGTCGCAGATACGACGCAGATGGCCCTCAAACGTCCCAAAGGCCCGGCCGGCACGCTCGTCGTGCTCGAGCACACCTCGAAGATACTCAAGGACAACCCGCTGGGCGACCCGCACATGCGCAAGCTCGCGGTGTGGCTGCCGCCGCAGTACGACGACGGCCCGGGGAAGCGCCGC
Organism: Burkholderiales bacterium; assembly: GCA_035259205.1. Lineage (GTDB taxonomy): Bacteria > Pseudomonadota > Gammaproteobacteria > Burkholderiales > SG8-41 > SG8-41. Next base: position 54,211 of record DATFWO010000112.1, on the reverse strand, counting down.
TTCCCGGTGCTCTACGATCTCGTCGGCTTTACCGGCTCCGGCCTCTCGCACGCCAACTGGAAGCCGTTCGGCGACAACGTGCCCGAGCGCGCGGCGCGGCTCATCCGCGAGCGGAAGATGGGGCCGGCGATCTTCGTGTTCCCGGATTGCTTTACGGCGCTCGGCGGCAACCAGTACGTGAACTCGTCCGCGCTCGGAAATTACGCGGACTACCTCACGCGCGAGATCGTTCCTTTCGTGGACCGCGAGTTCCGCACCCTGGCGAGGCGTGAGCATCGGGGCTGCTTCGGCAAGTCTTCCGGCGGCTACGGCGCCATTGTCCACGGCATGAAGTACGCAGGATTCTGGGGGGCCATCGCGAATCATTCCGGCGATGCGCACTTCGATTTCGTCTACTGGTGCGACTGGCCCAACACGTTGAACGAGCTCGCCAGGCATCGCCTGATCAAGCGCAAGCCGGGCGCCTACGACGCGCGGGGCGAATCGAGCCGCAGAGGCCTGGCCGAAGGCCTGGACGACGGGCGCATCCGGCGCTTCCTCTCGCACGTGTGGGAGAAGGAGAAGCTTTCGACGGCGGAAGGCCATTGCATCATGAACCTGTGCATGGCCGCCACCTACGATCCGGATCCGCGTGCGCCGCTCGGCTTTCGCGTCCCGTTCAACCTCGAGTCGGGGGAGGTCATCGCAAAGCGCTGGCGCAGGTGGCGCGAGCACGACCCGGTGAACCTCGTGGCGAGATACCGGAGCAACCTCAAGTCACTGCGCGGGATCTACATCGATTGCGGCTGGCGCGACCAGTATCACATCCACTACGGCACGCGCCTGCTGTCGAAGCGACTCGCCGCGGCCGGCATCCGGCATGCCTACGAGGAGTTCGATGACAACCACTCGGACGTCGACTACCGGATGGACAGGAGCCTGCCGTTCCTTTACCGGGCGCTCAAGCCTTGATCGGCGCGCGATAGGAGCGACAGGAGCTGCTGCGCGGTTGACCTATGGCGTGCCTCGACCTCGTCCCCAAAGGACGCGACGAGGCGGATCAGGCGCTAACCCCCAGGCCTGGGTACGTCGCCGCGACGAATACCAGAACTGACATCCTGCCGGGCGGCTCGCGGCGGCCGGTATCCGGCGGGAAAGCGCGCGTTATTTCATCCGATCCTGGATCTTCGCCAGTGCTCCGCGGGCGCATTCCTCGTCGAACTGGCCGCCGGGAGCGCCGCTTACTCCGAGCCCGCCGATCGCCGCTCCTCTGGCCATGATGGCCACGCCCCCGACTGCGTAGGTGACATTGGGCAGCGGTGTCTGCGGCACGCTCGACGGAGGATTCTTGGCCATCCGGTCGGCGACTTCTTTCGTGCTTCCCTCCTTCCGCCCCAGGGTCAACGAGGCCGCCGAGTAGGCCTTGTAGTAAGCGTTGTCCATCGAGTGGATCGGCGCCCCGTTGCCGCGCAGGACAGCCTGGCGGACGCCTTCGAGATCGACGACGACGGCCACCACGTTGTAGCCCTTCTGCGCGCAGATCGCCACCGATTCTCCGACCAGCTCGTTCGCCAGTGCAGCCGACAATCTGTACGTCGTGAGCACCCCCTGGGCCTGGACGGCCGTCGAAGCGGTGCCGATGACAAGAGCAAGTGCAACAGCCTGCAGTCCTGCCGAAATCCGTGACATGGCTTCTCCTCCTTTGATGGGTGGGATCGGTTCCCGGGAGCAAGATACGCGAAATCTTCCCGCCCCGGAAGCCGGGCGAGAGCCCGGCTCCGGCGGCGTCTAAACGCAACCGCGGTCAGCGACCGGGGTACGCGCTATCGCGCTGAACGGTGCAAACCTGCGGGCGATACTCGAGGTAGAAATCCTTGCGCCCCTTTTCTTGAGCCTCGACGTGCTCCGGATGCGTCGCCCAGGCTCGCTGCGCCTCTTCCGAATCGAACTCGACGATCGTGACCCTTTCGCCGTCGTCGGCCACGTATCCCTTGTGCGAGACATAGCCAGGCATGCTCCTGGCGAGCTCGCTCATGCGGACGGCCCAGCGCGCGTACTCTTCCTGCGCCTCGGGCCTGAGACGCGAGCGGAACACGGTAATCAGCATCGCGGCGCTCCCAAGGAACGGCTAAACGATGAGATGCTCCGACTGAATTGCAGGCATCGGACTCGGTGCGAGCGGAGGGCTGCAAACCGTCGAAATCAACCCCGCGTCACGTCGCCGGAAACGCAAACCCAGCGCCCCGCCTGCCTTACCCACACGTCGGTGTAGCGTCCGGCAGCCGCCTGTCCATTGGGCTTCGTATACGTCGTGCGGCCGTGGATGATCGCGGCATCGCCGAGAATTCTGATGCGCACGTCTTCGACGTCGAAATTCGCAACCGGACATGGGGGCGCAACCTGGCGCAGGAAGGCCGAGCGATCGACGAGCGTCCCATCCGCGTTGCTGTTGAGGAAATCCCCGGCCAGATTCCGATCGAACCACTCCACGTCGGACGTCCTCACGGAGCGGATGAAGCCCTGATTGAGCTCCCGCAAAGTCTCAGGATCGGACGCCTGGAGCTCAGTTTGCTCGCGCATGGTGTTTTGCATCGCCGTAGCCCTTCTAGAAACGATTGAAGTGTGCGGACACGCAAAGCCAGCGATCCTGGCGTCGTGCATAAGCGTCGGTGTAGCGGCCCGATCCCGTCTGCCCATCCGGCTTCGTATACCTGAATCCGGCGTGAACGAGCGCGAGCTCGCCGAAGATCCGGATACGCACGTCGAGCGCCTCGAGATTCGACCCCGGATAGGGCCGCGCCATCCGTGCCAGGAATGCCGTCCGGTCGACGATAGTGCCATCGATGCTGCTGCTCAGAAAATCCTCTGCCAGGTTCTCGGAGTACCAGCGCACGTCCGATTGCTCGGCGGAGCGCACATAGTTACGGTTGAGTTCCAGCAGGATCTCCAGATCCCTGGTCCTGGCGCTGTCCTGCTCGCGCGCTGCGTTCTGCATGACGGTCTCCATCGTGGAATGGCCACCATCCTAGCTCTGCATCTGGTCTGGTAAAAGAGCCAGTTTTGCTCTATCCTCTGGTGCCAGATTCCCACTGAAAAAACGGCATGCTACTCGATCTGCGGGGCTCCGGCCCCCTCTATCGCCGGGTCTATCACGCGCTCAAGTCCGGCATACGTGGGGGCAGGTTTGGTCCGGCCACGCGTCTGCCTTCGACCAGGGGGCTGGCCGCCGACCTCGGGGTGTCGAGGAATACGATCATGCTGGCCTACGAGCAACTTCAGGCCGAAGGCTACGTCGTCAGCCGCGACCGTTCGACAACCCTGGTTGCCGGTGTCGTACCTCCCCGACCGTTGCCCGAGCTGCCAGAGCCTCCGACGACACGCGCGAGACTCTCCGCGTACGCACTGCGCCTCACACGCGACCCGGCGATGCCCCCGTCCGGCTCCTACGCGAGCGGGCCGGGAATTCGCTATGACTTCCGCTACGGTCGGCCCGCCGTCGACGAATTTCCCCGTGACATCTGGCGGCGGCTGCTCGCCGCACGCGCCAGACGACCCGGGCGCGACGCCCTGGGGTACACATCCCCGGCAGGATACGTGCAGCTACGGGCAGCGTTGGTCGATTATCTGAAACGGGCACGCGGGCTGTCATGCGACGCCGGGCAGATCGTGATTGTGAACGGCTCGCAGCAGGCCATCGACCTGGCCGCTCGAGTCCTGCTCGATCCCCGCGATGCGGCGATCGTCGAAGAGCCGCATTACCCGGGCGCGACGCTCGCTTTCGAAGCCATCGGCGCGCGGCTGATCCGAATTCCGACCGACGCGCAGGGACTGGATACTGCCAGACTTCCACCCTCCGGCGACCGCGCCCGCCTCGCATATGTGACGCCCTGCCATCAGTTTCCGACCGGTGTCATCATGCCACTCGAGCGGCGCCTGGCGCTGCTCGATTGGGCCGCGCGGAGCGATGCCTGGATCGTCGAAGACGACTACGTCAGCGAATTTCGCTATGAAGGCAGCCCGCTGGAAGCGATGCAGGCGCTCGATCGCAACGGCCGGGTGATCTACATCGGGTCGTTCTCCAAGACCCTCTTTCCGGCATTGCGTCTCGCCTATGTTGTGCTGCCCCGTCCGCTCGTGCGGCCCTTTTTGGCGGCGAAATGGGTGTCCGACCGGTTCTCCACCATGCTGCCGCAGGAGGCGCTCGCGGATTTCATCGCGAGCGGCCAGTTCGAGCGGTACCTGCGCCGCGCCGGCAGCCGCAACGCGGCCCGGCGCCGCGCGCTGATCGGAGCGCTCACAGAGCACTTCGGCGAGCGCATCGAGATTGCCGGCGAGAACACCGGTGTGCATCTGATGGTCTGGCTGAACGACGTCGGATCCCGCAACGTCGGTGCGCTCATCGAGCGAGCCGCGCGCGCGGGCGTCGGCCTCTATCCCATCACCCCGTACTACTCGCGCCCGCCGCGCCGAGCCGGTCTACTCTTCGGCTACGCCGCGCTGACGGAGGCCGACATCCGGGCCGGGATCCGCCGGTTTGCGGAGGTCTTTTGAGTCGAGGCACGGGAACCAAGAATTTCAGAATCTCGGTTCATCTGCGTTAGTCTGCGGCGAGATACAACCTTTGATGAGTCCCTGGCCTGACCTATAGGGCCGGATGCCGTTCCGCCCATCGCGTCGCCTGCTCGTAAGCGTGGGCAACGCGATAGATCAACGCTTCGTTGAAGGGCTTGCCCACGATCTGCATCGCGAGCGGCAGGCCCGCCTTGCTGAACCCGACCGGCTCGGATAGTGCCGGACTGCCGGTCACGTTGAACGGCGCGCGCGCCTGCCGGGCGTAGGTATGTTCGAGCGCCTTGGGGTCGTCGATCCGGCATGCCGTGTCCATCGAGCTTGCCGTCACCGCGACGTCGATGTCCGAGAACAGCGCGTGAAACGCGCCGGTCATCTTGCGGCGCAGGCGCGTCGCGTTGACGTAATCGGCCGCGCGCACAAAGGCGCCCGCCATCAGACGCTCCCGGGCGAGCGCGCCATAATCCTGCGGCCGCTCGCGCATCCACTTTTCGTGGATGGCGTAGGCCTCGCTGGTCAGGATGGTGCGGTTGCAGGCGACGTACTCGCCGAGCGGGGCAGTCTCGATCTCGCGCACCTCGGCGCCGAGCTCGGCGAGCTTCCGCGCCGCCGTGTCGATCCCGGCCGTCATTTCCGGATCGGCCTCCATATCGCGCGCGTAGAAATGACGAATCAAGCCGACCTTGAGCCCCTTCACGCTGCGGCCGATCTCGGCGGTGTAGCCACCGGTCGCGCGCGCGCTGCTGCCGGGGTCGAGCGGGTCGTGGCCCGCGATAAGATCCAGCATCAGAGCGCTGTCGCGCGCCGTACGGGTGAGCGTCCCGACATGATCGAGCGAGAAGGCGAGCGGCAGCACGCCGCGTCGGCTGACGACGCCGTACGTGGGCTTCATGCCGACCACGCCGCACATCGCAGCCGGATTGCGCACCGAGCCGCCGGTATCGGTGCCGATCGCCGCAGGCAGGAAGCCGGCAGCTGTGGCGCCGCCGGATCCGCTCGACGACCCTCCGGAGAAGTGATCGCGGTTCCACGGGTTACGGGCAGGCGGCCAGGGCAGATCGAAGGACGGGCCGCCGATCGCGAATTCGTGCGTGGAGAGCTTCCCCATGAACACGCCGCCCGCGGCGCGCAGCTTCTGCGTGACCACGGAATCGGCCGTGGCGACGTTCTCCCGCAGGATCTTCGAATGCGCGGTGGTGGGCAGCCCTGCGTAGTCGACGATATCCTTGAGGCCGTAGGGCATGCCATGGAACGGGCCGCGCCACTCTCCGCGCATGATCTCCGCCTCGGCGCGCCGCGCGTCCGCCAGCGCCAGGTCTGGCGTAAAACGGAGGAACGCGTTGAGCTTGGCGTCGTGGCGTTCGATGCGGTCGATCAGAAACTTCGAGTACTCGACGGGCGAGAGTTTCCGGGCGCGCAGGAGCTCTGCGGCTTCGGCGACGGTGAGCCAGGCAAGGTCGCTCATAGTCCGCTCTCGGCATCGAGACGGAATACGTGAGCCGGCTCGTCGGCCGGCCCGAGATTCGCGCCTGACAGGGACGCCCGCCGTGCTCGCGCCGCCCGCGTCGCGCGCAGGAGCTGCTGCAGATGCTCGTCCCCGAGCCGGGTCATGCCGACTTCCATCGCCATCTTTCGCACGTCATCGAGCGTCAAGTCGTCATCAGCCATTGCCTGTCTCCCAGTTACTCGTCACCGGCCCGGATCACGGATCACCGTCCGCGAAATACCGGCGCCCGCTTCTCCATGAAAGCCCTGACCCCTTCCTTGGCGTCCTCGGTGTCCCTGCAGATGCCTTGGGCGAAAGTCTCGAACTCCAGGGCGGCGCGCAGATCCGCGTCCTGATTGTGGATCGCCCGCTTGGCGAGTTGTATCGCCACCGGCGGACCTGCCGCAATCTTCGCCGCAAGCCTGATGGCTGCAGCCATGAGCTCTCCGGGTTCGACTACGGCGTTTACGATGCCGAGCTTCAGCGCTTCGGCGGCATCGATGGTGTCCCCGGTAAAAATCAGCTCGCAGGCCTTCGCCGTGCCCACGACGCGAGGCAGGAACCAGGTACCGCCCCAGTCCGGAGCGAGCCCGCGTTTGACGAAGGACTGGGTAAATTTCGCCGCGCTCGAGGCGATACGGATATCGCACGCGAGCGCTAGGTTCATACCGGCGCCGGCCGCCGCGCCGTTGACGGCCGCTATGACGGGCTTCGGACAGTCCCGCATCGCCAGAATGACCCGGTCGCGAATCGGCGCCAGGCGCTCGCTCGCAGCGGTCGCCTGCCCGGTCTGATCGCGCTCGCTCATGGACTTGACGTCCCCGCCGGAGCAAAAGCCGCGGCCGGCCCCAGTGATCACCATCACCCCGACGTCAGGGTCAGCAGCGGACTTCGTGACCGCTTCGTACAGCTCCTCCCTCAGCGAGTCGCCCAGGGCATTGAGCCGCTCGGGGCGGTTCAAGGTGAGCGTTGCGATCCGGTCCCGCACGTCGTAGAGCAAGCATTTGTATGTCATTCGCGTTCCTTCCTTCCGCGCCCGCTTCACGTTATGGACGCAACCGCGGGCGCCGATTGAGTTTACCCCAGCACGGACCTTGCAGCGGTAAGCGGTAAAATTGGGCGTTGCTCTCGTCAGGACAGTCCTGCTTACTGCTCGCTGTTTACTGATCACCGAAGGAAAACAATGCCGCATCTCGAACTGCCCGGGTGCAAGCTTTTCTACAAAGTGGACGACCACACCGACGCCTGGACGCGGCCGGAAACGGTGGTGTTCGTGCACGGATTTACCGAGAACACCGAGGCGTGGCGCGCCTGGATGCCGTACTTTTCGCGCCGCTACCGCACGATCCGCTACGACCAGCGCGGCTTCGGCCAGTCGGGACCGGTGGCGAAGGACTTTCCGCTGACGACCGAAGTCATCGTGAACGATCTCGCGGCGCTCATCAGGCAAATTGCGGGCGGCCTGGCGCATGTCGTCGGCGGCAAGAGCGGCGGCATACCGGTCATGATGCTCGCAGTGACTCATCCCGAGCTTGTAAAGACGATTACCGTCTCCTGCTCGCCCGTCACGCCGCCCAAGGCTGGCGGCTGGCTCGAAGAGATGGAACGCGACGGCATGAGGAGCTGGGCGAGAAGGACTCAGCGCGAGCGTCTGGGAAGCAGGATGCCGGAAGCCGGCATCGATTGGTGGTCCGACATGATGGGGGCCACCGCAATCTCGACCGCGCACGCCTATCTGCGCTGGGTGAGCGGGACCGATATCTGCGAAGACATCAAGCGGATCAGGTGCCCTGCTCTCGTCATCGGGACCGACACTCCGCGACGCGGCACGGCAGAGTTCGAGGGATGGCAGCGGACCATACCCAATTCGGAGCTCGCGATCATTCCGATCGATGGCTACCACGCCGCGGGCAGCGCCCCGGACGAAACAGCGCGGGTGGCACTGGATTTCATTGCCCGGCACTCCTGATTGATACGGCGTGACTGGTGAAATGTGACTGATGAGGCACGACTGATGGGGCGCGGCTTCCTGGCAGCGGCGTTGGGCGCGTGGCTCCTTGCGGCGTCTCCCGGCGGAGCACAGGACAACAAGGCTCCACAGCTGCGGACGGACCTGAACGAGCAGGTGGTGATGCTGCCGGTCAAGGGGAGCTACTCGACCGAGCTGGAAACCACGATCTTCAGGCCCAATGGCGAGGGCCCCTTCCCGCTCGTAGTAATCAATCACGGCAAGGCTTCCGGCAATCCATCGGGCAATCGCACGGCGGCCTCGCCACTCTCGCGTTCGGGACGATGAACTACTCGCCGCAAACCGCACGGTGAGTTACGCTATCGATTTCGGCAGCACATAATTACCCGGAGGTTCCATGTCGAAAAGCTCTCCCCTATCCATGACGGGTGCGGCGCTGCTCTGCCTCGCATGCCCGGTTCTCGCGCAGGAATTGCCCGAAGGAGACGGCAAGAAAGCGGTCCAGGCCGCCTGTGTCCAGTGCCACGAACTCGAGCGCACGAGCGCAGCGGGATATTCCATCGAGGGCTGGCGCAACAATCTTCACATGATGGTGAACGCGGGTGCGCCGCTGCCGAAGGACCAGATCGAAATGGTGGCGCAGTATCTCGCCAAGAACTTTCCGGAAAAGCCGAGACCGGAAGCGGTCGTGGTTCCCGGAAGCGTGAAGATCAACATCCGGGAGTGGCCCGTCCCCACGCCGGGATCGCGGCCCCATGATCCCGCAATGGCTCCCGACGGCTCGATGTGGTATACGGGCCAGTTCGCCAACCTCCTGGGACGTCTCGACCTGAAGACCGGGCAGATCCGGGAGTTCCCGCTGCCGGCGCAGTCCGGTCCGCATGGGCTCATCGCGGACAAGGAGGGGAACATCTGGTACACCGGCAACTTCGGCGCGAAGATCGGCAAGCTCGATCCGAAGACGGGGAAGGCGACCGAGTACCCGATGCCGGACAAGAACATCCGGGATCCGCACACGGCGATATTCGATCAGAAGGGCATCCTCTGGTTCACGGCGCAGAACGCGAACATCATGGGGCGGATCGATCCGCGGACCGGGGAAGTGAAGATCATCCCGTCGCTTACGCCGAAATCGCGGCCCTACGGCATGGTCGTGAGCTCGAAAGGCGTGCCGTTCATCGTGCTCTTCGGCACCAACAAGATCGCCAGCATCGACCCGGATACGCTGGCTGTTCGCGAATACGCCTTGCCGAGCGCAGCAACCCGGCCGCGCCGGATCGCCATTACCAGCGACGACGTGCTTTGGTACTCGGACTACTCTCGCGGATATCTCGGCAGGTTCGATCCGGCGAGCGGGAAGGCCACGGAATGGCCGTCTCCCGGCGGCTCGCGCTCCCAGCCCTATGGAATCGCCTCGATCAGGGACGTCATCTGGTACAGCGAATCGGGCACGAAGCCCAATACCATCGTGCGCTTCGACCCGAAAACGGAGAAATTCCAGACCTGGGTGATCCCCTCCGGCGGAGGCGTCGTGCGCAACGTGGACGTGACGAAGGAAGGCAACCTCGCAATCGCCTGCAGCGGCGTGAACGGCATCGGCCTGGTCGAGATCATGCAATAAGGACTTGAGCTCTTCACCGCACTCACGTGATAAGCGCTGCCTTGCGCACGCTCTCGATGAGCGAGCTGCGCAGCAGGAACTGCCGGTGCAGGGCGGGGTCCGCCACGGTGCGGCGCAGCTGATCGAAATTGGCGGCGCGCACGGCCGGGTCTTTCTCCTCCATGCGCTTCTTGTTGGTGACCGTCTGGTTCTGGACGAACTCGATGTTGAGCGGGCGCCGGCGGCGGTCGTAGAGGTCCAGCTCATCCTGCCCGGCTCCGCCACAAAAGGCCGCGAGCCGCTCGGCCAGCTCGACGCCGTCGTGGATGCCGCAATTGAGGCCCAGCCCGCCGATCGGATTGTTGACGTGCGCCGCGTCGCCCGCGAGCAGCACCCTGCCCTTGCGAAACGTCGCGGCAACGCGTTGATGCACCTTGTAGAGGTTGCGGTGCACGACCTCGTAGGGCGTCCCCTTGGGGAAAAAGCGCTGCAGGCGGGTCTGCACGCCCTGATCGCTCAGCGCTTCTTCATCGGTCTCGTCGCCGCGCGTAGGAAAGACGACGCGCCACTGCCCCTTCCCGTCATCGCCCGCGACCTTGAACAGGTTCGCCCATTCGTCGGGATCGGAAAGGTAGTTGCGATAGCAGTAGCCACGGTCCGCCTGGAAATCGAAGGGGGTGGTGAGCACGACGAAGCGCTCGGGCCAGGTGTAGCCGTCGAACGCGATGTTGAGATGCTTGCGCACCGTGCTACGCCCGCCGTCCGCGCCCACGAGGAACGCGCCGTGAAACTTTTTCTCGCGGCCGGCCATCTCGACTATGACAGCGACGCGATCGTCGCGCGCCTCCACCGCGGCAACGCGCGCGGAGTAGTGCACCTCCGCCCCCGGAAAGGCACGCAACCGCTCGGTGGCGAGCCGCGCGAGCTTGTGCTGCTCGAACTGCACGGCAAAAGGAAAGCGCGTGTCCTGCCGCAGCATCCCGTGATCGAGTTCCGCGATCAACTCGCCGCTCGGGCGGTCGCGGAACTGGAACGTGCGGGCGGTCAACCCACGCCCGATCACCTCGTCGGTCAGGCCCAAAGTCGCCAGCAGCTCCAGCGTCGCGGAATGCGTAGTCGCCGCGCGCGGCGCCGGGTTGACCTGCGGCTCGGCCTCGAACACGGTGACCGGGAAGCCGCGCTGCGCGAGCGCCAGCGCGGTTACGGAGGCGACCGGCCCGCCGCCGGCAATCAGCACCCGGTCACTCATGCAATCAAGGCTGTTCTCATGACGCCCATAGTTGTCGGAACTGCGTCGCGACGACGTCTTCGTATGCCGGCGTGCCCGACAGTATGCCCGTACTGCGCGCGAAGCCATTTAGCGCATCGACCGTGGCTCGGGAAATGGCCGGGTCGTAAAACGGCGCATCGCGCCGGATGAGCTCGGCGATCAGGCCTGCTTCCGTCGCGGGGAAAAGCCTCCGTCCCACTTCGGTTGCGCGCTCGGGCTGCCGCTTGAGCTCGCGCTGCGCGGAAACGAGCGCGCGCACCGCGGCCGCGACGACGCCGGGCTCCTCATCGATCTTCCGTTGCGTGGTTACCAGGGCGGGAAAGGTGTAGTCGCGGGCCGCCGCCGGCCCGTCGCCGCGCCGCGCATCGAGCACCACTGTGCCGCTGTCGTTGCGGACCGCCACTTCCGCGCCCATCCCGTTCGCCCAGAAGCCGTCGAGCTTGCCTTCTTCGAGCGCCGCGGCCGCGGCTACTCCGAACGAGATTCCGGCGCCCGCGGTACCGGGCACGGGACCTATCTTCACCTCGCTGTCGGGATCGATGCCACCTTCGACGAGCATGCGCCTCAGTCCATCCACCGGGCCGGGCGCCGCGCCGATGCGCAGCCCTCTCACCGCCGCCAGATCACCGCGCTTGGCACCGAGATCCCGGCGCAGGACCAGGAACCAGTACATATGCTGCGCGAGCGCCGCCAGCAGCTTGCATCCGTTCCAGTTCCTGAATGCATACAACGGGGCGTGCGCTGCTCCCGCCACGAAGTCGAGCCGGTTCTCGCGCAGCTCCTCGTAAGTCCGGGTGACCGGGAACAGCAACTCGACGGTGGCGTCCAATCCCTCCTGCTTGAAAAAACCCAGCTCCACGGCGGCGATCGCGGGGAAGTACGACGGCGAGACGAGATCCGGGACAGCTACGCGCAACGGCATACGGACGAATCAGCCACGGAAACATACGGAAAGACACGGAAAGAAAACAATTCACAATCCCGTCGAGCCATCCGCTTCTTCTTCTGCGTCCGCGTGTTTCCGCGTGAATCCGTGGCCGATGGGTTTGACGTCGTACCGAGTGCCGTGTGATTCCGAGGCTGAAATCCTCACGGCTTTTCGTCGTAGTAATGGATCTCGAACAGAAGACACCCGCCCTCGGACTTGAACGGCCCGTGCGGCGTGCCCGGCGGCCGGCAGGCGTACGTATTGGGCCCGAAGCGGGTGCCGCCGTTGCCCTGCCTGTCGTTGCCGACTATCAGGTCTCCCGACACGAGGTAGACCTCCTCCCAATAGTCGTGCACGAAAGGCTCCGTCGTGTACACGCCGGGGGCAAACCGCAAATGGCGCGAGCGGTGGCCGCGTTTCGCCTTCTCGTCGAGCGTGCCGGCCAGAATTTGCTGCTCGATGCCGCGCGGATATCCTGCCGGCGTCTCCCAGTTGCTCGCCGGGTCGGGCGTATAGAACTCCTTGTGTTCCTTATGGATTGCCATGGACTTGCTCCCGGTGCACCGCGCAACTGCGCAAATCCTAGCACGGCGCGCATGGCCGGCACTCGCCGCCGGGGAAATGGGGCTAAAATAACACCCCCCAACCCCCAGAAAACCATGGAGACCACGATGGCATTACGTATCGGCGACGAAGCGCCCGACTTTACGGCGCAGACGACGGAAGGATCGATCAAGTTCCATGACTGGATCGGCAATCAATGGGCCATCCTCTTTTCTCACCCGAAAGATTTCACCCCGGTGTGCACCACGGAGCTCGGCTACATGGCGCGCATCAAGAGCGAGTTCGACAAGCGCAATACCAAGATCATCGGCCTGTCCGCCGATCCGGTGGACGACCACAAGAAATGGGCCAAGGACATCGAGGAGACGCAGGGCAGCGCCGTGAACTACCCGATGATCGGCGACCCGGAGCTCAAGGTCGCGAAGCTCTACGACATGCTTCCGGCCGAAGCGACGCCCGGCAAACGCACCGCCGCGGAAAACGCCACCGTGCGGACGGTGTTCCTGATCGGCCCGGACAAGAAGATCAAGCTGATGCTGTTCTACCCGATGACGACCGGCCGCAATTTCGAGGAGGTCGTGCGGGTCCTGGACTCGCTGCAGCTCACAGCCAAGCACAAGGTAGCGACGCCCGCGAACTGGAAGCAGGGCCAGGACGTCATCATCGCCGGCTCGGTGACCGACGACGACGCCAAGAAGCAGTATCCCGCGGGCTGGAAGTCGCCCAAGCCCTACTTGCGCATCGTCCCCCAGCCCAAGTAGGTGACGCGTGACTGGTGGCTCGTGACTGGTGACTCGTGACTGGTCATACGTGACTACAAACACATGAGCGAAGTACAGAGGCGCCGCAGGGCGCCTCTTCTTTTTTGGCAGGGTATGGTCCTGTCCTCATCCCTTATCCCTTATCCCTCATCCCTCATCCCTCATCCCTTATCCCTCATCCCTCATCCCTCATCCCTCGTCCCTCATCCCTCATCCCTCGTCCCTCATCCCTCATCCCTCGTCCCTCATCTTTCATCCCTCTCCCTCTTCACTGCTTCTCAGGTATCGTCCACAGATACACGTAGCGCCCGCGCCCGACGTTCGTGATGTGCACGGTCTGCTGCGGCTTCCAGTCGCCCATGTCGTGCCAGTGCGAGACGACGCGCGCGCCGGGCTTCAGCTCGCGCAGCAGCTTCGGGCGCAGCTTCAGATTGACCTCCGGCCATAGAAACAGCATCACCACCGTGGCGCTGCGGATGTCGGTCTCGAAGAGGTCCTGGTTGAGGAACTCGATACGGTCGGACACGCCCGCCAGGCGCGCGTTCTCGCGGCTTTCGGCGATGCGCTGGGGATCGATGTCCACGCAAACCCCGCGCGCGCCGGTCTGCCGCACCGCCGCGATGACGATGCGCCCGTCGCCGCAGCCCAGGTCGTACACGACGTCCCCGGCCTTCACGTCGCCCAGCCGCAGCATCACCTGCACGACTTCCGGGTCCGTGGGCTCGTAGCGCACGTCGGGCGCGCGCAGCTTTGGGGACGTCGCCGCACGTTCCTGCGCCGACACTGCGCCGGCTGCACAGACCGCGGCAAGGATCGCGCAGACGAACGCGCGACGAGGGGAGTATCCCCTCATTTGTCGGTCATTCTTATTCGCAACGGGATGCGTCGCCCGCACCGCCTTCGGCACAGCGGCCGATGGCGTTGACCATCGCGGCTTTGGTCGTCGGCTTTAGCAGGTATCCCCTGGCGCCGAGTTCTTGCGCCGCGGTCTTGATCTCGGCTTCGTCGTAGGCGGAGATGAATACGAACGGCACGTCGAGCGACTTGCAATGGGCGGCGACTTCCTGTCCGCTTACGATCGGCATGTGCAGATCGATGATCGCCGCATCGGGCTGCTTTTCCGTGGCGAGCGCCAGCGCCTTGCGGCCGGAATCCGTCGCCAGCACTTCATGACCTTCGCTGCGCAGCACCATCGCCAGCACCGACAGCAGAATGCGATTATCGTCCGCCAGAAGTACGACCACTGCTCCCCTCCCTCGTCCCGCTCGCTAGTTTACCGTATCGAAAACCTCGCCGGGCAGCCGTACGAGCGCCGATATGCGGTTGCCGGACTGCTCGAACTCCAGGGTGGCCTTCTCGTGCGGCAGCAGCGCGCGAACCAGGCCCAGCCCGCCCCCGTTTTCGGTCGCAGCGGTGAGATCGGGGACGCGGGCGCCGCGCCCCACTTTATTCGCGATCTCGATGACCAGGCCCTTCCCGTCCGGCACCGCCCGGATTTCCAGAGGCTCCCTGCTTCCGTGTTTGTGGGCATTGACCAGGAGCTCGTTCAGGGCCAGCGCGAGGGGCACGGAATCTGCCTCCTGCAGCCGCAGGTACCGCAGCCGGTCCTCGGCGATGTCCACCATGACCTGCTTCCCGAACAGGGATTGCGTGTTCTCGCTGAGACTGCGGATGAGGCTGCCGAGCTGGATACCGCTGTTTCCGCGCCCTTCGAGCCCGTGCATGCTGGCGACCGTGTAGAGCTGGGCTTCGAGCAGCGCATTGATCTCCCTGGTTTCGGGATGCTTGCTCGTGTGCTGCTGCAGGAGCGCGATCACGCCCGCCAGATTGTTCTTGATCCGGTGGTGGACTTCGCGCACCAGCGCGTCCCGCTGCTCGACGACCCGCTGGATCCGGTTGACCTCCGCGCGCTTCCTCTCGGTCACGTCCTGGAACACCGCTACGGCTCCGTAGATCGTGTCGTTGGCGTGGATGAGCGGTGAGGCGGACATCGATATCGTCAGCCCCGCGGGACGGCCCTCACTCTTGACGAAGATCTCTACGTGATCGCAGGTCTCTCCCCGCATCGCCCTCCACAGCGGCAATTCCTCCCTGCGCAGCAGCTTGAGCGTGCCGGGGCGATGAAGGCCGTAGACCTGCGGCCAACGCTCCGGCGGAACGGCCTCAGGCGCATCGCCCAGAATGCTGCGGCCAGCGGGGTTGAAGTGCAGGATGTTCCCCTGGAGATCCATGACGATCACCCCGTCCGCCATGCTGTCCAGGATCGATCGCAGCAGGCCCGATTGCTGCTCTATCGTCTGCTTCGACCGTGTCGCGTCGGCCTGCAGGTCCCGGGTGCGGGTCTCGGCCTGCTCGACCCGCTCGGCTTGCTGCTCGAGCAGCCCGCTCATCTCGGCCAGCCTGCGGCTGCGCTCGTGCACCATGCCGCGCAGCGCCTCCAGCGAGTCGCGCCTCAGCTCCTCCTCGCGCTTGCGCTGCACGAATGGCGCAGCCTGCTCCAGGATGCGGCGGGCCTGCACGACGACCGCATCGTCAACCGCACCCGCGGTCTTTCTCCACAACCACAGCACCGCCGTGACCTTTCCGCCCGCGATCATCACCGGCAGCGCAAGGCCCGTCTGCAGTCCACAGCGCCGCATCGCATCTCTCATGTCTCCGGGCCTGAGATCATCGATCCGCAGCGACTTCGGCTCCCCGCTGCGCAGCGCCTGCAGCAGGCTCTCGTCCGCCGTCGGGACGGGAAGGAGCGCCATGGACTCGTGCAGCCTGACTGCATCTGAGTCCGTTCCGCACCAGGCGGTCGTAGGCTGCAGCGACCACCGATTCTCGGCGGCGGTCCACGCTTCCCCGTAGACCCAGCCGAGCCCTCTGCATAGCCTGTCGAGCAGCAAGACGAGCGAATCGAGATAAGTCTCGGCCCTGTCGATCGCGAGAGCGATCAACTGGACGGCGTAAACCGCGTCGTTGCCGGACCCGACGAGCGCATCGACTTCGCCGCTGCGCAGCGCGCGCAGGATTTCCCGCGTCTCGGCCACTTCCGCGGCGAGGCGGCGGTTTTCTTCGATCAGCTTCTGCTGTTTCGTATCGGTCGCCATCAGGTCACGTGCTGTCTCTCCTCCTATGCCGCCTTGCGCATGTCGAGCCCCACCAGAACGCGCTCGACGTTGGAAAGATCGCCGATGATCTTCCTGGCGGGCGTGGGTATCTTGCGGATGAGCGTCGGTATCGCGAGTATCTGATCGTCGCGCGCAAGTCGCGGATTTTTCACGAGATCGACGACCTCTATGTGGTAGCGGTCACCGATGTGCTCCTCGCAGATGCGCTTCAGGTTGTCGATGGCCGCCAGCGACCGCGGAGTCTGGCCGGCGACATAGAGCCGCAACCTCCACACCTCGCGGCCGTTCACCCGGCTGTTGTTCTTGCGTGGCTTCTTTGTCTTCATACGGTCTCTCGCCTGTTCAAGTCACGTTTGCCGCCGGCCGTTGCCGCGGCTTCTGCCCATCGCTGCCCGGTCATCGGCTACCACCTTCTTGCGCAGGTCCGTCTCACCCGACGCTACTTTTACGACGCGTTCCTCTTCGGCAAGTTCCGCCCTCAGCTCCTGGATCTGTCGCTCCACCGCCCGGCGGCGGCGTTCGAGCACCGCGAGCTTGCGTTGCTCGTCCTGCTGCCGCGTGGTCTCATTCTCGCGGTCACGGGCTTCCTGCTGGAGGCGCGCCGAGCCCGTCAGCACGCCCTCCGGTCCGAGGTAGGCGTCGACCAGCCTGATGCCCTGCGACGTGATGAGGAATTCCCGGATCTGGTTGGAATGCGCCATGCCGCGCGATTTCAGCACGTAGAGGCCGCGGTTGCGCTCCCCGCCGATCTCGATGTCCCGCAGCAGCAGCCACGTGTCCATGAGCGACGAGATTCCCATCTGGGTCGATTCGAGGTCGTCACCGCCGGTGGTGAGACTGGTGAACAGGCAGGTGATCTGGTTCTGCTTCAGAAAGTCCACGAGCCGCATGAGCATCGCCTTGATCTCGAAGTCCTCGCCGATCAGCTCAAAATTGGAGACCGGATCGATGATCACCGCCGAGGGCTGGTGCTGGGTAACGAGCTTGTGGATCGTAGCGAGGTGCATTTCGAGCCCCTGCTCGGTCGGCCGGGTGGCGTGGAAGATCAGGCGCCTCCGCTCCACCCATGTCCCGAGCTTCATCCCGATCGAGCCCATGTTCCGCATGATCTGGCGCGGCCCTTCCTCGTAGGCAAAGTAGATGCAGCGCTTGCCCGACTCGCATACCGACTCCGCAAACCTGGCCGCGAGGCTGCTCTTGCCGGTTCCGGCGGTACCGCTGACGAGCACCGTGCTGCCCTTGTAGAAGCCCTGGCCTTCGAGCATGCTGTCGAGCTCGCGTATCCCCGAGGACTGGCGCTCTGTGGAAGCGCTGTGGGCGAGCTTGATCGACGAGAGCGGCAGCACCGAAAAGCCGCCTTCCCCGATGAGAAAAGGATACTCGTTCGTGCCGTGCGCCGACCCGCGGTACTTCACCACGCGAAGCCGCCGGACGGCCGCTTGCTGCACGACGCGGTTGTCGAGCAGGATGACGCAGTCCGAGACGTATTCCTCGAGCCCATGGCGGGTCAGCGTGCCCTCGCCGCGCTCGGCCGTGATGACCGCGGACACACCGCGCTCCTTGAGCCACTGGAACAGCCGCCGCAGCTCGGCGCGCACCGTGAACTCGTTGCGCAGCGCGGAAAACAGCGCCTCGAGCGTATCGATGACGACGCGCTTCGCCTTGACGGTATCGATGGCGAGCCCGAGGCGGAGGAACAATGCCTCCAGATCGTATTCGCCCGATTCCTCGACTTCGTGGCGCTCGACCTTGACGTAATCGGCCGCGAGCTTGCCGCTGCGGATCAGAGCGTCGAGATCGAAACCGAGCGAGCGCACGTTGCGGGTGAGCTCCTCCGGCGTTTCCTCGAAGGCGAGGAACACCCCGGGCTCGCCGAACTCGGTTGCGCCGCGCACCAAAAACTCGACGCCGAAGAGGGTCTTCCCGCTACCGGCCGAGCCGCAGACGAGCGTAGGCCTGCCCCTCGGCAGGCCGCCGTAGGTGATTTCGTCGAAGCCTTCGATTCCGGTGGGCGCCTTGTCCAGCGTCACTGGAGCGCGATTTGCGACAGACCCCTGTTTAGCCATACTGTTCTCGCCTTCAACTATTGTTGTTATCTGATTCTCATACCTGCGGGAGGATGGAAATCGATCTCGAATTCCCGCTTGGGCGGCGCTTGCGAAATAATCCGCACAATTGCATCAGCGGACAGGCCGACAACTCCCGCGTGGATCCCTCAGTGGCGGCACGGACGATAATAGCCAAGGGCGAAAGGGATGTATTGTCGCTGGGATACTACGCCCTGTAGTCGGCCGGCAAGCGCTGGTGCAAAACCTGTGGATAGTCCGTCGAACCTCTTCGCGCCGCCTTACCCGGCTCCCCTACGGCGCGTAGACCCAGAGATCCAGCTGGACCGTGCAACCGGGCACCGGGAAAAACGGAACTTCGACGGCGGAAAACGGAAGATGGGCGCCCGGAAGATGCTCCTGCCAGACCTGATAGGCCGGGTAAAAGTCCGCGAGATCGGTATGGAACTGCTGGATGCGCACGATATTGGCGAGCGACGTCCCGGCGGCGCGGCAGATCCTTTCCGCGTTGTCGAGGAGGTGGTCCATCTGGGCCTCGATGCTCGACCCGAAGTAAGGCTGCGCCGGGTCGGGCCGCGCTGCTGCGACCAGTCCGTCGCGATCGATGGCGAGCAAGCCCGAGATGAACAACAGGTCTCCGGCGCGCATCGCCTGGCTGTAGCCGGCCCACGCGGGCATCACCCCGGCGTCCACGGCCCGCCCGCGCGTCTTGCCCGCATCGCGGAGCGCGATGGTGTTGATCTCGACGCGCCCCTCCGCGATGTTGAGGCCCGGCGTCGCCATCGGGATGAGGCTGGTCGCGGGCGGATTCCCGGGAAAGTGCCGGCGCCACGTCTCGTTGAACGGGGCGAAGTCCGCAGGATCGCGCAGGTACACCTGGCATTTGACGACGTTCCCGAGCGACGAGCCGGCGGCCTCGAGCGCCGGCGCTATCTTCTTCTCGACGATGAATTCCGTCTCGAGCGCGATGGGCGTGCCTTTCCAGAGGTAGCCGGCGGGCGAGCGCGCCTCGGCGGCGATTCCCTCGCCGAAAACGAGCGAGTCCGCGAGCCGCCCGGCGACGAACACGAAGTCACACGCGGTGAGCGCCAGGCTGTAGCCGGAGCTGGGATGGATGTTGTGGCCCTTCGCGCTGACGTGGCGCACCTTCATCTCCTTGCCCCGAACCGCGGCGATCATCTGCACCTCGATATCCTGGCCGGCAAGCAGAAATCGCTGCTGGAGGATGGACGTGCTCGGCGGAATGTGCTCCGCGAGCGCGGCACGCCGCGCCGCGTGATACGGCTCGACCGCGCGATGGTCCGTGTAGTACTGGTCCACGCGCACGATGTGGCGGAAATCGCTGCCACCGGCCCTCAGCACCTGCGCGAGATTGACGAAGATCCGGTCGGATTCCCGGCGATGTCTGGAGCTCGCCCATGACGGCAGCCCCGCACGCACGACTTCGGGGTCCATGCCGCCCGTGAAATCCGCGTTTCCCTTGTGGCCAGTCGCGAAGATCCAGCGTCCTGCCTTGATGCCCGGCGCGTAGCGGATGCCGCCTTGGGGGATGGTGACCGGTAACAGCGGCTCGACTGCGGAAGAAATGCGTTTTGCCATGTTTAGAATCGGGAAAGGTCTTCAGCCGCAGATGCACGCAGATAAACGCAGATAGTTAGGGCAAGCCCACATCCCCGAGCGCTTTCCGCACCGACCACAAAACGCAGACCGATCACACAAGAAAACCGTGCGCCCTTCTTCTCCGTGCATGTCATTGCCTTTTGCCGCACCTGTCGGCTTGAGTCATCTGCGTGTATCTGCGTTTATCTGCGGCTAGACCTGGTTCTAGTTCTGCACCGTCGCGCCCGCCGCCTTGATCACGGGCGCCCAGCGCGCCACATCCTCGCGCAGGAATTTCGCGAATGCTTCCGGCGTGCTCGAGCGCGCTTCGCAGCCCGCGTTCAGGATCCGCTCCTGGACTTCCGGCAGATTGAGCACGCGCACGATTTCCGCGTTCATCCTGCCGACGATCGCCGCCGGCACGCGCGCCGGGAACACCGCGCCGGCGTAGCCCGGCGCATCGAAGGGCCAGCCGGCTTCGGCGAAAGTAGGTACGTCGGGAATCACTCGGCTGCGCGCTTTGCCTGCGATCGCCAGGGCTCGTACGCGGCCCGAGCGTATGTGCGGCAATGCGCCGGGGAGGTTCGCGAAGATCGAATCCACCCGGCCGGCCATGACGTCCAGCAGTCCGGGTGCGCTTCCGCTGTACGGTACGTGCACTGCGTCGAAACCGGCCAGCTTCTTGAAGGCTTCCATCGCGAGGTGCTGCGCACCACCCGCACCCGACGAGGCGTAGGTCGGCGGCGGCGACTTCTTCCGCGCGTAGGCGACGAATTCCTTCAGGGTGGCGACGGGAACCTGCGGGTTGACGAGGATCAGGCTCGGATACTCGGCGATCATCGCGACGGGCGCGAAATCCTGCAGCCCGAAGGCGAGCTTCGCGTGCTGCGTGAGCTGCAGGGAGAAGGGCTGGCTGATGAAACCCATCGTGTAGCCGTCGGGCGGGCTCTTCGCGGTCAGCTCGTTGGCGATGATGCCGTTCGCACCGGGCCGGTTGTCGTAGACGATGGGCTGCCCCAGGTTTTCGCTCAGGCGCTGGCCGACGGTGCGGGCGAGGATGTCGGACACGCCGGCCGCGGGAAAATCGATGATCCAGCGGATGGGCTTGGTCGGATACGAGTCTGCGGCGCGTGCGTCAAAGATTGCCTGTGACAGCAACAGCAAGGCGAGCAAACCGCTGCGATTCCGTATTCGCATCCGGTTTTCCCCGTCGAATCTCCGGCAAGCTGCCAATCGGATGACCGCGAAGACTATGGTCGCAGCATCCTTCATCCCTCATCCTTCATCCTTCATCCCTCAGAAAGCATAGCGCCTCAGCCCCCCGTCGACCGGCAGCACGGCCCCGGTAATATAGCCGGCGACGGGCGAGGCGAGGAACACTGCGAGCGCCGCCAACTCCTCGGGCTCGCCGTAGCGTCCCATCGGTATCTCCTCCGCGGACTGCTTCGCCCGGAACTCCGCGGAATACTTGCGGCGGATCTGTTCGCTCATGATGCGGCCGGGCGGGATCGAGTTCACGGTGATGCCGTGCTTTCCGACCTCGCGCGACAGCCCCTTCGCCCAGGCGTGGATTGCGGCCTTGGCGGCGTTCGCCGTCACCAGGCCCGAGGGCTCCGACTTGCCGCTGATGTTGATCACGCGGCCATAGCGGTGCTCGATCATGCCGGGAAGCACTGCGTGCGTGAGCTGCCGCACGCGCACGAAGTTGAGGCGCATGACCTCTTCCCATTCCGACTCGGGCGCATCGACGGAAATGGCCGGGCGGCTGCCTCCGGCGCAGTTGACCAGGATGTCAACGCGTCCCAGGGCGGCAACGGCGGCGGCGCCCAGCCTGGCAGGCGCGCCCTCCGCCATGATGTCGATTTCCTCGATGTGCGGCGCATGCCCGCCAGCCGAGGTAATCTTGCCCGCGAGCTCGGCCAGCAGATTCCTGCGGCGCGCGGCGATGCACAGCTTCACGCCCTCGGCCGCGAGCCCGCGCGCAATCGCGTTTCCTATCCCCATGCTGGCGCCGGTGACGAGCGCGGTCTTGTCCGACAGTTTCAGGTCCATGCATCACCGATCAGCAACATTGTCCGCGGGATGATGTCAGAACCACATGACGCTGAGCAATGGCGGGCTCAAAGCGCATAATATGGACATCCAGTCACCACTCCCCGTGCGCGGACCGAACCGATGAAGCCTCGAAGCCGTCCCTGCATCGACCCCGAAGGCCGGCGCCTGCCGATCAAGCTCGACACGACATCGAACGGCGAATTCGCGCCCGTTCCGCTGGCGCCCGCCAACGTTGCCGCGAATCAACTCGCTCACGAGGCGGCATCCCGAAACGCGAAGCGCCTGGGTCTCTCCCGGCGCGATTTTCTGGTTTCGGCCTGCGGCGCCGCCAGCACTTTGCTCGCGTTCAATGCGGCCAATGCCGCCGCGGGCAAGCAGGGCGGCTGGTTCGAGATCGAGCCCGAAGCTGCGCTCGATCAAGCGCTCGCGCAGGCGCGCACGAGGCGCAAGGGCGAGCTCATCTTCGACGTTCAAGGGCACTTCGTCGACCCGAGCGGCGCCTGGGTCAGGCAAGCCGCCCCTGATGCGTTCAAATGGGCGCCCAAGGCGGGTTGCGGGCTGGCCAAGCGCCCGGGCGAGCGCAGCTACCTCGACTGTCTCGGGCCGAACGAGTTCGTGAAGGACGTCTTCCTCGACAGCGATACGGACCTGATGGTGCTTTCCTTCGTGCCCTCGGCGCGGAACGCCGAGCCGCTCACCATCCAGGCGGCCGATGCGGTGCGCAGCATCGTGGACCGTCTGGAAGGCACGCACCGGCTGATGCTGCACGGACGGGTCAATCCGAATCAGCCCGGCGACGTCGAGGCGATGGACGAGCTGAAAGAGCGCTGGAAGGTCTGCGCGTGGAAGACCTACACCCAGTTCGGCCCGGGCAGCAAGGGCTATTTTCTATCCGACGAGCCCGGCATCCGCCTGATCGAGAAAGCGCGTGCGCTGGGCGTGAAGGTGATCTGCGTGCACAAGGGCCTGCCGTTCGGTCCGCAGTCCTACGAGCATAGCCAGTGCAGCGACGTCGGCGTCGTCGCGAAGCGCTACCCGGACGTCTCCTTCCTCATCTATCACTCGGGCTTCGTCACCGGCGTTGCCGAGCGCGAGTTCGACGCGGGCGCCCGCGGCCGGACCGGACGCGGCGCCGAAGACGGCATCGATACCCTCATCCGCTCGCTGCTCGAAAATGGCGTTGAGCCGAACAGCAACGTCTACGCGGAGCTGGGCAGCACGTGGCGTTTTCTCATGCGCGACCCCGACAGCGCCGCGCACGCCATCGGCAAGCTGCTCAAATATTGCGGCGAGAACAACGTGCTGTGGGGCACCGATTCGATCTGGTACGGCTCGCCGCAGGACCAGATCCAGGCCTTCCGCACTTTTCAGATCTCTCCGGAGCTGCGCGCCAAACACGGCTATCCCGAAATGACTTCCCGGCTGCGGGCGAAGGTCTTCGGGCTCAACGCGACCCAGGTCTATGCCGTCCACCCGGACGATCTGCGCAGGTTCGCGGCCGGCGACCGCATCGCGCAGGAGCGCGGCGCCTATCTCGAGCGCCCGGATCCCCACTACCTCACCTACGGACCGAAGACGCGGCGGGAATTTCTCAACCTGCTCGCCTGGAACGGCGGTTCGAGGGCATGATCCGCTTCGAGCTGTGAGCGCCGAGCCGTGAGCCTCAACTCACGGGCCGTTACGTCTATCCAAAAAACGCCAGCGCGCGCGCTTCGATGCTTTGCCGCGGCGCCGCGCCCGCCGGCGAGCCGGGATCGTCGAAAGAAGTATGCGGCGTGAAGCGCGCCCGGCCGTCCTTTTCCGAGTCGTATACCTTGAACACCAGCGCTTCGTCGCGCCGCATCTCGGGAAAATAGAACCAGCGATGCGCCGGGTTGTACTTCAACCGGTAGGTCTGGCCTACGCGGTTCGGATAGCGGCGCTCGGCGATCATCAGGTCGGCTGCCGCCACGCTGCTCGCATCGGCGAGGGCAAGCGGATTGGACTGGATCGGCTTGTTGATCGCGCGCCAAACCTGAATGATCGCAAAGCGACGCTCGAGGAGCTTCCCAGCCTCGTCGGGCAGCAGATCCCGCACGCGCTGCGGTCCCGACCACTCGGTGTAATCGTTGTGGGCCGACAGCACCGGCTCCCGGATGAGCCTCGCTTCGCGCTCCGATTCGTCGCCCGAGCGCAGCGTATGGTCGAACAGCACCACGCGCGTCGCTCCGGACGTGCGCTTGATCAACTGCTCGACTTCCGAGTAATAGACCGACTCAAGCTGCTGCCGGTCGAAAAAGTCCTTCACCGCGGTCTTGTGCTCGACGAACACGAACCCATGCCGGTCGAGCGACAGCGCCGCGGCATGCAGCCGGCCATTGCTGATGGTCATTCGGCGCGGGTCCGCTACGCCACCCGACCTTCGGCGGCGGATATTGTTGGGGCCGAAGGTCTCGTTCACGAGCGTCTCGCCGTTGTCGATCGTATAGGGGATCTCGGCGATCACCGATTCGACTGCGGCGGGCGTCTGCATCGTTGCTTGCATCGTGGGCCTCCTTCAGTGGGAGGCTATCTTACTCCCATCGCCGGCCGGCAGTGCCCTTCCTTCTCCTTCCTCCTTCCTCCTTCCTCCTTCCTCCTTCCTCCCTCCTCTTTGCACCTCCTACGCCGCAAGCGGCAGCGCGGCACCGGCAGCGAGACAACTGTCCACGACTTCTCCGCTCACCGTCTCGCGCTCGAGCAGCGCGGCGGTGAGGCGCTCGAGCGCCGCGCGGTTGGCGAGCAGCAGCGCGGCGCAGTCACGCTCCAGCCCCTTCGCGATCTCGCGCGCCTCGGCTATCGCCTCGGGAAAGTCGGCTAGGCGCCGTTCCCGCTCCGGCAGACCGGCGTAGCTGAAGGGACCGATGTTCTTGCTGAAGCCGAACTCGGTCACCATGCGATAGGCCATGTTGGAAACGTGCTCGAGGTCGTTCGCGGCGCCGGTCGAAACCGACTCGAGCACCAGCGCTTCCGCCATCCGCCCTCCGAGCAGCATGGTCATGCGTGCCCTCATCTGCGCCTCGCTTTGAAGGATGACGTCCTCATTCTCCGTCACGAGGGTCACGCCCAATGCTCTGCCGCGCTTCAATATGCTCACTTTTTCGACGATGCCCACGTCGAGCACCTTGGCGACGATCGCATGACCGGCCTCGTGCACGGCGATCCGGTAGCGCTCCGCCGTGTTCAATGCCGATCGCCCGGCCACGGTACCCCCACCCATGAGCTGCTGCTCGAGCACGCGATGGAAGTGCTCGTGAGTGACCGTAGCGGCCTCCTCCTTCGCCGCCAGCAACGCCGCCGCATTCACGGAATTGGCGATTGCGGCCGGCGACAGCCCTGTGGCAAGGCGCGCGAGCTGCCGGAAGTCCGTCGCTCCCTCCGTGCGCAACCGCTTCGCATAGAGCGCGAACAGCGCCTCCCTCTCGTCCACGTTTGGCAATGCGAGGTTGCACACCCGGTCGAAGCGGCCCGGACGGATTAGCGCCGGGTCGAGGTTCGCGACGTTGTTCGTGGCGCCCATGACGACGATGCCCGAGTTGGGGGAAAAGCCGTCGAGCTCCACGAGCAGCGTGTTGATGATTCGGTTATTTTCCGTCTCCGCGGCCGAGCTTGCGCCGGAGCGCTTGCCGAGGCCGTCGATTTCGTCGATGAAGACTACGCACGGCGCCTGCCGCCGGGCGAGCTCGAAAAGCTTCTTCACGCGTCGCACGCCCACGCCCAGGAACATGTCGCTGAAGTCCCCGCCCGAAAGGGCAATGAACGGCACGCCCGCTTCTCCCGCCACGGCGCGCGCAAGCAGGGTCTTGCCGCCTCCGGAGTGCCCCTCGAGCACGATACCCTTCGGGGGTTTCGCTCCGAGCTCGGAGAACTTCCCTGGGTTTTTCAAATACGCCACGATGTCCGTGAGCGCGTCCTTGGCCTCTTCGACGCCGATCACGTCGCGGAATCGCGTGTCGGGCTTCCGCGCCGTCTTGAACAGTCCGCTGCGGGCGGGATTCATGAGCATGATCATGTACAGGATCAGGATGGGTCCGAGCAGCGAGATCCAGATCGGGTCCTTGAACTGGCGGAAGAGCGCGGTTAACGGCGGCGCCGGGGGCTGCACGTCAGTCAGCGAGTAAACCGCCGGGTCCGGTGACGAGAGCTTGTCCTTCAGCAGCTCCTGGACGAGCGCGCGCTGGGTGTCGATCCGGACGTAATAGCGGCCCCCGTCCTTGAGGTTCACTAACGCATACTCGGTGGAAAGACCGATGCTGCGGGCTCCGCCGGTCTGCGCGTCGTGAGCGAGCGTGGTGATATCACGCTCCACGGCAAAGAACTTGGCCGACTCGCTCTCCATCGCCGTCACCTGCGGATCCTTGCCGCGCTCCGGCGCATGGACGGTAAACCAGATGAGCGCGACCGATCCAGCAAGGGCGGCTACGGCTGCGCCGAATTTCACCGGCTTTTGCTTCAAAAATGCTCTGAACATTGCTCCCCCCGGTAACCAGACAAAAAATGACTGAATAAGACCTGCGAAACGAAAGCAAATATCGTGCCTAACATGCTGATAATTGGAGAAATGTCTTTACTGCAAATTGCCCGAAAAATTAGCAGGATGCGGAACGACCCGGGCCGTGGCAGGCGCGCCACTTCACGCGGCGAAGGCGCCGTCGTACGAATTGTCGACAGGAAGTGCTGATTTGCGCTGAGCGGGAAGCAGCCGGCCGGGGACTCAAACGAGCGCCTGCCGCGGCACCTGCGGGCAGTTTCCGCCCGCTATCGGACGAGATATTGGGACTGAGACTACGAGCCAGGAGTCAGGGCTGGGGAAGGGTCTTGAAGCCCGGAATTTGGAGAAGGTCTACCGTTCACTGTTCACCGTTCACTGCATTCACCGCGCCGAAGCCAGCTGCGCATCCACGATGTTGTCGTAGTCGCTCTCGGGATTGAGCAGGCCCCAGGTCGTCATCCAGTCGTGCAGGTGCTCGTATTCCTCCCGCGTGTACGGGCGGGGAGCCACATAGCGGAACCGCGCGAGATAGAAATCGTCCGCAGTGAGCTTGACGATTTCTTCCGGCACTTCGCGAATCAGGTACTTGAGATAGGGCCGGATGTCCTCGTTGATCTTCGCGACGGCCCGTTTGATGGCCCGCGTGATGGCGGCATACATTTCCGGATCGACGTCCGGGGTCGCCACCTCGGCGCCCTCGTAGAAGGCCTCGCAGACGATCTTCAGCCCTTTCTTGGCGGCAACGGTGATCCACGGCTCCATGACTGCCGCCGCATCGACTTTGCCCGCCTCGAGAAACTGCATGCGCTGCTTGGGTCCGCCTACGTGCACGGCCCGCACCTCGTCCTTGCTGTTCATCGAGCCGCCGAGCATCGCGAGCGTGATGTAATGCGAGCCGGCGTGGAAGTTC
The DNA here is from genome assembly GCA_035259205.1 of Burkholderiales bacterium. Classification (GTDB taxonomy): domain Bacteria; phylum Pseudomonadota; class Gammaproteobacteria; order Burkholderiales; family SG8-41; genus SG8-41. Next base: position 26,829 of record DATFWO010000112.1, on the reverse strand, counting down.
ACGGCGACGGTCTTGCGGCGCAGGTCCTGCGGCACGTTGTAGGGCGCGTCGCCGCGCACCACGATCGCCTGCGTTGCGATGGCTGCGCGCTTGCTCACCACTTTGACGTTGCGGGCGCTGTCCTGCGTGCGCCGGATCTGTCCCCACTCGCACGCCCGGTACATGCAGAACTCGCCCTTCTCGATCCCCTCGTGCCAGCCGTAGGACCTCACCGCGCGGTGGTCATCGATCGGCTTGTCGGGAACTTCGCGGTCCCGATCCCGGCCCGAGCCCGCACGCACGAGCTCCACGTCGTAACCCTCCTGTGCGAAATAGCCTTCCTCGCTCGCGACGTGATAGGGCAGGGAGAAGACGGCATTGTTGACTTCGATCCGGGTCTTCCTGAGCGGCATGGTCCTGTCCTTCGGACTGAGTGACGGGCGACGAGTGACGAGAGCTAGTCTACACCCGGCTAGTGGCTGCATGCGGCAGCCGCACGCGTGGCATACTGGACACCGGACCAAACAAGAAGCGATGGATGATGGTCTATCCGAGGAGGAGACACAGGAGGTCCCTGGTTCGCAGCGGCGTGGTCGCATTCACAGCCGTGCTGGCGCTGGTGGGGCCGGCGCGTGCGCAGTATCCGGCGAAGCCGATACGGCTCATCGTGCCGTTCGCCGCCGGCAGCACCAACGACATCGTCGCCCGCATCGTGGCTACGCCCATGTCGGAGTCGCTAGGGCGCCAGATCGTGATCGACAACCGCGCCGGCGCGGCAGGCAATATCGGCGCGGAACTCGCCGCGAACGTGCCGCCCGACGGCTACACTATGATGCTGGGCAGCATCGCCAACGCCGTTAGCATGACCCTGTACGCCAAACCGGGCTACGATCTCGTGAAGGACTTTGCGCCGGTCGCATGGATCGCGTCCGGCACATTCGTGGCCACCGTGCATCCCTCGGTTCCCGCGAAATCGGTGAAGGAGCTGATCGTGTTCGCCAAGGCACGTCCCGGACAGGTCAACGTCGCGACGTCGGGCGCCGGAATCTACCTGATGTCAGAACTTTTCCAGAGCATGGCCGGCATCAAGATGACGAACCTCACCTACCGCAGCACGCCCTACGCTCTGACCGCGCTCGTCGCCGGCGAGGCGTCGGTCGGCTTTCCGGGCATGAGCGCCGTGGCGCCGCACCTCAAGTCCGGCCGCTTGCGCGCGCTCGGGGTCACCACTGTCAAGCGCTCGCACCTGGCGCCCGACATACCCCCGATCGCCGAGGCGGGTGTCCCGGGCTATGAGGCCTCGGGCTGGTACGGCCTGATGGTTCCAGCCGGCACATCGGCGGAGATCATCTCGCGCCTGCACGACGAAGCCATCAAGGCTCTCAACCGCCCCGACGTAAAGGAACGGTTCGCCGCGACCGACCTCGAACCGGTCGGCGGCACGGCGGAGCAGTTCGGAGCCCAGGTCCGCAGCGAAGTCGTGAAATGGGGCAAGGTCATCAAGGCTATCGGCATGCAGCCACAATGAAGCACCGGGCAAAGGGAACGGGATGGACGCCAATCCTGATCACATCGGCGATCGCGCTCTCGGCAAGCGCGCCCGCCTACCCGCAGTACCCGGCCAAATCGATACGCCTCATCGTGCCTTTTGCGGCGGGAAGCGCCAACGATATCGTGGCTCGCATCGTCGCGGCGCCGATGTCGGACGCGCTCGGGCGCCAGGTTGTCGTCGATAACCGACCCGGAGCGGCGGGCAATCTCGGCGCGGAGATCGCCGCCAAGTCGCCGCCTGACGGCTACACTCTCCTTCTCGCCAACATTTCCCACGCCATCAGCATGACGCTCTACGACCGCCTCGGCTACGACCTCCTCAAGGATTTCGCGCCGGTTTCCCTGCTGGCGTCCGGTTCGTTCATGCTGGCGCTCCATCCATCGGTCCCCGCCAGATCCGTGAAGGAGCTGATCGCGGTTGCCAAGGCGCGTCCCGAGCAGATCAACGTCGGCGTATCCGGCGCCGGGATCATACTCGCAGCCGAATTGTTCAAGAGCATGGCCGGCATCAGGATGACCTCGGTCAACTACAAGAGCTCGCCGCAAACGGTCACCGGGCTTGTCGCCGGAGAAGTATCCGTGGGTTTTCCCGCAACCAGCGTCGCCCTCCCCCACGTCAAGGCGGGTCGGCTGCGCGGCCTGGCGGTCACGAGCTCCCAGCGCGCGCCCATCGCGCCGGACGTCCCTACGGTCTCCGAAGCCGGGCTGCGGGGATACGAGGCGACGCCGTGGTATGGACTCATGGTTCCGGCGGGCACGCCGGCCGAGATCATCACGCGCCTGCATGCCGAGGCCGCGCAAGCGCTCAACCGGACGGACGTGAAGGAGCATTTCGGCGTTACCGACATGGCGCCCATGGGCTCGACGCCCGACCGCTTCGGAAGCTACATCCGGAACGAGGTCACGAAGTGGGGCAAGGTCATCAGGACGTCGAGCCTGCGCCCGGAATAGTTTCGTACTGGGGCTCTCATATCCCACATGCCTGGATCGAGAACGAGATCTTCCTCAACGGGCCGCGCCGATCCCCTTTCCCGCTACGCGCCGCAGCGCGGCGACCGGCCGCGGCGCTATCCCGACCTGCACGATCACATACGCCGGCTCGCGCAAGAAGGGCTGCTCGTAGTGGTGGACGAGCCGATCAACAAGGACACGGAGATGCATCCTCTCGTGCGCTGGCAATTTCGCGGCGGCATCGAGGAGAAGAACCGGAAGGCGTTTCTGTTCGCTCAACCGACCGACGGCAATGGGCGCCGCTTTGATGCCGCGGTTCTCGTGGCAGGCCTCGCCGCGAGCCGCGACGTGTACCGGGTCGGCATGGGCATGGCGCTCGACAAAATCGGCCCGGCGTGGATCCGGGCGCTGGGACATCCGGTGAAGCCGCGAGTCGTGACCAGAGCTTCCTGCCACGAGATCGTGATCCGCGGCAAGGATCTCGATGCGCCGGGCAAAGGGCTGGACGGGCTTCCGGTGCCGATCTCGACGCCGGGGTGGGATAACGGGCCGTACCTCACGGCCGGACACTACATCACCCGGGACCCGGAGACCGGCGTCCAGAACGCGGGCAACTATCGCGGCCAGATCAAGGACCGGCGCCGGCTCGGCATGAATCCGTCGCTGGAAATCCGGCCGGGAATCTATCTGCACTGGCAGAAGTACAAGGCCATGGGCAAGCCCCTGCCGTGCGCCGTAGTGGTCGGTGCGCCCCCGGCCGTATCGTACTGTGCCGTGCAAAAGATGCCGGAGTCGCTCGACGAGATCTGGGTTGCGGGCGCTCTCGCCGGCGCGCCCATCAACGTCGTGAGGGCCAAAACCGTCGACCTGCTCGTGCCGGCGGAAGCCGAGTTCGTCATCGAGGGCTACATCAGCACGGACGAGCTCGAGCCGGAAGCGCCGTTCGGTGAATCGCACGGCTACGTCAACCTCAAGGAGTACAACGCCTACATGGACGTGACGGCGATTACCCGCCGGCGCAACGCGGTGCTCACGTCCTTCATCAGCCAGGTCACCCCGAGCGAGTCGAGCACGATACGCCGGGTAGCGATGGAGCCGGTGTTCCTGAACTACCTTCAAACCACGCTCGGCGTGCGCGGCGTGTTGCGCGTCTCGATGCACGAGCCCCTGACCAGCGTCATCGCGCTAATCGCCATCCAGTTCCGGCGCGACGCGCCGCGAACCGAGATCTGGCGGGCGCTCTACGGCGCGGCGTCCCTGCACCGCTACGCCGGCAAATGGATCGTCGCCATCAACGAGGACATCGATCCGGAGAACAGCGACGCGCTGTTCTGGGCGATGTGCTACCGGACCCAGCCGCAGTTCGACGTGAAGATACTCGACAACAAGGATCCGGGCCACGGGCCGAAAGGGCCGCGCGCGGGCGGCGAGTCCGCGGCGGTGCTGATCGATGCGACGTTGAAGGGCATATACGCCCCGGTCGCGCTGCCGAAGCGCGAATTCATGGAGAATGCCCGGCGCATCTGGGAGCGGCTGGGTCTCGGCGCCCTGAAGCCCGAGCCGCCGTGGCATGGCTACGATCTTGGCTACTGGCCCCCGGAGCTCGCCACGGAGGCCGCGCTGGCGACGAAAAGCGCATACTTCAAGACCGGCGCGAAGGCCGCCAAGTCGCGCCGGCGCGACGTCAACATGAACACGCCTATCTCCCGGCCGGAACAGGAAGCAAAGGCATCACGCGGGCCGCGCTTCGAGCAGGACACTTGAGCATCGAGTGACGCCGCCAAGCTTCAACGCAAAGAGCGCGAAGGTAACGCCAACTTCGCTGATGCCTTCGCGACCTTCGCGTTGCTGCTGCGCCAGGATCGCCTGGAAAACCAAAGTGAACCAGCGCTGAATTTGCGTAGCGTCATACGCGGCTCGCGTAACGACGCGCGGTGCGCCCGGCGCCTCTTGCATAGTCCCCGCCGCAAGCATAATGTCATAGGTTGCAACGACCCAGGGGAGGCAACGATGAGTCGAGATCGTTCCGGTAAAAAATGGGTGGAGCCGGTGGTGGTTGCAGACAACGGACTGCTCGATCGCCGTGCCTTTCTGCGCGGCGGCGCGGCTTTTGCCGCGGCGATCACCGGCTACGCCGCGGCCAAGCCTGCGTCCGGCGAGCCGCTGGTAGACGATCCGTGGAGCCTGGAGATGGGTACGGTGACGCCGCCGCTCCAAGTGCCGTCGCGGTTCGAGCAGAACGTCGTACGGACCTTGAGCAATCCCAAGAACGAGCTGCGCAACTCGCACGCGCGCACCCCGCATCACCTGCTGAACGGCACGATCACGCCGAACAGCCTGCACTTCAGCATCAACCACTCGGGGCTGCCGGACATCGATCCCGCGAAGCATCGCCTGGTAATTCACGGCCTGGTGAAACAGCCGCTCGTGTATACGCTGGAGTCGCTGTCGCGCTATCCGATGGAATCGCGCATGGCGTTCGTCGAGTGCAGCGGCAACAGCGCGCCGATGTTCTCGAACGAGCCGGTGCAGGCGACGGCCCAGGCGCTGCACGGCCTCGTGTCCTGCTCCGAGTGGACCGGCGTGCGGCTGTCCACCCTGATCGAGGAAGCCGGCGCGGATCCGAAAGCGAAATGGGTCATCGCCGAAGGCGGGGATTCCCTGGCCCTGCACCGCAGCGTGCCGATGAAAAAAGCGCTGGACGACGCCATGGTCGCCGTCTACCAGAACGGCGAGCGGCTCATGCCCGGCAACGGCTATCCGATGCGCCTCCTGCTGCCCGGCTATCAAGGAAACATGAACGTCAAGTTCCTGCGCCGGCTGAAGCTCACCGACGGGCCGGCCATGAGCTATTACGAAGGCCGGACCTATTCGCAGATCCTGCCGGACGGGAAAGCCTACCGCTTCCACTTCGTGCAGGAGGTGAAGTCGTTCATCACTCATCCCTCGTTCGGGCTGAAGATGAACGGACCGGGCTTCTACGAAATTTCCGGCGTCGCCTATTCCGGCAACGGCCGGATCTCGAAAGTCATGGTCTCCGCGGACGGCGGCAAGAGCTGGGGCGAAGCGGCGCTGCAAGCACCGGTGCTGCCCAAGGCCTTCACCCGCTTCCGCATGCCGTGGCGCTGGGATGGCCGTCCGGTGGTGCTCCAGAGCCGCGCCTGGGACGAAGGCGGCAACGCGCAACCGACGCGCGCCGAGTTCGTGGCCGTGCGCGGCGAGACGAAGACGCCCGTGAAAAGCCCACTGTCGTTTCCCAACCAGCACTACAACAGCGTCACGAGCTGGGGCATCGGCAGCGATGGGGAGATCAAGCATGTATACGCCTAAGCCGCCGTCCGCTGCTCTCCTCGCGCTCGCCCTGGTTTCGAGCGCCGCGTTCCCCCAGACGCCCGGGCTCGGAAAGCCCATCTCCGAAGCGGACGTCAGACCGTGGGACATTGCGATCATGCCCGACGGCACGGGCCTGCCCCCTGGCAGCGGCACGGCGGTCCAGGGCGCCCGCGTCTTTGCGGAAAAATGCGCCGCCTGCCACGGCGAGGGTGGCAAAGGCGGGCCGCTCGCTCCCGCCCGGTTGTTCGGCGGAGCCCCGCTCACCAACGGCATCGACACGCCAAAAACCATCGGCAACTTCTGGGGCTATTCCACGATCGTCTTCGATTTCGTACGGCGCGCGATGCCGTTCAATCAGCCGCGGACGCTAACGAACGACGAAGTTTATGCGGCAACCGCTTATCTCCTCTACCTCAACCAGATCATCGGCGAGAACGACGTGATGAACGCCAGCACGCTGCCGAAAGTTCAGATGCCGAACCGGGACGGATTCATCATCCGGTTTCCCGACAAGATCTGATGCTGGTAACTCGTTACTGGTGAGGCGTGACTGGTAGCGCGTCGAGGGGCGGAGCAGGGCCCCGCTCGGGATGCGACCCCCGGCGGCGCGCAGGCGGCCGACAGGATGATGGCGATACTCGTGGCTGCTGAAATAGAGGCCGCGCGTGACTGATGAGGCGTGGGCGGGGGTTGGTTCCCTCATCCCTCATCTCTCATCTCTCTGAAATCACTCCGGCTTCACGCCGGCTTCCTTGAGCACCCTCGCGAACTTCGCCGCCTCCGACCTAATGTAGCCGGTGAACTCTTCGGAGGTATTGCTCACCGCCTCGACGCCCAGCCCGGCATAGCGCTCCCTGAGGTCAGGCAGTTCGTGTACGCGCACTATCTCCGCGTTAAGCCTGGCAACGACGTCCCTGGTCACACCACGCGGGGCGAAGATGCCCCACCAGTTGACGAGCGCATATCCCGGCACGCCCGACTCTTCCACCGTGGGCATTCCGGGCACCAGCGGCGTACGTTGCGCGCTGGTGACGGCTAGGGCGCGCAGCTTGCCGGTCTTGGTGTGCGGCAGTGCGATCGGCATGTCCGAAAACAATAGTTGAACCTGTCCGGCAAGCAGGTCGGTGAGCGCGAGGATGGTTCCTTTGTAGGAGATGTGCACGATATTGACGCCGGTTGCCGACTTGAACATCTCTCCGCCGACGTACGCGAGCGTGCCGGATCCTCCCGAGCCGAAATTCAGTGCACCGGGCTTTGCCCGCGCCAGTTCGATCAATTCCTTCACGGACCTCGCGGGCACTGCGGTATTGACGACCACCAGCTGCGGCGCGGTCGCGACCAGGCTCAGCGGGATGAAGTCGCGCAGCGTTTCGTAAGGCACCTTGCGGTACAGGCTCGGGTTGATGGCAAACTGACTCATGTTTCCGTGCATCAGCGTGTAGCCGTCGGCCGGCGCGCGCAGCGCAATCTCCGTGCCGATGATGCCGCTCGCGCCCGGGCGGAAATCGACCACGACCTGCTGGCCCCATGCTTCGGTGATCTTCTGGCCAAGGATGCGGGCGAGCGTGTCGGACGTTCCGCCAGGTGAGAAGGGCACGATCATGCGGATCGGTTTGGTCGGATAGTCCTGCGCCGCCGGCGCGGCGCACAGTTGGGCAGCAGGGATCAGCGCTGCATACGCGAAGCTAACTGCCGCCCCACGCGATCGCATCCGCATGACTTCGATCACTACATCACCTCTTTCCTGAGATAATGAAATGGATTCTGCCTCGTTTATCAATCATGAGCGAACCCATTCAGATCCGCATGGGAGGTTACGGCCCGCCTACGACGACGTGCAGCCGCGCCCTGAAGATCATGGGCGATCGCATCGAGGCGGAATTCGGCAAAGGCGCGGAAGCGAAGTACATCTGGAACGTGATGGACCTCGGCTACAAGGGCGGCGACCTGCTGTGGATGGCCGAGCACGGCATCCTGACGTTGTCCTATCAGTCGACGAGCTATCTCGCCGACCGGGTGCCCGAGCTGGAGCTCGCGGACTTGCCGTTTCTGTTCGAGAGCCTCGAGCACGCGCGCGCTGCGATGGATGGCAAGCTCGGCGCGTGGCTCACCCGGAAAATCGAGGAACGCATACCGGGCTACCGCGTGCTCGGCTACTTCGAGAACGGCTACCGGCACGTGTCGAACAAGCTGCGCCCGGTGCGCACGCTAGCCGATCTGGAGGGGATGCGCGTGCGGCTGATGCCGGGCAAGACCCACAACCGGAGCTTTGAATTGATGGGCGCAGTGCCCCGTTCGCTGGACCTCAAGCCCGGGCTGGAGGCGATCGTCGCCGGCGCCGTGGACGGCCAGGAGAACCCTCTCGCGAACACGGTGGACTACGGTGCCCACAAAGTCCATCGCTATCACACCCTGACGGGCCACTGCTATCTCTCCCGCGGCATCTACTGCAACCGCGCTCACCTCGAGAGCTGGCCCGCGGCGCTGCAGGCGGCGGTAAAAAGAGCCGCGCGCGCAGCTGTCCTCGCGCAGCGCGAGCTCGCCGTGGAAGAGGAGAAAGCGGCCCGCAAGGAGATCGAGCATGCGGGCGGCGAGTTGCTGGAGCTGACGCCCGAAGCGCGGACCGCGTTCGTGCGCGCGGTCAAACCGCTGCACGACGAGGCGCGGAAGCGCTTCGGCGAGGAGGTGTTCGCGTTGCTGCGATGAGCGGGAGCGCGAGAGATCAAGAGGGCCGGGGTGCCCCGCTCACACCGGGCTGACCGACCGCCGGGAACGGGGGCGCCAACGCGCTCTTCCCATGCAAGGGTCACCCATCTCGCCTTTCAATAGGTTCGGTCCTCTCCCGGCTTCATTTCCACCATCCGGCTGCCCAGGCCGCGCTTGTCAAGTGCTGCCTTGAACTGCGCGGGCGTGCCGGCGAGCAGTGGGACGGTGCCGAAATGCATGGGGATCACCTGTCCAGGCTGCACCCACTCGACGGCCTGCGCGGCGCGCACCGGGTCCATTACGAAATGGCCGCCGATGCAGGCAAGCATTACGTCGACCTTGAAGAACTCCGCGATCAGCTTCATATCGGTGAACACGTCGGTGTCCCCGGTGTGATAGATCGTCGGGCCGCCGTTGATCTGCACCACGTATCCCACGGGATTCCCACTCGCGATCGCCGCGGGCTGGCCGGGGCCGGACGGCTGGACCATCGGTGGCACGAGTTCCGAGCCGTGCACGGCATTGACGAGCGTCACCTTCACGCCGGCCTTGGGCAGGTCGATGGTGCCGCCCACATTTCCGCCGGTCGCAAGCGTGGCCTGCTTTTCCGGATAGCCCAGAACCGATTTCAGGTTGTATTGCAGGCCGTAGGACGCGACCAGCGTCGCTCCGGTCTTCTTCGCGATCTCGATCGCGTCGCCCACGTGGTCCCAGTGTCCGTGGGTGACCAGGATGTAGTCCACGCGACCCAGCTTGTCGATGGAATCCTTCTCCGGGTTGGTCGGGACCTTCAGCCACGGATCGATCAGGATGACCCCGCCCGAGGGTGTCTCGATCCTGAACGCGGCCTGTCCATACCAATGGATAGTGGTCGCCGCCTGCGCCGATATCGCGGCCGCGAGTGCCAGCGCAAACAGTACGGTGCTGATCAATGCAGGTCGATGCAGCATGGCTCCCTCTCCTTTTCCACCGGTCTTCCGCCGCTCGCTACGTTACCCCGGCGAGCGCACCGAGGCAATTGCGCTCACGCTGCCGAAGGTCGCTAGAATGTTCATGAGGACGAGGCAGATATAAGGTGGGGGACGGGGAACACCGTATCACCTATCACTTATCACGGTGAAGACAATGTCCGAGCTTCTTTTCAGAGACGATGCCTACCTGAAAACCGCCACCGCGCGCGTCGTGGCTGTGAATGAGCATGGCATCGAGCTCGACCGCTCGATCTTTTATCCTCAGGGCGGCGGACAGGTCGGCGACACGGGGGCGCTGCTGCGCGCGGGCGGCGAGCGAATCGCGATCGCGAATACACGCAAGGGCGAGGCCATCGACAGCGTCCTGCACGTGCCCGCCCCCGGGGCGCCCCGCCCCGAAGCCGGCGAAATGCTCGCGCTCGAAATCGACTGGGAGCGGCGTTACGCGCTGATGCGCCTGCACACCGCGCTGCACGTGATGTCGTGCGTGGTGGTGGCGCCGGTCACCGGCGGCAACATCGCGCCGGACCGCGCGCGCCTCGATTTCGACATCGACATGAGCCTGCTCGAAGCGCGGAAGATCGAGCAGGGCGTGAATGACCTGATCGCGCGCGGCGTCGAGACGGAAACCGTGTGGATCACCGACGAGGAGCTCGACGCGCGGCCCGAGCTGGTCAAGACCATGAGCGTGCAGCCGCCGCGCGGCACGGGACGGGTGCGGTTGCTCCGGATTCCCGGCATCGACCTGCAGCCCTGCGGCGGCACGCATGTCAAGAACATCGCCGAGATCGGCGGCGTGCGCGTAGTGAAGATCCGCAGCGAAGGCAAGCGCAACAAGCGCGTGGAGATTGCGCTGGCGTAGAACACGAATGGTTGGCCACTGTCCGTCTCATTGAACCGGCAAGACATGGAGTCAGCGTGAGCGAGCGCATCGAAACCCCGGTCCTGATCGTCGGCGCGGGGCCGGTCGGCCTGACGTGCGCGCTGGATCTCGCGGAGCGCGGCATCGACGTGGCCGTCGCCGAGCTGCGTGCGCCGGGAGAGCTGTCCAGCGTCAAGTGCAACCAGATTTCCGCCCGCTCCATGGAGATATTCCGCCGCCTGGGAGTCGCAAACGCGCTGCGCGATACCGGACTTCCCGCCGACTACCGCAACGACGTCGTCTCGTGCACCACGGTCACGGGCATCGAGCTCTCGCGCATCCCCATCCCGGCGCGAGGCGAGCGCTGCGGCCCGCTGCAGGGCGCCGACAGCTGGTGGCCGACGCCCGAGCACACGTTGAGGATCAACCAGACGTATATGGAGCCGGTCCTCTACGCCCGCGCGGCAGCGAATTCGCGCATCCGCTTTCTGAACCGCACCGAGGTCGTATCGGTTTCCCAGAACGAGCACCGTGTCGTGGCGGTCGCGCGGGACCTCGAAAGCGGCGGGAGCCGGTCGATTGCCTGCGCGTACCTCATCGGATGCGACGGCGCCCGCTCGGTCGTCCGGAAGACCATGGGTGCGCAATACGAAGGCACCGCTGAAATCCAGCACGTGCAGTCGACATGCATCCGGGCGCCGGATCTGCTCCCGATGCTGCCCGGCAAGCCGGCGTGGCTCTACTTCGCGCTGAATCCGCGGCGCTGCGGCTCGATGATCTCGATCGACGGCCGCGAGACCTGGATCGTCCACAACTGGCTCTACCGCGGCGAGACGGACTTCGACGCGGTGGACCGCGACTGGTCAATACGCACGATACTGGGCGTCGGTCCGCGCTTCGGCTACGAGGTGATCTCGAAGGAGGACTGGATCGGGCGTCGTCTCGTCGCGGACCGGTTCCGCGACGGGCGCGCGTTCATCTGCGGAGACGCGGCGCACCTGTGGATCCCGCACGCCGGCTACGGCATGAACGCCGGGATAGCCGATGCGGCCGATCTCGCCTGGCAAATCGCCGCAGTGCTCCAGGGCTGGGCCGGGACCGGGATGCTCTCAGCCTACGAGGCCGAGCGGCACCCGATCACCGAGCAGGCCTCGCGTTTCTCCGAAGACATCGCGCGCCGGATCATGCGGCAGCGGCGCGGGATTCCGTCCGGAATCGAAGCGCCCGGCACCGAAGGCGATGCGTTGCGCGCGCAGATCGGCAGGGACGCCTACGCACTGGACGTGGAACAGCAATGCTGTGCCGGCCTGAACTTCGGCTACTTCTACGATGCCTCGCCGGTGATCGTCTATGACGGCGCGGAGCCGCCGGCGTATTCGATGGGCAGCTACACGCCGTCGACCGTGCCGGGCTGCCGTGCGCCGCACCTCTGGCTGGACGGGCGCCGCTCGCTCTACGATGCCCTGGGCCCGGGCTACACGCTGCTGCGCACGGATGCGAGCCTGGACGTCTCGGCCATCGTCGATGCGAGCGCGCAGCGGCGCGTCCCGCTCGGAGTGATCGACCTCGACGGTGTCGCTGCGCAGAACGCCTACCACCACAAGCTCACGCTGGTGCGCCCCGATCAGCACGTCGCGTGGCGCAGCGACGCTGCGCCTGCGGATCCCCTGGCGTTGATCGATCGAATACGCGGCGCGTAATGCCAAAAAAGCATCAACGCCATGGACGCCAAGGAACATCCAAGGTCGCCATGGACATTCAATCGAATAGTGGCGCTGTGGTCGGAATTTGGGCTTTCACTGTAAATTTTTATTCAACGTCCGACGATAACGCTTTGGTGCTGTTGAGGCACGCCAAACCCGAGCGCACAATACCTGCTTGCAAATCCGCATCTATGCCAACTACTTCAAGTTATACGCCTTTCGAAACTCATCGCACGTTTCGGGCCCGCTAGCCATGAGCCAGTCGATCGCGCACGTAGCCCTGGTGGTGAATGACTACGACGAAGCCATTCAGTTCTTCACGCGCAGGCTCAGATTTGAGCTGATCGAAGACACCTATGTTCCAGAACAGAATAAGCGTTGGGTGTTAGTTGCTCCCAAGGGATCTGGAGGAACCAATTTACTTCTTGCGCGCGCGTCTAACGACGAACAACGTGCGAGGGTCGGACAACAGACCGGCGGTCGTGTTTCGTTTTTCCTGAACACGGATGATTTCTGGCGAGACCACGTAGACATGGTTGCTAGCGGAGTGAAGTTCGTCCGTGAGCCAAGGATCGAAGAGTACGGTACGGTAGCCGTATTCGAAGACCTATACGGCAATCTCTGGGACCTTATCGGGCCAAGAGGTTCCGATTCGGAGCGTGTGCCAAGCGTCTAACAAGCAGTTGCCGCGCGGACGATGGATAAAGTGCCAAGGCACATAGGACAGCGCGCCCCCGCTGAACTGCGGCGTTAGGCCCCCGAGTTCCTCACAAGATGAATGGTTCGAGCAGCCGTAGAGCTACGGAATCAATAGCTCGCGTGCAACCCAATTCGACGCCCCCACGACATGATCATCAGACACACTCGCACGATGCTCGTCGCAGCGTTGGCCGTGACGCTGTGTTGTTTTCATGTCGCGATTGCAGCCCCTGACGAGGAGCTCTTGGGTAAGTCCAAGGGCTATCCCATGGGTACGCGTGCAAACTGGTACCTGGATGATTCTGTCCGCGTCGGTTCATACACGAATCTCGACAAGCTGTTTCCGAATGAGCACCATGTCCTGCGTAAAGCCGAGGCCCCATCGCCACTCGCCAGGGTTGCAGCCGAGCCGGCGCTGCAGTACCGCTTTGGCGGACGTGCCAATACTATCGATGATTACCTCGCGCACCAACGGGCGACCGGTCTGCTCGTGATCAAGGACGGTCAGATTCTCGTCGAGCGCTATCAGTACGATCGGAAGCCCACGGACAGACTGACTTCCAATTCGATGGCCAAGTCCCTGGTGAGCATTGGAATCGGGTTGGCGTTATCGGAAAGGCACATTCGTTCGCTGGACGACAAGGCCGTCGAATATGTGCCGGAACTGAAGGGAAACATCTACGGCGAAACGACGATACGGAATCTGCTGCGCATGGCCTCCGGTGCACGTTTCACGGAAGATAACAGCAGGAGTGACGATGCCGCAAAATTCGCTCAGCTGCACGGCAATAAGGGCAGCATTCCGGCGATCCTGGCTTTCAATGTGCGCGAAGCACCCGAAGGCGAGCGCTTTCACTACGCGTCGATAGAGACTCAGGTCCTGACCGTCGTGCTCCGCGCCGCCACAGGCAAGACGCTTTCTGAGTTCCTGGAGACAAGGCTGTGGCAGGCCATGGGCGCCGAGGCGGACGCGACGTGGATAACCGCCCGCGACGGTCTCGAGCGGGGCGCCGCGCACTTCAATGCAACGCTGCGTGACTGGGGCCGACTGGGGAATCTTCTCGCGAACGATGGCTCGCTCAACGGAAAGCAGATCATTCCCAAAGATTATCTGCTCGAAGCCACCGATTGGCATAAGCACCCGGCAACATTTGCGCCCAAGGCGTCGCCGCCGGCCAATGGGTACGGCTATCAATTCTGGATAATGCGGGGGGAGAAAAGGCGCTTCATAATGCGCGGCGTTTATGGCCAAGCGATCTACGTCGATCCCGAACTAAAGTTGGTGCTCGTTCATACCGCCGTAGCCAAGACTGCCTCGATCAGCAATGAACCGATGGGTGCCGAGCTTGGTGCATTGTGGTTCGGGCTCGTGAACACGTTCGGGCGTTGGTAGGCGCGGGAAGATGGGGCAGGCGCCGGAGCGAGCGTGACGGAACCCGATCGGCGAGAGGGCGAATCCGCAACGACCGAACAGTATCTTGCGGAAGTGACGATCGGCGCGCTTGAGCCCCTGAACGGCACCATTTACCTGGCGCCCTACGATTCCGCCTGGGCATCGAAGTTCGTGCTGCTGGCCGGCCGCATTCGCGCTGCGCTTGCCGGGAAGGTATTGCTTCTCGAGCACGTGGGCTCTACATCGGTACCTGGTCTATCGGCAAAGCCTGTCATCGATATGGTCCTGGCCGTACCGGACTCCGCCGACGAGTCATCCTACGTTCCAGCGCTGGCAGAACAGGGGTTCGCGCTGAGAATCCGTGAGCCCGGTTGGTTCGAGCACCGACTTTTGAAGTCTCCCGACGTCGACAGCAATCTGCATGTGTTTTCTTTCGGATGCGACGAAATCACTCGGATGCTGGTGTTCCGCGACTGGCTCCGGACACATGAGGACGAGCGCCGTAGATACGAAGACGTAAAACGCGAACTGGCATCACGGACCTGGCGGCATATGCAGAATTACGCTGACGCGAAATCTGGAGTTGTGCGAGAGATCCTGGGCCGTGCGAGCACGGCGCTTGGCTTGAACCTTGTGCCAGGCGCCTGACAAGCGGTTGGAGCGACCGTTATGCAGCATCGCGCTAGTTTTTTAGCGCGACCCCCAGGCGACGAACTGTAGTTTCCAGCTGTCCAGAACCGCGCGTTACTCTAGCGCGCCATCCATAGCATCCATCGCTGTTCCATTGCGACCATTGCGTTGAAGCTGTTTGGTCTTAAGGCTCGGTTTCCTCATCCCTCCGCCCTCATCCCTTAGAGGGGCACACTCCCTCCCACCGTCACCCGCTGCATGAGCCGCCGGTGGCGCGGCCACCGGTAGTCGAATGACGCCATGTGCTGCACGGCGCAGTTGTCCCACATCAGCAGATCGCGCACCCGCCAGCGGTGCGTGTGGCAAAAGCGTGATTCGACGATGCGATCGGCGAGCTCGTCGATGAGCGCGAGCGCTTCTTCCTTCGGCATTCCCACTATGCCCTCGCATTCTCCCTTGCTGACGTAGAGGCATTTCCGGCGCGTGTGCGGGTGCGTGCGCACCACCGGATGCTCGACCGCCGGCTGCTCCAGGCGCTGGGCCTGGTCCTGCTTCCCGGTGCCGGTCCGCGCGCGCCGCCCGGCGACCTGATGTATCGCGCGCAGACCCGCGATTCGGCGCTGCGTCTCCACCGGCAGGCTGTCGTGCGCAGCCGCGGCGCTCGCGAAGTGGGTGTCGCCGAGCGCCACACCGTTTTCCACAGGCACCTCCAGCGCGTAGAGCAAGGTCGCACGCGGCGGACGCGCGGTGTACGACATGTCCGTGTGCCACACTCGGCCGGCGTCCGCATGGCCGATATCGCGGCCGTTCTCCTGAATGTTGGAGACGAGCATGATCTCGGGATGGCGCGGGTGCGAGTACTGCGTGAGAAAGATCCGCTCCACCTCGCCGAAGCACCGGGCGAAGGCGACCAGCTGCGCTTCCTCGAGGTGCTGCTCCCGGAATACGACGACCGCGTGGTTGTTGAACGCGGCCTCGATGCGGGCGAAGTCCGCGTCCGTGAGCGGCGCCGCGAGGTTCACGTCGCTGATCGCGGCTCCGATGACGTCGTCGGACGGCTCGATACGCATATCAGCGCGCACTGTCCCGGAAACCGACATGCCAATGGGACCCGTCGCAAAACGGCTTGTTCTTCGACGCGCCGCAGCGGCATAGCGTGTAATGTTCTTTCGACGCACCGTCACCAAATGTCACACCCACCAGCTCGATCCCGCCTGTGATCGCGTAGGGGCCATCGTCGGTCACCCTCACCATCGGCTCGCGGTCTTGATCACGGTATTCGACGTTCCCGATCGAATAGCTCAGCGCGCCGGACGGGCATTTCCTGATCGTTTCAATGATCTCTTCAGCGCTTGCGCCATCGGGGTCTATCCAGGGCTCATGGTTCATCCGGAACACTGCTTTGAGACGATCGGTGCAGAACCCCGCGTGGGCACAGATGCCGCGATTGTCGTGGACGGTGATCCGCTTGCCGGCGTAACTGGTACGTTGATTCCGGCTGTCGTCAGCGGTGCGCCGATCGGTGAAGCCATTGGTTCCATGTGTACCGTCGCAGAACGGCTTGCGGCTGGAACCGCCACAGCGGCAGAGGGCTATCCCTCGAACCGTGGCACACGACTCGCCATTGGCACGGCACAAGTTGGGCACCGCGGTTGGCGTCGTATCGTTGAGGAGGTAGTACGGGCCGTTCGGCAAGCACGCGACCTTGGGTGTTTGGCGCTCGACGCTCATCGGTCACATTCCGAAAAATCCGCAGATAACTTACTACGTTACGCCTGGCACGTTGCGACAGCAATAAAAAAACCCCGCCGCAGCGGGGCCCTTTTTTAGGGATGAAGGATGAGGGATGACGGATGAGTGCGGAGGGATGACGGTTACCGTCACCTCGTCAACTCGTCACACGCCATGCTTGGTGTCTGTCTTGCGCTTCGCAATGTGCTCTTCGACACCCTTCTTTCCTTCATCGGTCTCCGGCTTCCAGATGTTCTTGTGCTCGA
The DNA here is from genome assembly GCA_035259205.1 of Burkholderiales bacterium. GTDB lineage: Bacteria > Pseudomonadota > Gammaproteobacteria > Burkholderiales > SG8-41 > SG8-41. The sequence continues at coordinate 10,054 of DATFWO010000112.1, read as the reverse complement.
GGAGATCCTTCTTCTCCCATACATGCGAGGCGTCGCCCATATAGACGATGAACACCTCGCAGCCGTCGGGATACTCGTAAGGTCCATGGGGGATGTCCCAGCCAAAGACGTAATCGCCGGGGCGCAGGTCCTTCCCGGCGACGCACATGCGGCCCTTCGTCACGAGGATCGAATGCCAGCTCTTGTGCGTGTGCGCCGGCTCGACGTATCCGGGGGGAAAGCGCTGCTTCATGTCGAGCCGCTTCATTTTCGGATCGTAGTTCAGGACCTTCACCTGCACTCCGGGCGGAAGCGTCAGCATGCCGCGCACGTCGTCGTTTTCCCACGGTATCTCGTGGTCGTGAATCGCCTTGAACGTGTGGTCGTAGCCGTCCGCTGACGTTGCCGGTTTCTGCTCGGTCTTGGCTGCCATGTCGAAATTCCTCCAGTCGAATTCGGAATCACCGGGATTTGGCAAATTTCGGTGGGATTTCTATTTTGCCACAGCTCCGCCCTCAACAATCCAGGCCAATCGAAAGCAGTTCACGCCTGAAGTCCCACGTCGAACGTCCCGGCCAGACCTTGCCCGTGCTCCCGCACCGCGAGCAGCAGCTGCGCTCCACCCTGCCGGTAGAGGCCGTCGCCGCCGTTTTTTACCGTGCGCGGCCCGCGGCCCGCGTAGGGAGCGAGCGCATGCACCCGATCCGTCGTCGCGTCGTCGAAGTAGAGCTGGGAAGTGAACTCTTCGCGCACCGCGGCAGAGCGGGCGCTTCGTATCATGAAGTGCAGGTGCACCGTTCGGCCGGGGTACCATCCGGGATAGATCGTGGTGAAGCGCGCGGTGCCCGCATTGTCGGTCACCTGGTAGCCCCGCAGGAATTTCTGGCCCGCCGCGTCGCCGCCTTCCCTCACACCCGAGTAGACGCCCGCGGCATCGCACTGCCACAGCTCCACGTGCGCACCCGGCAGGGGCGCACATCCTCCCCCGCTTACGCGGGAGACCCTGAACATGACCTGCAGCGTCTGGCCGGGCCGCACGGCACCCGTCCCTGGATCGGACCGGATGTCGGAACGGTTGAGTCCGGTATCCACGAAGAACGGGCCTTCCATCTGCTGTGGGCGCGCGACGCACGACGGCCGCTCCTGCGCGCCGGCCGGCAGGCTGCGGCCGAGTAGCGCGGCGCCCATCAATCCAAGCATTTCGCGGCGGGTAAGCAGGCGTCCCGCCGGGGTGTCATCGTGTTCCATGTTCCTGCCTTCCAGAGATATTCGATGGACCCGCTGCGCACGGTGTGGTTCGCGCCGCACGAAGTGTGAGTTTAGCTCAGACCCTGTACGGCGGACGATGGTAGCATCCATGCCCAGGAGTACGCCGCTGTCATTCGACAATCCGTGGTTCATGGAGTACACCCCAGTGACTCGTGATCGGCTTCAAGGGCTGCTCGTGCGCTTCGCGGTCACGATCTTGCGCGTTTTTGCTTCGCTCCTGCTCGCGCTCACCGCATTGCCGGTGTTGGGGGCCGAGTCGATCCGCGTGGTCGAGACCCACGCAGTCTCTGGGGAGCCGCCGTCCGGGACCGCGGCCCCCTCGCACGAATTGCGGCCGACCCTTTACTTATTCCAGGGTGCGCGCTGGCTGCCCGACGAGGCCGTCACGGGGTTGTGGGAGGCCATGGAGCTTCTTGAGCCGTGCGGCATCGTGCTTGCAGGCGCCGAGTTGCAGCTGCTCGATGCGCCGAGAAAATTCCATTCCTACTCCACCCCGGTATCGAGAGAATTGCTGCGCGGAATGGCGGTCGCCAGGCCCGCGATATTCTTCGTGGATGACACGAAGAATCGGCCCGCATACGACGCGGAAGCCGTCGGCCGCGGAAACGCCGCGACGCGCCCCGAGCTCGCCGATACCGTGTGGGTCGCGTACGGAGCGCGGGATCTGTCGCGCGTGCTGGCCCACGAGCTGGTACACCTCCTGTCCGACAGCGGCGAGCACAGCGTCGAGGCCGGCAATCTCATGCAGACCGACACCGCCCCGGAAAATACGCGACTCACCGACGCGCAATGCCAGCGGCTACGCACACGCGGAGAAACGAACGGATTGCTCGTACGCCGCTAACGACACGGGACGAATGTCGAGCACTGAGTGCCGAGTGAAAAATCAGCGACGCTTGAAACTTCAACTCGAAACTTCAAACTCGAAACTAGCTAGATGACCTTCCGCGTTGCTACCCTGAACCTGGAACAGGACCACAAGCGCTGGGATTTGCGCCGCGACCTCGTGATCGAGCAGCTTGGCGCGATCCGGCCCGACGTGCTCGCGCTGAACGAGGTGTGCCTTCCGTTGCAGACGGCGCGCTGGATACAAAAAGCGGCCCGCGAGCGGCTCGGCATCGAGTACAACCTGGTCCAGCAGACGCGGGTGAACGGCCTCGCTGCAATCGAGGCTGAGGCGCTGCTGACGTGCTTTCCCGTGATCGAGACGGGCAATCTGGACTATCGAACGCGGGACATCGTGGCGCTGGTCGCCCGCGTTGTCGTCGGGAAAACGCCGGTCGACGTCTTCGTGACCCACTTGTACATGTCCCGCGGGGATGATTCACTGCGCCTGTTTCAGGTCCAGCAGTTGCTCGCGTGGCTGGACAGCCGGGACGACGTCCCCGCGCAGATCGTCTGCGGCGACTTCAACGCGACGCTGGACATGCCGTCGGCTGCGCTCATGGCAACGCGCCTGCGGCCAACGCAGACCGCCCCGACCGCGTTTACGCCGCTCGCGGACAGCGACGGACAGATTTCCCATCCTTCCCGGCCGCGGATGGATCGCTGCATAGACTTCATCTGGGTCTCCGGCTCGGTGCATGTCGCGGAGAGCCGCGTGTGCTTCAACGAGGGGAGTACCGCCGACCCTACACTCTGGCCTTCGGATCATGCCGGGGTGTGGGCGGACCTCGATGTGGGCGGTGACCCGTGAACTGCGATCGGCGACTCGCTTTCAGTTCCCGGTCCCTGGTCCCTTTCCCGGATCTCTGATCCTGAGTAGTCCCGGCAGTGCGAACAAAAAGGGCAGGGTCGCCCCTGCCCTTTGCAGAGAAACGGAAGTTACGCCTTCGGCTCGGACTTCTTGGCGGGAGCGGTTTTCTTCGACTTCTTGGTTTGATGTTTTTGCGCGTGGTGCTCTTCGGGGGCGACGTGGTGCTCCGGCTGCCCTTGCGCGCGAGCAGTGGTGAGCTTGTCCGCCCGGGCCCGCATGTCCGCACGCTCTTCCTTGGTCAGCTCCTCTTTCTTTGTCGTATCTGCGGCAAAGCCTGCGGCCGAGCCGAGTGCAAAGGCGGTAGCGACTAATACGGTAATCAGCTTGTTCACGGGTAGCTCCTCTTAGTGGTGGTTTGGTTAAACGAATAGATGGCTGCTTAAGGCCATGGTTCCATAACGTGGAGCTTGAGTTTCGGTTTACCGCGCCGGCTTGCTGTTGGCTCCGCGGCTTCCTGCGTTCGCGGCGTATCCCTCATCGCCGCGAACCATAGCCACGGGCTCTTCATCGCCCATCATATTGTTATTTCACGTTAATATCCACGGAGTGTCAACTGACTGGTCCCTGGGAGCAGCGATGAAGCTTAGGCGTGGCGGATGCCTTGCGCTCGCATTCGGCGTCGCGTGCGGGTTCGCAATACCGGCAGGGGCCCAGACGGGTCCCGCCCCGGTCTGGCCTGCCCGCCCGGTGCGCATCATCGTCCCGTACAGTCCTGGTGGAGGCATAGACGCCGTGGCACGAACCTTAGCGCAAAAGCTGGTCGAGCAGACCGGGGGGACGTTCGTGGTCGAAAACCGTCCCGGCGGGGCGGGCGTCCTCGGCGCCGAGCTCGACGCCCGATGGTCATACGCTGCTCGCGTCTTCGACCGAGTTCGCGATCAACCCCGCCGTCCGCTCGAAGCTGCCCTACGACCCGCTCAGGGATTTCGCGCACATCTCGCAGCTCGCTTCCGTGCAGTTCATATTGGTGGGTCATCCTTCGGTGCCGGTAAGAACCGTGAGAGACCTCATCGCGCTCGCGAAAGCGCGCCCGGGCCGGCTCACCTACGGGTCCTCCGGGACGGGCGGCGGCCCGCATCTCGCCGGCGAGCTGTTCCAGTCGATGGCGGGTATCCGCTGGGTGCACGTGCCGTTCAAGGGAGCGGGGCCTGCGTCCATCGGCGTGATGAGTGGTGAGATCGACTTCTCGTTCGGCGCTACGATCGGGCTTCTCGGCCCGGTCCAGAACGGGAGGCTGCGCGCCGTCGCGGTCACGGGGATCAAGCGCTTCAGCGAGCTGCCGGAAGTGCCGACGGTCGCCGAATCGGGGATCCCGGGCTACAGCGCGATCGGCTGGTACGGCTTCTATGCGCCTGGCGGCATGCCGCCGGAGCTCGTGCGCCGGATCTACAACGAATCGGTGAAAGCGCTGGGCGCTCCGGACGTAAAAGAAAGGCTCGCGCGGGCAGGCAACGACTACGTCATGAGCACGCCCGAGGATTTCGTCGTTTTTCTGCGCGCCGAGCTCGACAAGTGGGCGAAGGTGGTCAAGGAAGCGAAGCTCGAGATTCAGCAATGAACCCGCGGGAACTGGAAGCAATTGCATCGCGCACCCTGGAGCACTACAACCGGCACGCCGAAGATTTCTGGAGAGGCACGCGCGATCACGACGTCAGCCAGAACATCGGCGCATTGTTGCAGTACATCGAGGCCGAGCCGCCGTTCACGATACTAGACTTCGGCTGCGGGCCGGGACGCGACCTCAAAACCTTTGTCGAACTCGGCCACAGCGCGGTCGGTCTGGAAGGCGCTGCGCGGCTTGCCGCGATGGCGCGCGTTAACAGCGGCTGCGTGGTATGGGAGCAGGACTTCCTCAAGCTCGATTTACCTGACAGACATTTCGACGGCGTGTTCGCCAATGCCGCGCTATTTCACGTGCCCGGCCGGGAAATACTCCGGGTGCTGCAGGAACTGCGCGCGACTTTGAAGCCGCGAGGCGTGCTGTTCGCCTCCAATCCGCGCGGTCACAACGAAGAGGGCTGGAGCGGCGGACGCTACGGCGCGTATCACGATCTCGAGACCTGGCGCCGATATGTGACGGCGGCCGGTTTCGTCGAGCTCACGCACTATTACCGCCCTCCCGGCCTGCCGCGCGAGCAGCAGCCTTGGCTGGCGAGCCTATGGCGCCGGGTGGAATGAAGTGGTGGATTCGCGCCGCGTCCTGCGCGGTGGTGAAACATCCGCGTTAGCCGTCGCGCCGCCGTCCACCGTATACACCGCCCCGGTGACGTAGCTTGCGAGATCGGAGGCGAGGAACAGATAGATATTGGCGGCTTCCTCGGGCGTGCCGCGCCGGCCCAGCGGAACCGCTTCTAGCGGCATCAACGCCGCGGTCGCACTCGCGTCGCCGCCGCGCGGCGGCCTGTCGGCGGCGATGCGGCCAGGCGCCACGACGTTTGCACGTACACCGTACTCGGCCTGTTCCACCGCCACCCCGCGGATAAATGCACTCACCCAATCCTTCGTCGCCCCATAGCTGACACCCTCCACGGGGCCGTGGAGCGCCGCTTCGGAACCCGCCGCAACGATGGCGCCTCTGGTCTTCCGCAGCGCTGGGATTGCGGCGCGCACCGGCAGATAGACTCCGCCGATATTGGTGCGCAGCAACTCCTCGAACCGCTCCAGGGGCAGGTCCTGTACTTTCTCCAGCTCTGGAAACAGGCCCGCATTCGCCACCAGTACGTCCAGCTTGCCGAATGTATCGAGCGCCGTCATCACGCAGCCGTTCGCGCCTTCGACCGTTCCCACGTCTCCGACGTGGCCAACGGCATGGCCGTGAGCTTTTCGCGCGTTGCGCACCGCCGCGTCTACCGGATCACCAGGAAGACCGTTGATCACGACGCTCGCTCCGTGCGCCGTGAAGACCTCGCAAATCGCTTTGCCGATTCCGGCTGCTCCGCCCGTCACTATTGCAACCTTGCCGCACAAAAGGCCATCCACCGTGCCCTCCTTTTCCGAAGAAATACAGTCTGGTTCGATTAATGAACAGGCCCCGGTACCCGCGCCGAAGTTTCCCGCCCGCCCCAGAAAATCGGATGAGAAGAATTGTATTGACCCCTGTCGCTACTCCCCGACACCGCACCGTCACAATGCCGCGGCCACAGTTTTGCGCAGTCATTCCGATAGTTACCGACGCTACGAGCCAGTGGTTTCAGTTCGGCCCAACGGACACAAAAACGACAACTGCGGCGCCTATGATTCACCTCCGCCACTTTTCCTGGCCGTAAACGCACCAGAGGTCGTCATGCTTATCCGCGATATCGTCCTTCCCGAAGCGAAATTAGAGCAGGTCGGCCGTGACTCTCTTCCCGCTCACGCAGATCTGGTGCTGACCAGTCTCCCGCGCACCATTCCAGCTGCAATGCTTTCGGGCCGTGGGTTCAAGGCCAGAGCCCTGCTGCTCGCGGAGCGCATCGGCCTGCGCGCACACCAGACGGACGAGATCGTCGCAATGAACCCCCTCACGGTAGCCGTAGACGGCGGAGGACTCGCGGTGCTGTTCCGCTACGGTGTGATCGTCTTCTTCGGAGCGCCGGCGCGTGCGGAAGCGGCATTCCTCGCAACCCTGGAACCGCTGCTCGAAGAGCGCTACGACAAGCCGGAGACGGAAGAGGTGGAAATACGTGTCGATCCCGCAAGCCACGAAGGCATGCAGGGCGATGCCCTGCACCTGGAAACCCTCACGGCTGAACGGCTGCAGGTGATCGCCGATGTGCTGAGCAAGAGCGTTGTCCTCGCGATGTACGAGTCCCGTGTTGGACAGAGCTTCGACCGGATCGAGCCGCTGGCGCACGACCTGGAGCAGAAGGGCCGTTTGGGAGGCGACGTGCGTCAGCTCCTCAAGCAGATCGGTGCCATGCTGCTGTCCGAGCAGACCATGATGGGACGCGTGGAAATCAGCGAAAAACCGGAAACGCTCTGGGACCACCCGGAGCTGGAAGGGCTGTTTCTGCGCGTTGAGGACGAGTTCGAGATTCGCGAGCGGCACGCCGCGCTGGAGCGCAAGCTCAAATTCATATCGAAGACTGTGCGAACGCTCATCGAGCTGCTGCACAGTCGCCACTCCTTGAGGCTGGAGTGGTATATCGTTCTCCTGATCGTGGCCGAGATCATGCTGACGGTGTACGCGATGGTTGTCAGCGCGGCTTGAGCGAGTGGACAGAACCTAGCGGGCTCAACTCTTCCGCCATCAACATGACGTGCACCGACCTACTCTCCGGGTCCGGTGTGCGATTACGACCAGCGGGAGGGGCATGCCCTGGTCTCGGACCTCGTGCGCGCTGATTCTCGGGAGTGGCGAGCGATTGCGCGCTGCGCGCGTTCCTTTCATTCAGCCTGCGCTGTATGATATCGGCCCGCCCGCGGCAGGACTTCCGAAACTTCTCGATTCCAAGGAGGCAACCTCATGAAGCTTTATTTCGCTCCTGGTGCATGTTCGCTGTCACCTCACATCGTCCTGCGCGAGTCCGGCGCGCAGTTCGATCTGGAGCAGGTCAACAATCAGGAGAAGAAGACCAAGTCAGGCATGGACTACTGGACGATCAACCCGAAGGGTCAGGTGCCGGTGCTGGAGCTGGACAATGGCGAGCGCCTGACCGAAGGCCCGGTTATCGTGCAGTACATCGCAGACAAGCAGCCCGCCTCGGGACTGGTCCCGCCCGCGGGCACGTCCGAGCGCTACCGAGTACAGGAATGGCTGAACTTCACCACATCGGAGCTGCACAAGACTTTCGGGCCGATGTTCCGGCCCACGACGCCGGATGCCTACAAGGTCATTTCGAAGGAAAACCTCGGCAAGCGCTTCGACTGGCTCAATCAGCAGCTGGCCGGACGCCAGTACCTGATGGGTGACAAGTTCACCGTCGCCGATGCCTATTTGTTTACCATATTGAGATGGTCGTCCCGCGTCGACATCGACCTCGCCAAGTGGCCCAACTTGAAGGCTTACGCCGAGCGCGTGGCGGCGCGCCCGAAGGTGCAGGAGGCGATGAAGGTCGAAGGGCTCGTCAAATAACGCCGTGACGCTGGATGGATGACCGGGTAACCAGAGGACCTTTACGTAACCACGGTGCACGAGTTCGTGCGCCAAGCACAGGAGGGGGAGAAAATATGCCACGCAGCAAAGACATCAAGATTCGTTCGAGTAGTGGCGGCGAGTTCGATTGCTATCTGGTGACGCCCGACGGCGGCAGAAAAGCTCCGGCGATCGTGCTCGCTTCCGCGGTACACGGCGTCGATGGCGACGTACGCGCCATCGCGGACGAGTTCGCCTCGCACGGCTACATCGCTGCGGCTCCCGATCTTTTTTGGCGCTCGGTTCCGGGTCCATTGCCGCGCGGGGACGACCGCTCGGCGAGCCGTTCGCAGCCGCGCCTCGAAAAAATAAAAGCCGGCGAAGCCGACATGGCAGATACGCTGGCCGAAGTTCGCAAGCTGCCGCAATTCAACGGACGCGCCGCGACGATGGGCTTCTGCTATGGCGGCCCCTACGCGATACTCGGCCCCAAGCGTCTGGGATACGATGCCGGCATTTCCTGTCACGGCACGCAGATGCTGGACTATCTGAAGGAGCTCGAGGGCGTGACGCAGCCCGTCTGCATCATCTGGGGCGACCAGGACCGCGCCGCTCCGCCACCGGTGCAGGACGCGTATCGGAGCGTGCCCGCGCGGATGAAAAACGTGGAGGTGCACATTTTCCCGGGCGTGCTCCACGGCTACATGATGGCGGACAACGCGAAGGCGTTCCATCAAAAGACGCGCGACTTTTCCATGGCACGTGCGCTCGCGATACTCGAAGAACTGGGCGGGGAGGAGCAGCGGCAGCCGCTGCGCCGTGCGGTGACCTGACGAGATTGCGAAGCGGCAATCGTCGTTCGGCCGCTGAGAATGCGTCGTTCCGACGTTGCCGTTTCACCGGCCGCCCGCTGGCGGCCGGTGTGGGGGCGATCGACCCTTGGGCTGTCCGTCGAATTCGCAGCGACGGTTTCGGCCAGCCAGTGCCCGGACAGCCTCGATGTTTAACCTCTTGATTTCCTTAAGACGTTGACAATTTCCAGGGGAAGACCCCACCCACACCTGTGCCTTGGGCGGCGCAGCAGTTCCACTGCTGCTGCATCAGACTCGCCGCGGTGGCACCGATCTTGCTGTTGTCCGCCGACCCAAGCATATGAACCCGCCCGAAGACACCGCCAGGGGAAAGCAGACACGCCAGCTGGCGAAATGGTGTGCATACGCTTTGGCGCTTGCGGCCCCGGGTGCGCTGCTCGTGCTACCGCTCTGGCTGTTGCGCCGGCACTGGGCGACACGAGTCGCGTGGGAGGCTCGAACGCGAAAGCCACGCGTCCGGCTGCTCCGAAAGCGCATGAAGCATAAAGGCACCTAGTAAGGCAGCTCCTCGCAGCCCCTCTTCAGTGGTCGATTTTGTCGGAAAATTTTACAAGTCAGTTCCCAAGCGGCTCCGGCTCGGCGCATAGGCGCCATTAACCCTCTGAAAGAACGTTAGATTTTTTTCAGATGTCGTTGCTGCACTGACGTTGCGAATCTGGCATGATTTGTGCGTAGTTGACGCTCGCTGCCGGCGATCCCAAGTGTGCGCATGGGCAGCCCAACAAATCCGGACGAGCATCCGATGGTAATTCGCGGCGTGCACTGCGCAATTTGCGGCCTGTTACTGGCGGGCGGCGTCATCGCGTTCGAGTGTCAGGCCGGACCTGTCGGTGCCGCGGAGGGTATCGATACGATGAGCGGCGATGCCCCGGCCACAACCGGCCGGCCGGCGATATCACTGCGGACGAAGCCCGGCGAGGCCGGTATCGACCACACATCTCCGGAGCATTGGGCGGGCCTTGAGGAGGCCTCGACCAGCGGGATGGGTGCGATTTCAGACTTGCTCTGGAACGATAACAGCGCGCCCGATTCGGCGCCCGCGTCGTTCAGCGGCCAGCGCGGACGCAATGCGAATGGTGCGCAGCTCATTTTCTGGGACGCCGTGGACGGCGCGCTCAGGATGAC